>JBIIPQ010000245.1:0-6505 GCA_044342535.1 Burkholderiaceae bacterium
CGCCGCCCAGTCGGCATGGCTCGCCACCCGCGCCAACACCACCGGCGCGGTGATGGCCGCGCTCAACGGCTACGCCACCGCCATGAGACGGCTCGGCAAGGGCACCGGCACCAACGCCGCCCGCTACCGCCAGGACGCGCGCGAGGCCATGCTCGATGCCGCCGACGCCGTGCCGTGCTGGATCATGAGCCACGCCCGCGTGTCCGAGACCATGCCCGCGCGCGTGGGGGCCTTCGACCTGGTGATCGTCGACGAGGCCAGCCAGTCCAACCTGTGGGCGCTGCCCGCGCTGCTGCGCGCCAGGCAGGTGCTCGTCGTCGGCGATGACAAGCAGGTCTCGCCCACCTCGGGCTTCATCGAGGCCACCCGCATCGACGAGCTGCGCGCGCGCTTCCTCGCCGACCAGCCCCACGGCGTCGACATGACGCCCGAGAAGTCGCTGTACGACCTCGCCGCACGCGTGTTCGCCGCCCACCAGGTGATGCTGCGCGAGCACTTCCGCTGCGTGCCGCCGATCATCGCGTACAGCAACCGGGCGTTCTACGGCGGCAAGATCCTGCCGCTGCGCATCGCGCGCGCCTCCGAGCGCATCGACCCGCCGCTGGTCGACCTGTACGTGCCCCACGGCGTGCGCGGTCGCCAGGACATCAACGAGGGCGAGGCCCAGGCCATCGCCGACGAGATCGAGGCCCTGCTCGCCGACCCCAGGTTCGAGGGCCGCACGCTCGGCGTCGTGACCCTGCTCGGCGGCCAGGCCCATGCGCGCCGCGTCGACGAGGTCGTGCGCCAGCGCTGCGATGCCGCCGAGCTGATGCGCCGCGAGTTCGCGGTGGGCGATGCGCCGACCTTCCAGGGCAGCGAGCGCGACATCATGTTCCTCACGATGGTCGTCGACCGCGACAACTGCCATGCGAACGCGGGCCTGCCGTTCGAGCAGCGCTACAACGTGGCCGCGTCACGCGCGCGCGACCGGATGTACCTGGTGCGCTCGGTGCAGTTGGCCGAGCTCTCGCCGAACGACGCGCTGCGGCGCGGGCTGCTCGTGCATTTCGACCCGAAGGACGCGCCGGACGCGGCCCCCGCCGAGGACCTGATCGCGCTGTGCGAGTCCGGCTTCGAGCGCGAGGTGTTCACCGCGCTGATGTCGCGCGGCTACCGCGTCACGCCGCAGGTGCCGGCCGGCGGCTTCCGGATCGATCTGGTGGTGGAGGGCGCGCTCGATCGCAGGCTCGCCATCGAATGCGACGGCGACGCGTTCCACGGGCCCGAGCAGTGGGAGGCCGACGTGCGTCGCCAGCGGGTGCTGGAGCGGGCGGGGTGGGTGTTCTGGCGGTGCTTCGCGTCGAGCTGGGTGCGGGGGCCGGACGAGGTGCTGGCCGAGCTGCTGGGGCGGCTGGAGGGGCTGGGGATCGCGCCGTTGGGGGCGGCGGGGCGGGCAGCGGTGCTGGTGGAGCGGCGGGTGCATCTGACTTCCGCATAGGACACTACAGTTCCGTTCAGGGAAGCTGATTTCCTCGTGCATCGGCGGAACGGCATGAGCACGATGCAGCCCTCGTCCGTCCAGAGCTGCGGGTGCTGCTCGGCCATGGTGGCGTCCAGAGCGCAGCGCAACGGGCGTCCGCCGGCCGCGCCCTGCGGCGTCTGCAGCGGGGCCCGCGTGACGGTGTCGTAGAGGGTGAACGACCAGAACTGCAGATAGGGCAATCTCATGTCCGTTATGCTCTGCATGCAGTTCGCGCATGCTTCGCCCGCCCTGGAGGCGCCCTGCCGTGCAGTTCGACCTCAGACTCCTGCGTCAGGCCCTGGCGCTGGCCGAGCACCGCAGCTTCAGCCGCGCCGCCGAAGCGCTGGACGTCTCGCAGCCCTCGCTCAGCCGCGGCATCAAGGAGCTGGAGACGCGGGTGGGCCTGCCGCTGTTCGACCGTCGCCGCTCGGGTCACGCGCCGACCGACTTCGGCCGCGTCTTCCTCGAGCATGCGGCGCAGATGCTCGCCGGCGCGGTCGACCTGGAGCGCGAGGTCGCTCAGGCCAAGGGGCTCGTCGCTGGCGAGATCTCGGTGGGGTTCGGTGCGTACGCGGCCGAGCTGCTCGCACCCGCTTGTGCGCCCCGCTTCGCGGCGACCCATCCCGGCATCCGGCTGAGGCTGCGCCAGGAGGTGCCGGTCGCGATGCCGCGCCTGCTGCGATCGCGCACCCTGGACCTCGCGGTGGCCGAGAGCAGCGTGCTCGCCGACGACGAGGCGGTGGAGGAGATCGCCGCGCTCGAGCCGGTCCCGGGCCATGCCGTCGTGCGCCGCGGCCACCCGCTGACCCGCGTGGCCCGTCCGACCCTCGCCGACCTGCTGGCGTTCCCGTACGTGCAGGTGGTGATGCTGCCGACCAGGGTGCTCAAGCCGATCCTGGCAGCCCGAGGCAGCGCGGCCATGCCGCCCTTTCCGGCCATCGAATGCCCGTCCGTGGGGATGGCCGCACGGATCGTCGCCACCACCGATGCCTTCACCTTCGCCTCGCTCGGCATGGTCCGGGCCGAGCTGCGCACCGCGCAGCTCGTGCCGATCCTGCAGGCCGACTGGATGCGCACCGCTTGGAGCATCGTGCGGCTGCGCGGACGGGTGCTGCCGCCGGCGGTGCGGGACATGGTCGAGGTGATCGGGCAGGCGCACGTCGAGCTGCTGCGCGAGGAGGCGGCGCTGCGCTGACCGAGGTCGGCACCGCGCTGCGTCCGCCACCGTACAGACCCGGGGCTGCCCCGTAGCAGACGATGGGGTCATGACGCGCCCGTTCACGGTCGAACGGTTGCACGGCGTCTTCCGCGGGCACCCCACGGCTGCGTCTTCACCGGGCCCCGCTGCATGACCACCCGCAGACAATTCGCCGCGTCCCTGCCCGTCATCGTGGCCGGTCCGCTGGCGCTGGGCGCGTGCGCCTCCGAGTCCGCCGCCGACAGCTACGCCGCCACCGCCGCACGCACCTGGCAGGCCGGCGCCACGACCGGCCTCGTCGGCGAGCCGCTCGCCCGCGAACTCGTCCGCTGCGCAACCCTCGCTCCGTCCAGCCACAACACCCAGTGCTGGACCTTCGCGCTCGACCCCGCCGGCCGCGCCATCACCGTCCTGCCCGACCTCGCGCGTCGATGCCCCGCCGTCGATCCCGACGACCACCACCTGTTCGTCTCGCTCGGCTGCGCCACCGAGAACCTGATCCAGGCCGCCCTCGCCCACGGCCTGCGCGGCGAGGCGCGCTTCGACCCCGCCGGCGACGCCATCCACGTGAGCCTCGTGCCCACCCCTGCCCTGACCTCCAGCCTCTACACCGCCATCCCCGATCGCCAGTGCACCCGCGGCGACTACGACGGCAAGCCCCTGTCCGCCCTGTCACTGTCGCTGCTGCAGCGGGCCGGCAGCTCCGGCACCGTGCGCCTCCTGCTGCTGACCGATCGCCCGACCATGGAGCGGACCCTCGACTACGTCATCCAGGGCAACACCGCGCAGCTCGCCGACCCCGCCTTCGTCGCCGAGCTCAAGACCTGGATCCGCTTCAATGGCGCCGAAGCCGTGCGCACCCGCGACGGCCTGTACAGCGTGAGCTCCGGCAGTCCGAACATCCCTTCGTGGATCGGCCGGCGGGCGTTTCGCTGGCTGCTCACCCCCAAGGGCGAGAACGACCGGTACGCCGGCCAGGTGCGCAGTTCCGCGGGCATCGCGGTGTTCGTCGGCCTGACCGCCGACAAGGCGAACTGGGTCGAGGTCGGGCGCTGCTACGAGCGTTTCGCGCTGCAGGCCACGGCGCTCGGGATCCGCAACGCGTTCCTGAACCAGCCGGTGGAGGTGGCGGGGCTGAGGCTGCCGTTCGCGGAGTCGGTGGGCCTCGCGGGCCAGCGGCCCGATCTCGTGGTCCGGTTCGGGCGGGGGGCGGCGATGCCGAGGTCGTTGAGGCGGGGTGTGGGGGAGGTGGTGGCTTGAGGGAGGGCTGATCTACCGCCCCGCGCCCTCCACCGCCAGCCAGATCTCGTTCCTGCGCAGGAACCACGGCGTCATCGGCCCGTTGTACCGCGACAGCACGGGCTCCCCGGTCCAGCCGATCTTCGCGTCGCGCAGCGCCGCCTGCAGCCGCTCCAGATGCTCGTCGTAGTTCGCCTGCGACCAGAAGCCCGAATAGCGGATGACCGCGACGACGCCCGCCGGCACCTCGCGCAGCTGCACCCGCGGATCGATCGGCTCGGGCGCCGTCGCGAGCGTCACGCCGCGGGGCAGCACGAACTGCACGACGAAGCCCGATGCATCGGCGCTGCGCGTGACCGGCGCCGTCATCTCGAGCTTCACCGGCTCGGCGGCCCGCGTCACCGGCGCGGTCATCTCCAGGCGCCGCTCGCCCTTGTTCTTGCCGAAGATGTAGCCGGCGAGGGCGCGGAAGCCCTCGCTGTCGGCGCGATCCGCCGGCCCGTCCACGCGCACCTGCGCGACCACGTAGGGCGCATAGCGGCGCAGCTCGACGTCCGTGGCGTCGAGCCGGCGCAGCACCTCGTAGCCCGGTTCCTCGACGGCCATCGACGGAGCCTGCACGCAGGCGAGCAGCAGCAGGGCGATCAGGCGTGTCCACATCATGGGTTCTCCGTCGGTTCGATCAGGTTGGGGAGGGACAGTCCCTCGTGCCGTGCCACGCGCTCCAGCGCCGATTCGAACAGCACGCGCGCCCGGCCCGCCACCTGGTGCAGGTGCGCGTGAAGCGCCGCATCGGCCGGGCCGCGCGACGCACAGGCCGCACTGTAGGCCTCGAAGCCCGCGAGCTGCATCAGCAGCTCCGCGACGTGGCGCGGGCACTCGCAGGCCACGCTCGAGGGCAGCCCGGCGATCGCGGTCAGCGTGGCGTCGTCGAAGCGGCGCGGCGGCACTGCGTCTGCCGCCGGCACGCGGACGTCCGGCAGCGCGGCCGGGTCGTGTGTCGCCTCGGGCCGCGCGTCGGGCCGCGCATCGGGCTGCCCCTCGTGCGTCGCGAGCCAGGCCCCCAGCGCCTCGTCGTCGAGCGGCTCGCGCAGCACGCGCGCGCCCTCGTCCTCGAAGGCCCGCCGCGCCGCCGCGCCGGCGAAGCGATGGACCACCACCGTGCGCCGCGCCCGCCACGCCGCGCCCGCGGCCCCGAGCGTCGGCGGCATGCGGGCCGGCAGGTCGGGCACCTGCCAGAGCAGCAGGTCGATGCCGTCGAGCGGCGTGACATCGTCCGGCGGATCGAGACCGTCGCCGAGCGCATCGGCCGCGCCGGCCGCCGCCGCCTCGGGCGTGTCGAACACGGCGACGAGGCGCGCGGCTGCGGCCAGCCGACGGGCGACCGCCGGGCGCTGCAGGCGCGTGGCCAAGGCGCGTCCGATGACGACCAGCCGCAGCGGTCCGGTGGGGCGCCCGAGGGGCGAGGCGTGCGCCGCCGTCGACGCGGCGACCGCCGACCCGGCCCCGACGGGCGCATCCCGCGTACTCGCCGCAGCCCCTGACGGCGACGGCGGCATCGACGCCGCCAGCCGCCGAAGCTGCCCCGTCTCCAGCCCCGCGACCGACCCGATCGCATGGCCCTCGGCGGTCAGCCGCCGCAGCAGCAGCACCCGGTCCACGTCCGCCGCCGAATACAGCCGATGCCCCGAGGGCGCCGTGGCCGGCCGCACCGCCTGGTGCCGCTGCTCCCAGATCCGCAGCGTGGCGACCGGCATCCCCGCCTGGCGCGCGACCGCGGCGCTGCGGAACAGGGGCTGCAGGGCGTCGTCCGCCGGGGCGTCGGGGTCGGAGGTCATGGGTGGGGTGAGTCGGTAGCGAGTCGGATCATAGCCCCGGAATGACCCGAATGCCCCTTCGGAGTCGCGACTGAGTCGGATCGACCTATCATCCAAGAATGGACGCCCTTCACCTCAGCACCGCGCGTGACCGGCCCGCTGCCCGACCGGAGCGCGCCTCGTGAGCGCCGCGCCGCGCCCGAGCGTGGCCATCGTCGGCGCCGGCCTCGCCGGGGCCGCCTGCGCCCGTGCGCTCGCCGACGCCGGTTTCGCAGTGCAGGTCTTCGACAAGTCCCGCGGCGTGGGCGGACGCATGGCGAGCCGCCGCGCCGAGTGGACCGGTCCCGACGGCAGCCTGAACCCCGTGCGCTTCGACCACGGCGCGCCCGCCTTCGAGGCACGCTCCGAGGCTTTCCAGGGGTTCGTCGAGGCGGCCGAGCGCGACGGTCTGCTGGCCCGCTGGGCACCGGTCGTCGATCGGGACGGCCGCCTGGACAGGGACGAAACGCCACAGTGGGTGCCAACTCCCGACACGCCGGCGCTCTGCCGGGCGCTGCTCGCCGACCTGCCGCTGGTGACCGGCTGCACGGTGGATGCGCTGCGGCACGAGACCGGTGGCTGGGTGCTGGAGACCGGCGGTGACGTGGTGGCGCACGGCGTGGGCAGCGTCGTCGTCGCCATCCCCCCGCCCCAGGCGGCCGTGCTGCTGGCGCCGCACCGCCCCGACTGGGCCGAGCGCGCGCGGGC
>JBIIPQ010000246.1:0-6466 GCA_044342535.1 Burkholderiaceae bacterium
GTCGCCTTGATCAGCTCGATCGGGGTCAGCATGTTCGCGTCGATCGCCGCGATCCAGTGATCGCGGGTCCAGGTGCGGAAATCGCCCGGCGGCGGGCCGCCGGCGTTGTTCACCAGGATGTCGACCTGCGGGCACGCGGCCAGCGCCTCGGCACGGCCGGCCTCGGTGGTGATGTCGCAGGCGACCGCGATCACGGTCACGCCGGTCTCGTCGCCGATCCGTTTCGCGGCCTCGGCCAGCGGCCCGGCGGTACGCGCGTTGATCACCAGGTTCACGCCCTCGCGGGCCAGCGCCAGCGCGCATCCGTAGCCCAGCCCCTTGCTGGCGCCGCACACCAGCGCCCACCTGCCCGCGATACCGAGGTCCATGCGAATCGTCTCCGTCGTCGTGTGTCGTCGTGTCGATGCGGGCCGCGCGCCACGGCGGGTCCGATCGGATGAAGGGCGGTCCGCGTCGCGAGCCGCCCGGGTGCGCTCAGCGGCGCCGCTTCGTCGAGGACGCGCCCAGCAGCGTGCCGAGCACGCCCCGCACCAGTTCGCGGCCGGCGGTCGTCGCCATCGAGCGCGCCGCGCTCTTGGCGGCGGCCTCGAGCACCGAGTCGCTGCGGCCCTTGCCGCCGCCGCCGAGCAGACCGCCGAGCATGTCCGCCCAGCCGCCGCCCTGCGCCGACTCGCCGGCCCCGGCCGCCGAAGCATCGCCCGCCGTGCCGGTCGCCGGCCCCGCGCCGGTCTTGCCGGGCACGGTCCCGCCGCCGGCGCGCCCGCGCAGCCGCTCGTAGGCGGATTCGCGATCGACCGTCTCGTCGTAGATGCCGGCCACCACCGAGCCCGCGACCAGGGCCTTCCGCTCGGCATCGTTCACCGGTCCGATGCGCGTGCCCGGCGGCACGACGAAGGCGCGCTCGACGATGTTCGGCCGCCCCTTCTCGTCGAGGAAGGACACCAGCGCCTCGCCGACCGCGAGCTCGGAGATCGCGGCCTCGGCATCGAAGGTCGGGTTGGCGCGCATCGTCGAGGCGGCGGCCTTCACCGCCTTCTGGTCGCGCGGCGTGAACGCGCGCAGCGCGTGCTGCACGCGGTTGCCGAGCTGCCCCAGCACCGTATCGGGGATGTCGAGCGGGTTCTGCGTGACGAAGTACACGCCGACGCCCTTGGAGCGCACCAGCCGCACCACCTGCTCGACCTTCTGCAGCAGCGCCGACGGCGCCTCGGCGAACAGCAGGTGCGCCTCGTCGAAGAAGAACACCAGCTTGGGCTTGTCGCGGTCGCCGACCTCGGGGAGCTTCTCGAAGAGCTCGGAGAGCAGCCACAGCAGGAAGGTCGCGTAGAGGCGCGGTGCGTTCAGCAGCTTGTCGGCGGCCAGGATGTTGACCACGCCGTGCCCGCGGGCATCGGTCTGCAGCAGGTCGTCGAAGTTCAGCATCGGCTCGCCGAGGAACTTGTCCGCGCCCTGGCTCTCGAGCGACAGCACGCCGCGCTGGATCGCGCCGATCGAGGCCGCCGAGATGTTGCCGTACTCGGTGGTGAACTGCTTGGCGTTGTCCCCGACGTGCTGGAGCATCGCCCGCAGGTCCTTGGAGTCGAGCAGCAGCAGCCCGTTGTCGTCGGCGATGCGGAACACCAGGTTCAGCACCCCCTCCTGGGTCTCGTTCAGGCTGAGCATCCGAGCCAGCAGCATCGGCCCCATGTCGGAGACCGTGGCGCGCAGCGGATGGCCCTGCTCGCCGTACACGTCCCAGAGGGTGGTCGGCAGGCCGGCGAACTCCGGCTCCGGCAGCCCCAGCCGGTCGAGCCGCTCCTTGAGCTTCGGGCTCAGCGTGCCGGCCTGCGACAGCCCGGTCAGGTCGCCCTTGACGTCGGCCATGAACACCGGGACGCCGGCCCGGGAGAAGCGCTCGGCCATCACCTGCAGCGTCACGGTCTTGCCGGTGCCGGTGGCCCCGGTGATCAGCCCGTGACGGTTGGCGAGGGCCGGCAGCAGGCACAGGTCGGTGTCGGCGTGGCGGGCGATGAGGAGAGGCTCGGGCATGGGTATGTCGATGTTAAAATCACCGATCCTTCGTCGGCATTGCACCATGTTGCCGCGGGACCGGCAAGTTCGGCGACCGCCGCCGCGCCGGGTCGCGGCTCCCCGCGGCTCCCCGCGGACCCATTGCGCCGGCATCACTCAGAACAGGGTCGACTCCTCTATGGCCGGGCATTCCAAGTGGGCCAACATCCAGCACAGGAAGGGCCGCCAGGACGAGAAGCGCGGCAAGCTCTTCACGCGCCTGATCAAGGAGATCACGGTGGCCGCGAAGCTGGGCGGCGGCGATGTCGCGATCAACCCCAGGCTGCGGCTCGCGGTGGAGAAGGCCTCCGACGCGAACATGCCCAAGGACACCGTGCAGCGCGCCATCCAGAAGGGCGTGGGCGGCCTCGAGGGGGTCAACTACGAGGAGATCCGCTACGAGGGCTACGGCATCGCCGGCGCCGCGGTGATCGTCGACGTGATGACCGACAACCGCACCCGCACGGTGGCCGAGGTCCGTCACGCGTTCTCCAAGTACGGCGGCAACCTCGGCACCGACGGCTCGGTGGCCTTCCTCTTCAAGCACTGCGGCCAGTTCCTGTTCGCGCCCGGCACGTCCGAGGACCGCGTGATGGAGGTCGCGATCGACGCCGGCGCCGAGGACGTGTCCAGCGATGACGAGGGCGGCATCGAGGTCCTCTGCGCGCCGAACGACTACTCGCAGGTCAAGGCGGCGCTCGAGGGCGCGGGCCTCAAGGCCGAGGTCACCGAGATCACGATGAAGCCGATGACCGAGTCCGAGCTCGAGGGCGAGGACGCGGCGCGCATGCAGAAGCTGCTCGACGTGATCGAGAACCTCGACGACGTCCAGCAGGTCTACACCAACGCGGTGCTGCCGGAATGAAGATCCTCGTCGTCGGCTCGGGAGGTCGCGAGCATGCGCTCGCCTGGCGGCTCGCGCAGTCGGGCCGCGTGCAGGTGGTCTACGTGGCACCGGGCAACGGCGGCACCGCGCGCGAGCGCAACCTTCAGAACGTGCCGATCACCAACCTCGAGACGCTGGCCGCGTTCGCCGAGCGCGAGCATGTCGCGTTCACCGTCGTCGGTCCCGAGGTGCCGCTGGCCGCGGGCATCGTCGACCTGTTCCGCGCCAAGGGGCTGAAGATCTTCGGGCCGACGAAGGCCGCCGCGCAGCTGGAGTCCTCGAAGGACTTCGCCAAGGCCTTCATGACGCGCCACGGCATCCCGACCGCCGAATACCGCACGTTCACCGACGCGGCGGCGGCGCACGCCCACGTCGACGAGCGGGGCGCGCCGATCGTCATCAAGGCCGACGGCCTGGCCGCCGGCAAGGGCGTGGTGGTCGCGCAGACGGCGGCCGAGGCGCATGCCGCGATCGACATGATGCTGCTCGACAACCGCATGGGCTCGGCGGGGGCGCGCGTCGTCATCGAGGAGTTCCTGCAGGGCGAGGAAGCGAGCTTCATCGTCATGTGCGACGGCAAGAACGTGCTCGCACTCGCCTCCAGCCAGGACCACAAGCGGCTGCGCGACGGCGACCAGGGCCCGAACACCGGCGGCATGGGCGCCTACTCGCCGGCGCCGGTGGTCACGCCCGAGGTCAACGCGCGGGTGCTGCGCGAGATCATCATGCCGACCGTCCAGGGCATGGCTGCCGACGGCATCCCGTTCACAGGCTTCCTGTACGCCGGGCTGATGATCGACGACCGCGGCCGCGCCAAGACCATCGAGTTCAACTGCCGGCTCGGCGACCCCGAGACGCAGCCGATCATGGCGCGGATCAAGAGCGACCTCACCGAGGTGTTCGAGCACGCGATCGCCGGGCAGCTCGATCGCGCCGAGATCGAATGGGACCGGCGCACGGCGCTCGGCGTGGTGCTGGCCGCTCACGGCTACCCCGACGACCCGCGCCGCGGCGACGTCATCGAAGGGGTCGGGCAGCGGGCCGTGGTCTCCGACGACTGCTTCGTGTTCCACGCCGGCACCGCGCTCACCGACAGCACGCTCACCACCCAGGGCGGCCGCGTGCTGTGCGTGACCGGGCTGGGCGACTCGGTGCGGGTGGCGCAGGCGCGCGCCCACGCGGTGATCGACGGCATCCGCTTCGACGGCATGCAGTACCGCCGCGATATCGGCCACCGCGCGCTGTCGCGCCGGCCCGGTTCGGCCAAGCGCGGCTGAGGCCGCGACCGCGCCCCCACGTCCACAGAGAGAGCCCGCGATGAGCGACCGCAGCCCCGCCACCGACACCGTCGACACCGCGGCGGTGCATGCCTACCTGCAGGGCCTGCAGGCCCGCATCGTCGCCGGCCTCGAGGCCGTCGACGGCACGCCCTTCGCGACCGACCGCTGGGACCGCCCCGAGGGCGGCGGCGGCATCAGCCGCGTGCTCGAGGAAGGCCGCGTGTTCGAGCGCGCCGGCGTGCTGTTCTCCCACGTCACCGGCGACAAGCTGCCGCCGTCGGCATCCGCGCACCGGCAGGGGCTCGCCGGCCGCGCCTTCGAGGCGATGGGCGTGTCGCTGGTGCTGCACCCGCGCAATCCGTACGTGCCCACCGTCCACCTGAACGTGCGCTGCTTCATCGCGGCAGCGCGTCCCGGTGCGGCCCCCGGCACGCCCGACGCCGAGCCGGTCTGGTGGTTCGGCGGCGGCATGGACCTCACGCCCTACTACGGCTTCGAGAAGGACGCGGTGCGCTTCCACTCGGTGTGCCGACAGGCGCTCGAGCCCTTCGGCGCCGACCTGCATCCGCGCTTCAAGAAGTGGTGCGACGAGTACTTCTATCTCAAGCACCGCAGCGAGCCGCGCGGCGTCGGCGGCATCTTCTACGACGATTTCTCCGAGCTCGGCTTCGAGCGCTCGTTCGAGATGACCCGCTCGGTGGGCGACGCCTTTCTCGAGGCCTACGTGCCGATCGTCGAGCGGCGCATGGACATGCCGTTCGGCGAGCGCGAACGCGACTTCCAGGCCTACCGGCGCGGGCGCTACGTCGAGTTCAACCTGGTCTTCGACCGCGGCACGCTGTTCGGGCTGCAGTCGGGCGGGCGCACCGAGTCGATCCTGTGCTCGATGCCGCCGGTCGTGAAGTGGCGCTACATGTGGCAGCCCGAGCCGGGCACGCCCGAGGCGCGGCTCTACACCGACTTCCTGCGCCCGCGGGACTGGGTATAGGTGGCGACGCGGGTGGCGACGCGCCGCCGCATCGGCCTGGTCGGCGGCACCTTCGATCCGCCGCACGTCGGCCACCTGGCGCTCGCGCGGGCCGCGCGCGATGCCTTCGCGCTCGACGAGGTGCGCCTGGTGCCGACCGGCCGCTCATGGCAGAAGGCCGGGGCCGGTGCGAGTTCGGCGCAGCGCCTCGAGATGACCCGGCTCGCGCTGGCCGGGCTGCCGGCGGACGAGCGCCTGGTGGTCGACGACCGCGAGGTGCGGCGCGACGGGCCGACCTACACGGTGGACACCTTGGCCGAGCTGCGCGCCGAACTGGGCGAGGCGGTCATGCTCGTGCTGGTGATCGGCAGCGACCAGCTGCGCAACCTGCCCACCTGGCACCGCTGGCGCGAGCTGTTCGGCCTGGCCCACGTGGCCGCCACCCAGCGCGAGCGCGTCGGGCTCGACGGCCTGCCCGAGGCGCTCGAGGCCGAGCTCGCCGCACGCGGCCGGCAGTCGCTCCCCGACGCGCCGGCCGGCGCCATCGTCCTCTTCAGCATGCCCGCGGTCCCGGTGTCGGCCACCGCGCTGCGGGCCCAGCTTCAACGCGGCGAGCGCCCGGACGGGCTGTCGCCCCCCGCGGTTCTCGACTATATTGGCTCGAACAGGCTGTATCGACAGCCTTGAGGAACACGAACGGATGGATCTGAAGACACTGCAGCGCCTGGTGATCGACGCCCTCGAGGACGTCAAGGCGCAGGACATCGAGGTCTACAACACCACGGGGCTGACCAGCCTCTTCGACCGCGTGGTGATCGCCAGCGGCACCTCCAACCGGCAGACCCGCTCGCTCGCCTCCAGCGTGCGCGACAAGGTCCGCGAGAAGGGCGGCCACGTGATCTCGGTCGAGGGCGAGGACACCGGCGAGTGGGTGCTGGTGGACCTCGGCGACATCGTCGTCCACATCATGCAGCCGAACATCCGGGCCTACTACAAGCTCGAGGAGATCTGGGGCGGCAAGCCGGTCCGGGTCAAGCTCGGCGCCCCGGGCGGCGTCGGCCGCGCGGCCGCCTGAGACCCTCGGCACCGGCACCACGCGCGACGCGATGCTGCTGCGCGTGATCGCGGTCGGCACCCGCATGCCCGAGTGGGTCGACACCGCGGTCGACACCTACTCGCGGCGCATGCCGCCGGAGCTGCGCACCGACTGGAAGCCGGTCAAGGCCGAGCCGCGCGAGTCCGGCGGCGGCACGGCGCGCTGCATGGCGCGCGAGGCGCAGCGCA
>JBIIPQ010000247.1:0-6445 GCA_044342535.1 Burkholderiaceae bacterium
GTGCAGGGCGATGCCGCTCGCCCGCGCGGGGGGCGGGGCCGCCGTGACCGGCCGGGGTGCCTTCGGAGGCGAGCGAGTGGGCATCGGAGCCGTCGTCTGTGCGGGCCGTTCCGCCGCGGGCCCGCGCCGCCCGGCCACGCTCCGGGACGGCGGGTGCGCAGTTGACAGGCGCCGAGTGATCCTGTGAGTATAACAAGCACACAGGTCGCCGCGTCCAGCACGCGGGGCCGAGACGTCGGGCGCAGACGCCCGCGATCCGGGGAGACATCTCGATGGGCCTGATCCGAACCTTGCTGCGCACCGCGTCAGCGTGCGCCGCGCTCGCCGCGACCGCACTCGCCACCGCACCCGGCGCCGCCGCCCAGGGCGCCTGGAAGCCCGACCGGCCGGTGACCGTCGTCGTGCCCTACAGCCCAGGCGGCGGGACCGACGCGCTGGCCCGCCACGTGAGCAAGGAGCTGGCGCGCATCTGGGGCCAGAACGTGGTCGTCGAGAACACGCCGGGCGCGGACGGCCTGATCGGCTCGCGCCGCGTCATCGACGCGAAGCCCGACGGCTACACGCTGCTCGTGCAGCTGCCTTCGCTCACGCTCAACCGGCACCTGCCGGGCTTCAAGGGCGCGGACCCGTCCACGCAGCTGGTCCCGATCTCGATGTTCGCCACGCTCGCGGGCGTGGTGGTGGTCAACAGCGCGATTCCGGGCAACACGCTGCCGGAGGTGGTGAGGCACTGCCGCACCGCCGCGCAGCCCTGCTCGTACGGCACCACCGAGAACATCGCGCGGCTGCAGGGCCAGATGCTCGCGGTAGACCTGCCCTCGATGGTCGTCGTCAACTACAAGGGCGGCGGCCAGCTGATCACCGACCTGGTGGGCAACAGCGTGAACATGGCGCTGATGGGCTACACCGCGGTGATCCCGTACCAGCAGTCGGGCAAGTTGAGGATCGTGATGAGCGCCGGCCGCAAGCGCTCGCCGGTGCTGCCCGACGTGCCCACGGCCGCCGAGTCCGGCTATCCGCAGCTCGAGGCCGAGACCTGGTACGGCCTCTTCGCGCCGCTCGGCACGCCGCAGGCGGTGATCGACGGCGTGGCCGCCGCGGTCCGCGATGCGGTGAAGGAAGAGACCTATCTGAAGTCGATCGCGGTGCTCGGCGCCTCGCCGGTGGGCAACACCCCCGCCGAGTTCGCCGCGCGCGTGCGCGAGGACGGCGAGCGTTTCGGCGAGCTGGTGCGCCGTTTCCCGATCCAGTGAGAAGCTGTGAATAAACCGACTGCGCGCCCCGATCCGACGCCTGCGGTGCTCGCCGCACCCGCCACCACCGCCTGCCGCGATGGCCGCGACGCCGCCGCCTGGACCGTCGCCGACCTCGAGCGCGACACCGGCTGGATCCGCCGGCTCGACGACACCGACCGGGCCGACCTGCTCGCCGGCCTGCGGGCCGGGCGGGTGCCGGGCAAGCCGTTCCTCGAATACCGGCGCGAGGACTTCCCGTTCGGCGAGCGCGTGGTCGGCCGGCTGCGCGACGCGGTCGACGACGCGCAGCACGGCCGCGGCGTCGTGCTGGTGAAGGGGCTGCCGCGCGAGGGTCTCGCGCCCGAGGACTTCGAGTGCCTCACCTGGGCGATCGGCCTGCATCTGGGCGTGGCGCGGCCGCAGGACCGGATGTCGAACTACATCAATCCGGTCAAGGACGTCGGTGCGGTCTACCGCAGCCCGACCGGTCGCGGCTACTCGTCGAAGTCCGAGCTCGACTTCCACGTCGACGGCGGCGACGTCGTGCTGCTCGCCTGCTACAACCAGGCACCGGTCGGCGGCGACAGCCTGTGCAGCAGTGGCGTGGCCGCGTGGCGCGTGCTGGTCGACGAGCGCCCCGATCTGGCCCGCGTGCTCGAGCAGCCGGTGCCGCACAGCCGCCAGGGCGAGCAGCCCGAGGGCATGGCGCCGTGGTTCCTCATGCCGATCTTCGCGCGCACCCGCGACGAGGTCTGCTGCACCTGGAACCGGAACCGGATCACCAACGGGTTCAGGTTCGACGATGCGCCGGCCTGCAGCGCGGCGCAGACCGAGGCGATGGCCCTGCTCGACGAGATCCTGCGCCGACCGGAGATCATGTTCCGCATGCGGCTGGAACCGGGCGACGTGCAGATCCTGTCGGACTTCACGACGCTGCACTCGCGCACCGCGTTCGAGGACCACGAGGACGGCTCGCTCAAGCGCACGCTCTACCGGCTGTGGCTGTCCACGCCGAACGGCATCACCTTGCCGGAGTCGCTGTCGCCCTTCTGGGGCGCGACCGGGCCCGGCGTGGTGCGCGGCGGCACGCCCGGCCAGCATCACGACGCCACGCGCCGCGCGTTCGTCGCGCGACAGGCCGAGGCGCTCGGCATGCGCGTGGCGCCCGGCACGCACTGACACCCCCTACCCAGAGGTCACCCCCATGTCCAACGCCGCCTCCCTCCGCTCGCAGCTGCGCAGCGGCAAGCTCGTCGTCGCCCCCGGTGCCGTCGACGGCATCACCGCCCGCGCGATCGAGCGCGCCGGCTTCTCCGCCGCCTACATGACCGGTGCCGGCACCTCGATGACGCTCGGCTATCCCGACTACGGCCTGATCACGATGACCGAGATGGTCGCCAATGCGACGCGCATCGTGAACTCGATCTCGATCCCGCTGATCAGCGACGCCGACACCGGCTACGGCAACGAGCTCAACGTGTTCCGAACGGTGCAGGAGTTCGAGCGCGCGGGCGTGGCCGCCATCCACATCGAGGACCAGGTGTTCCCGAAGCGCTGCGGCCACCTCGACAACAAGGAGGTCATCAGCCGCGAGGACTACGTCGCGAAGATCCGCGCCGCCGCCGCCGCGCGCCGCACGAAGGACTTCACGATCATCGCGCGCACCGACTCGCGCGCGGTGCTCGGCTTCGAGGAGGCGATCGCGCGCGCCAACCTGGCGCTCGCCGCCGGCGCCGACGTCGTCTTCGTCGAGGCGCCGCAGACGCTCGAGGAGGTGGCCGCGGTGCCCTCGCGCGTCAAGGGCCCGTGCCTGCTGAACATCGTCTACGGCGGCCGCACGCCCGACCTGCCGCTGGTCGAGGCCGAGCGCCTGGGCTACGCGATCGCCATCCTGCCGGGGCTGCTGCTCGGGGCGGTGATCGACGCCTGCGACGAGGCCCTCGAGGGCGTCAAGGCGCAGGGCCGCTATCCGAAGCCGCGCACCGAGACCTCGCCGGCCCTCACGTTCGCGCGCTTCGGCGCGGCCGAGTGGGATGCGCGTCGCACCGCGTTCCGCGACCCGCCCGCTGCAGCGCCCGCTGCCGCGCCGGCCGCCTCGGCCGCCGTCGTCGCCAAGTGAGCGGCCGGATCGACCCGATGGCCGCGGCCCGCACGCTCTTCGACCGGATCTGGCAGTCGCACGTCGTCGTCGACCGCGGCGACGGCTACCACCTGCTCTACGTCGACCGCCACCTGATGCACGACGGCTCGGGCCCCGGCTTCGACCGGCTGCGCGAGCGCGGACTGAAGGTCCGGCGACCCGAGCTCGCGCTCGCCACGCCCGACCACTACACCTCGACCGCGGCGCCCACGCTCGAGGCCATCCCCGACCCGCAGCACCGCGCCCACGTCCAGGGCATGCGCGACAACACCCGCGAGGCGGGCATCACGCGCTTCTTCTACATCGACGACGCGCGCCAGGGCATCGCCCACGTCGTGAGCCCGGAGCAGGGTCTGACCCAGCCCGGCATCACGCTGGTCTGCGGCGACTCTCACACCGCCACGCACGGTGCGCTCGGCGCGCTCGCCTTCGGCATCGGCTCGTCCGAGGTCACCCACGTGATGGCCACGCAGTGCCTGTGGCAGCGCAAGCCGCGCGCGATGCGGATCACCGTGGACGGCGCGCTCGGCGAGGGCGTGGGCGCCAAGGACGTGGTGCTCGCGATCATCGCGAGGATCGGCGCCGCGGGCGGCGTCGGCCATGTCATCGAATACGCGGGCAGCACGATCCGCGGCCTGTCGATCGAGGGTCGGCTGACGGTCTGCAACATGTCGATCGAGGCTGGCGCGCGCGCCGGCATGGTCGCGCCGGACGACACCACCTACGCCTATCTGCACGGCCGCCCGCTCGCGCCCGCCGGGGCCGACTGGGACCGCGCGGTGGCGCGCTGGCGCACGCTGCCGAGCGACGCCGACGCGGTGTTCGACCGCGAAGTGTCGCTGGACGCGACCCGGATCGCGCCGATGCTCACCTGGGGCACCAGCCCCGAGGACGCGGTCGCGATCACCGACCGCGTGCCCGATCCGTCGGACGCGCCCGACGCGGCCAAGCGCGACGCGATGCGCCTGTCGCTCGAGTACATGGGCCTCGTGCCCGGCACCCCGATGGCCGAGGTCGCGGTCGACCGGGTGTTCATCGGCTCGTGCACGAACAGCCGCATCGAGGACCTGCGCGCCGCGGCCGCGGTGGTGCGTGGCCGCAAGGCGGTGGTGCCCGCTTGGGTCGTGCCGGGCTCCGGCCTCGTCAAGCGGCAGGCCGAGGCCGAGGGCCTGCACGCGGTGTTCCGCGAGGCCGGCCTCGAGTGGCGCGAGCCGGGCTGCTCGATGTGCGTCGGCATGAACGGCGACACCGGCCTGCCGGGGCAGCGGATCGCGTCGACCTCGAACCGCAACTTCATGGGCCGGCAGGGGCGCGGCGTGCGCACCCACCTGCTGAGCCCGGCGATGGCCGCCGCCGCGGCGGTCACCGGCCGCTTCACCGACGTGCGTCGTCTCGTCGCGCAGGGAGCCTGAGATGGCGCCGTTCACCCGTCTTGCCGCGGTCGCCGTGCCGCTGGACCTGGCCAACGTCGACACCGACCAGATCATCCCCGCGCGCTATCTCGGCCGCACCCGCGCCGAGCAGGTCGAGGGCATGTTCCACGACCTGACGCTCGACGCGCAGGGCCGCCCGCGCGCCGACTTCCCGCTCAACCAGCCGGCCTTCGCCGGTGCGCGCATCCTCGTCGCCGACCGCAACTTCGGCTGCGGCTCCTCGCGCGAGAACGCGGTGACGGTGATGGTCGACCGGGGCTTCCAGGTGTTCATCGCGCCAAGCTTCGGTGACATCTTCTTCAACAACTGCTTCCAGAACGGCGTACTGCCGATCCGTCTGCCCGCCGAGCGGGTCGAGGCGCTGCGGGCCGCGCTGCGGGCTGCCCCCGGGGCGACGATCGACGTCGACCTGCCGAGCCAGACGGTGCGCGCTCCGGACGGCGGCGTCGACGGCTTCGACATCGACCCGTTCCGCAAGGACTGCCTGCTGCGGGGCGTCGACGAGATCGCCATGACGCTCGGCCACGAGGCCGAGATCGCCGCCTTCGAGGCGCGGCGCGAGCGAGACGGCCGGACGGTGTAGCCTGCGGGCCGAGCGGAGGCGTGTGATGAAGCGATGGACCGTGGGCGACGTGCGGATCACGCAGGTCGTCGAGATGCAGAACTCCAGCCCGGCGAGCTTCCTGTTCGGCGATGCGCTCACGCCCGAGCGCATCGGCCGCTACGGCTGGCTGCGGCCGCGGCACGTCGACGAACGCGGCCGGCTGATCGGCTCGATCCACTGCTTCGTCGTCGAGTCGCGCGGACGGCGGATCGCGGTCGACACCTGCATCGGCAACGACAAGCCGCGCCTCGTCGAGCGCTGGCACCAGCGCCAGGGCGGCTTCCTGCAGGACCTGGCCGCAGCCGGCTTCGATCCGGCGAGCATCGACACCGTGCTGTGCACGCACCTGCACGTCGACCACGTCGGCTGGAACACGCGGCTCGTCGACGGCCGCTGGGTGCCGACCTTCCCGAATGCGCGCTACCTGTTCGGCCGCACGGAGTGGGCGCACTGGACGGCGCATGCCGAGAACGACGGCACCATCGACCAGGGTCAGGTGATGGCCGACTCGGTGACGCCGATCTTCGATGCCGGCCTCGCGCAGCTCGTCGAGGTCGACCATGCGGTGACCGACGAGGTGAGCCTGGAGTCCACGCCCGGGCACACGCCCGGCCATGTGTCGGTGCGCATCGTCTCGGGCGGCGAGGTGGCAGTGATCACCGGCGACCTGATGCACCACCCGATCCAGTGCTGCGAGCCCGACCTCGGCTCGCGCTTCGACTGGCAGCCCGAGATGGCCCGCGCGACGCGGCGGGCGTTCCTCGAGCGCTACGGGGCGATGCCGGCGCTGGTGCTGGGCACGCACTTCGCCACGCCCACCGGCGGCTGGCTCAGGCGCGACGGCGAGGGCTGGGCGCTGATGGAGTCGCCGCCCTCGGCGGACGGCGCCGCACCGCCGCCGGCCGCCCCGTGAGCGCGAGCGGCGCGCTCGGGCGGCTGCGCGGCAAGGTGGCGATCGTCACCGGCGCCGCCTCCGGCATCGGCGCCGCCACGGCGACGCTCTTCGCCGCCGAGGGCGCGACCGTGATCGCGG
>JBIIPQ010000050.1:0-17849 GCA_044342535.1 Burkholderiaceae bacterium
GTCAAGGGGTCGGGGCGAAGCATCCGGAAAGGATAGACGAATCGCCGGTCACGCCCGGCCCCGGGCCGACGGACGTCCGGGCGGCGGCAGTGCGTTGTGGCGCGGCGCGCAGCGCGGCGGGCCGCGGCCTCAAGCGACCCGGATCACGTACAGGTTGTCGGCGCCGGCCGCGTCGATGTCGAGCTGCGTGCGGTTGCCGGCGTTGTCGACGTAATCCGCGCGGTAGACGTAGGCCTCAGCCGTGCCGGTGTTGCCGGCCAGCGTGGCGTTGTTCGTGACCGTGCCGGTCGCGGTCACCGTGAGGATGTCGACCGAGGCCCCGCCCAGCAGCGTGCCCCGGTTGATGACGATCGACTCGCCCGCGCCGATGGCGGTGATGAGGTTGAACGAGACCAGCGGCGAGGTGTCGGGATTCGTAGCGGTGCCAGTGGTGACGGCCGTGTTGATGTCGGTGTAGGCGACCGAGAGGCTGTCGGTGATCGAGAACGTGAAGTTCGTACCGGCCACCAGCGCCGGCGGTGGCGAGGTGTCGGCGGTCAGGGTCGCGCTGCCCGCCGTCGAAGTGTTGCCGGGGATGTCGCGGATCGTCGCCCCGACCGACGTGGCCACGCCGTTGGCGAGGGCCACGGTCGAGGTGATGTCGACGAAGCCGTTCGTGATGTTGGTGCCGGTCAGCGTCGCGGTGCCAGCTGCAGTGCCGCCGACGGAGAGCTGCACGAAGTCGCCCGCCACCGGCGCCGTCGCGCCCGCGCCAGTGAATGTCACGCGGACCACGGGCGTGGCGTCGTTGGTGATGCCGTCGCCCGGCGTACCGGTGTCGCTGACCGGCGCCAGCGCCAGCGTGGGCGCGGCGGGCGGCGTCGCGTCGTTGGAGATGGTGACCGCCAGCGTGCCCGCGGTCGAGGGGTTGCCGGCGATGTCCTGGACCGTGGCCGACACGGTCTGCACGCCCGCGGCCGGCGTCAGCGCGCTGGTGGTGATGTCGACGAAGTCGTTGGTGATGTCGGTGCCGGTCAGCGTGGCCGTGCCGACGGTCAGGCCGCCGACCGTCAGCGTGACCACGTCGCCGGCCGCCGGCGCCGTGGCGCCCGCACCGTTGAGCGTGACGCGAAGCGTCGGCGTGGTGTCGAGGGTGATGAAGTCGCCGGACGTGCCGGTGTCGCTGGCGGCCGTCAGTGTGATCGCGGGCGCGGCCGGCGCGACGGTGTCGATGGTCAGCGCGAGCGTGCCCGCCGTCGAGACGGTGCCGGCGCCGTTCGTGACCGTCGCCGAGACCGTCCGCGCGCCGTCGGCCAGGGTGGTGGTGGTGATGTCGACGAAGCCGGCGCCGATGTCGGGCGCGCCGAGCGTGGCGGTGCCGACGGAGCTGCCGCCCACGGTCAGCCCCACGACGTCGCCGGCCGTCGCGCCGGTGAAGCTCACGCGGATGGTCGGCGTCGGGTCGCTGGTGACGAGGTCGGCGGTGGAGCCGCTGTTGCTCGCCGCGGTCAGCGTCGGGACCGGCGCGCCGGGGGTACTCGTGTCGATGGTCAGCGTGAGGCTGCCGGCCGGCGACGGGTTGCCCGCGACGTCGGTGACGGTGGCCGCGATGGTGCGCGAGCCGGCGGCGAGCGCGCTGGTGGTGATGTCGACGTAGTCGTTGGCGATGTCGGTGGCCAACAGCGTGGCCGTACCGACCTGCGTGCCGGCGACGGTCAGACGGACCACGTCGTTGAGTACCGGTGCGGTCGCGCCGATGCCGTTCAGAGCCACGCGGACCGTCGGCGTCGTGTCGTTGGTGACGTTGTCGCCGACCGTGCCGCTGTCGCTGGTGGCGGTGAGCGCGAGCGACGGGGCGGCGGGCACCGTGCCGTCGACCGTGACGCTCAGCGTGCCCTGCACACCCTGCACCCCGGCCGCGCTCTGCGAGATGGCGGTGACCGGTGCAGCACCGTCGGCCGGGATCTCCCCGATCGAGAACGACGTCGACCAGTTCGTCCCTGCCGCGGTGACGGTCTTCGAGGTGCCGCCCCAGGTGACGGTGACCGGCTGGCCCGACGATTCGACCGGCACGGTGCCGGTGATGATGATGGTGCCGCGCTCGGCGAAGTTGACGGTGTTGTCGCCTGCGACGGTGTTGATCACCGGTGCCGCAGGGATCGATGCGTCACGTGCGATCGAGGTGGTGGCGACCACGCCGGTATTGCCCGCGGCGTCGATCGCGACGGCCGCCACGGTGTTCTGCACGAGCGTGACGCCGACCTTGTCGGCGAAGCCGGCGCCCATGCTTCCGGACACCAAGGTGGTCCCAGCGGCGGGTGCCTGGGTGTTGACCGACCAACTGCCTGCTGCCGACGCCGTGGTCTCGTAGATCGCGTCGACCGATCCGTTGCCGGCGAGGTCGACCGAGACCCGGACCTTGGCGTTCGCTTCGGCGCTGCCGCTGAACGTCGGCAGGGCGAGGTTGGTGAGCGGTCCGTTGGCGATGGCGGGCGCGGCAGGACCCTGGGTGTCGATGATCACGACTCGCGAGAGGGTCGGGCTGACGTTGCCGGTGGCGTTCGACAGCGTGGTCTGCACGAGGCTCGCGCCCTGGGTGACCGGGATCTCGGCGGTGCCGAACAGCACGCTCCAGGAGCCGTCGGCGGCGACCGAGCTGGTCTTGACGGTCGAGCCCCAGGTGACGCTGACCGTTGCCCCGGACTCGCCGCTGCCGCTCACCGCGACGCCCGCGGCGGCCTCGGCGCCGCTGACGACGCCGTCCCCCGCGACGATATCGATGGTTGGCGCGGCGGGTGCGGTCGCGATCTGCGCCGGGCGCAGTCCTTCGGCACTGACGTTGCCGGCCGCATCGGTCAGCGTGACCTGCACGAGGCTCGAGCCCTGCTGCGCCGGGATCTCCGTGGGGCCGAACAGGAAGTCCCACTTGCCGTCGGCACCGACCGTGCCGGTCTTGCTGACCGATCCCCACGTGATCCGGATCGACGTGCCGGCCTCGCCCGTGCCGGTGACCACGACGCCGGCGGCCGCCTCGGCGCCCGAGACGGTGCCGTCGCCTGCGATCAGGTCGATCGTCGGGGTAGCCGGCACCTTCGTGTCGATCGCGACCGTGGTCGACGACGGCTGGCTGATGTTGCCCGCCGCGTCGCGCGCGACCGCCACCACGATGTAGTTGCCGTCCGGCAGTGCTCCCGACCAGGAACCGAGCACCGGCGCGTTGCCGGCGAGGGGAAGCGTCCAGGTGCCGTCCGCGCCGACGCTGACCTGGAAGGTCGGATCGCTGCCGTCGATCTTGCCGTTGCCATCGACGTCGATGCGCAGCAGCACCGTACTGTTGGGTTCGCCATTCCCGGTGAACGTCGGGGTCGCGCTGTTCTGCGCCGCCTTGTTGGTGATGGTTGGCGGTGCCGGGGCGACGGTATCGGGTGTCTCGCCTTTGCCGCCGCCGCCGCCTACTGCGAGGCCGGCGATCGCGATGCCGCCGAGTCCGGCGCCGATGGCTTTCCAGGAATTGTCCGTCGCCGCGATGATCGGCGCCGCGAGGCCCTGCGCGCCGCTCTGCGATCCGCCGCCGTAGAGCAGGAACGAGCCGTCGGACAAAGCGCCGAGCGGGTCGGAGGACGGCGTGATCGGTGCCTTGCCGCCCAGCTCGGCCGTGGAGATCTCGCAAGTGGTCGCGCTGTCGGGACCGCAGGCCGTGAAGAAATCGGTGATCTCGACGCTGCGGTCACCGGGCAGTCCGTCGATGACGACCCCGTTTTCGATGCGCTTGATGGTGACGCCGGCCGGGATCTGGCCAGCGTCGTCCAACAGCTGGTAACGCGTTCCGGGACGTGCCGGCACGCGGGTACGTCCGGCACCGAGCGCGGTGCGCTGCGGCGGAGCGCCGGGAACGACGGTCTGCAACTGGAGTGCCACGGATCAGCCTCGTGTGGTTCTGTGGCCGGATCCGCTCTCGGGCTCGCGGGCTACCGCGGTGCGCCTGGCGCCGGCTTACAAGTGTTCAGTAGACGTTCGGATCTCGGCGCATCGCCTGCAGGGCGGTCTTGAGCACGATCTGCAGATCCAGTCGCAGCGACCAACTCCGGAGGTACTCGAGGTCGTATTCGATGCGCCGGTTCATCTTCTCGATTGTATCCGTCTCGCCGCGCGCGCCGTTGACCTGCGCCCACCCGGTGATCCCGGGTTTGACCTTGTGACGGATCATGTAGCCCTTGATCAGCCTGCGGTAAGTCTCGTTGTGGACGACCGCATGCGGCCGCGGACCGACCACGCTCATCCGACCCTGGAGCACGTTGAAGAACTGGGGCAGCTCGTCGATCGAGGAACGGCGCAGGAACCTGCCGATCGGCGTCACCCGGCGGTCCTCCTTCGTGGCCTGCGTCACGGTCGCACCGTCCTCCTGGACCTGCATTGTCCGGAACTTCCATACGACGATCTCGCGCCCGTCCAGCCCGTAGCGCCGCTGCTTGAAGAGCACCGGACCGGGCGAGGTCCACTTGATCGCGACTGCGACCGCGACCATCAGCGGCAGCGTCAGCGTCAGCGCGGTGACCGTGATTGCCAGGTCGGAAAGCCGCTTGATGAAGCCCGTTGTGCCGTAGAACGGCGACTCGCAAACCGCGACCACCGGCATGCCGGCGACGATGTCAACGCGCGCCTGGATCAAGTCGTAAAGGAAGATGTCCGGCAGGAAATAGATGGATGCGGTCGTGTCGTGCAGATGGTCGAGGAGCTTGAGGATCCGTGGCTGCGACGCCATCGGCAGCGCGATGTAGATGTGGTCGACATGGTTGGCGCGAACGAAGTCGGCGACCGCCTCGATGCGCCCGTACAGCGGCACCTCGAGCTCGGGCCCGAGGCGGTCGGTCTCGCGATCGTCGAAGTAGGCGGTGAACCGCGTCTGCGAGGTCTTGTCTGACTGTATCGCCCGGACGAGCGCGCGCCCGTGGGGGTTCGCCCCGATCACGATCGCCGTGTTGTGACGTCGCAACGAGGACACCCGGGAGTGCACTTTCGGCCCGATCCAATGGGCGGCCGCTTGCATCAGCGGCGTGCCGACGCCCCAGAATGCAAGCTGCTCGACGTCGAAAGTGCTCACCGATCCGAGCGCGATGCCGATCGCGAGCAGCACGCCGGCCACGATGCCCCAGTTGGCGGCGATACGGCGAAGCTGGCCGGGCGGCTGAGCGCGGAACGACAGGCCGCCGGGAAAGGATAGCGCGAAGGCCATCACCGCCAGGATCCACTCCGGCGTGTCCACCTGCCGGTCGGCGAGGTAGCTGGCCACGATCAGCGCGAGCACGGCGATGGCCGGGTCGAGTGCGCGATGCAGAAGCGACCCGAGCCCTGCCGCTCCGGTCTTCATGGGCGCGAGTTCTCTGAGGGGTCGTGCCGCAGGCAGCGTAGCCATAGAGTTGTCGTCTTCTAGCGAGGGGGGTGCAAAGCTGGTACCGTCCCCGCAGGCCGGATACTGAGCTCGAGTCGGGCCATTCTCGGCGCCCTCGCACGACGCGGATGTGCGCCAGTTCTCATCAGGGTGCTCATGACTGAAAACTTCAACGCCTCACGGCGAGTTGCGGCGCGGGCCGCCGCCTTCTCGATCGCGCTGTGCGCCGGAACGGCCCAGGCGCAGACCCAGCTCTTCCCGCAGACCGAGATCGCGCCCGACCAGTCCGACGTGCTGCGCCTGGGCACAGGCGCCGAGCTGGAGTACCACTCCAACCTGTTCGCCCTGCCGAGCAACGGGCGCTCCGACACGATCTTGAGGGTGCCGCTGTTCATCGGCTTCGATCGAGACTTCGGGCGGCAGAAGCTACGTCTGGACGCGCAGGCCACCCCGACCAAGTATTTCGACAACTCCCGCCTCGACTTCGTCGGCTATTCGGCGGGTGGCGGCTGGGATGCCGAATGGGGGCGTCCGGCGTACACCCAGGCCGAGGTCCGGTTCACGCGCTTTCGCACGCCCTTCTCGACCTCGTTCGTCGACAACCTCGAAGACCGCGTGCTGCTGCGCGCGCTCGGCGGCTTCCGTTTCACGCCCGCCTGGAGCGTGTTCGCCGCCGTCGATCAGAACACGCTCGACAACTCGGCGACGCTGCAGCGCCAGAACGACTACACATTCCGCGGCTACGAAGGAGGCCTGCGCTACGAGCCGGCCAATGCGACCGACCTCGACTTCTTCTACCGCCGCACCGACGGCGAGTATCCGAACCGCCAGGTCACGGACGCCAACGGCAACGTCCTGCCGGGCGGCGTCGACAACGCGTTCGCGCAGAACGCGCTGCTCGCGCGGCTGACGTACAAGCCGTCGAACGAAGCGCGCGTCGTCGGCACGGCCGGCTACACGAAGCGCGACTACGATACGTTCTCGCAGCGCAACTTCAGCGGCGTGACCCTGGGTGCGCTGATCGAGTGGCCCTGGACCGGCTCGGTCACGATGCGCCTGAACCTGGTCCGCGACATCGCGGCGGACACCTCGATCAACGCGAGCTATGTCGAGATCCAGCGGATCGCGTTCGATCCGACCATCCGCTTGACCGGGCGCACGTCGCTCGTGCCGCTGCTGTCCTGGGAGCGGAGGCTCTATTCGGGAGACCCCGGTTTCCTGATCAGCGGCCTGTCCGAGCGGCGTGACACGCTGACCCGGCTCGGCTTGGACGTGCGTTACGAGTTCGCGCGCAACGTGTTCCTCAACGGGTTCGCCTACGCGAACAGGCGCTCGTCGAACTACGCGCTGTTCGAGTTCACCGACAACGTCGTCGGTGCGGGCATCCGCGCGTTCTTCTGACCGCATTCACCGGGGTGCGCGCCTTCCGGCCGCCACCCCGGACTCGGCTCTTCACCTGGGGGCTCCGAGCTTTCGGCACCCTCGCAAGCGCTTCGACGGTGCCAAATGCCGCCGCGGGCACCGACGCGACGCTCGCATCGACCGCCTCCAGGCCGAATGGCACTTGCAAGAAGCCGGTTCGCGGCCGCATCCACGGCAACGTGCTGGTCAACATCGCGGGTGCCGGCATCGTGAAGGCCGACGACACGCAGGTGGGCGCGAACCGGTTCTCGGATGTGGCGGTGCCCGTTTGTGACGCTTACTCGGGCGCGGCGTTTTGGACCGGTCGTTCCGACACGGTGAGCACCAGCGCCGGCGCCGCTACTGTGCGCTCGGTCACCATCGGGCCGCCTGCGCTGGTCTACTATCCGGCACTCTCCCGCCTGCCGAACAACAGGTCGTTCCCCATGCGCCGTGCGCGTCGCGATGGAAGGTGATCGAACATGCGTCTGCCCTCACTCCTCTCCCGGTTCCTTGTCGCTGTCCTTATGGTCACGGCGAGCTGGACCGCTGCCGCCCAGCCGGCTGCACGCGATGCCGGCGTGCCGCAATCGCTTCAGTCCCGCGACGACTACGTCGTCGGCGCGGGCGACGTGGTCCGCGTCCAGGTGTTCCAGAACCCCGACCTGACCGTGGAGGCCCGCGTGTCCGAAGCCGGCGCGATCTCGTATCCGCTGCTGGGCGCGCTGCGCATCGGCGGGCTCTCGCCGACCGCGGTCGAGAAGTTGATTGCCGACCGCCTCAAGAGCGGCAACTTCCTGCAGAACCCGCAGGTGACGGTCAACATCACGACCTTCCGCAGCCAGCAGGTGTCCGTGCTGGGCAACGTCAACCGGCCGGGACGCTACCCGCTCGAGACCACCGGCATGCGCCTGTCCGAGGTGCTGTCGCTGGCCGGGGGCGTGGCGCCCACCGGGGCCGACGAGGTGGTGCTGATCACCCGCCGGGGCGGCACTGCGCAGCGCGTCGAGGTCGACCTCGTCGACCTCTTCGCCTCAGGCGACGTGTCGAAAGATCCGGCGCTGGTGGCGGGCGACGTGATCTACGTCAACCGCGCGCCGAACTTCTATATCTACGGTCAAGTCAACCGGCCCGGTATGTACACGCTGGAGCGTGGCATGACCCTTGCCCAAGCCATCGCCAAGGGCGGCGGCCTCACCCTGCGCGGTAGCGACCGCGGCGTACGCGTTCACCGGCGGTACGGCAACAAGTCAGTGCAGGTGCTCGAGCCGAAGCTCGAGGACGCGATCCGCCCCGATGACCTGCTGTTTATCCGAGAGAGCGTCTTCTGACCTGAACCGTCAGGGCCGCTCGGGAGATATCGCGACCGTGCGGCAGTTCTTCTCGATTCTCCGGGCGCGCTGTGCGCTCGCGAGCAGCGCGACGTCGTCAACGCGCAGCGCGACTACGACGCGGTCCAGGAGCGGGTCAGCCAGACCACGCTCGAGCGCCGCGCGGCCGTCGGCGTGATCAGCTCGGCCGAGGCGCCGCGCTTGCCCTCCGGTCGGCGCCCATGGTGTGGCTGGTGGTGGCGGTGGTGCTCGGCGCGCTGATGGCGAAGGCGACGGCGACGGCGGTCTGGGTCGGGCGGCTCGAGCGCAGGGTCCGCACCACGCACGACCTGGCGGCCGGCGACCCGAAGCGGATCGAGGTGCGACGGCGCGGTGTCCCGATCACGCCTCGTGCTGCGAAGCCAGACCAAGCCGACGCGTCGCGGCGACCGTCATGGCCGCCAGCTCGATCGAGAAGCCCGAGGGTGCGAGGATTTCGCGCGCGGCCTCGCCCGCCCACAGCAGACCCACCGACAGGTGGGCCGAGAGCAGTCCGCCAAAGGCCATCAGCGACGGTACAACCGCGGCGCTCGCCACCGGGCCGCCTGTTCGAACGGCCGGCGATCGCGGCCCAGGTGGGGCGCCTGGGCAGCAGGCCCGTGCAGAGCACCCCCGCCCCCGCCCTGGGCGATGGCGAGCGCTGCGAGCCGCATCAGCGAGGTTGACGGATCGGTGCGGTCGCTGGGCACGTGGCAGGGACAGGGGCGTCGGCGCCGTGCCGGGGACACGTCGGGCGTTCCTCATCCTGGGAGCCGCGTCGACTCGGCCGTATCGCCGAGCGGGGCGTCCGTGCGTCGGGCGACACCCCGTCTCGCGGCGCGTCGCGGCCAAGCTTTTCCCTGCCCGGGAACTGGTTCCAGAAGTGCGAGAGACCGGGGCGGTGTCGTGAATGGCTCACCCGGTAGGGACGGAAACTGTAGCGAGTCGTGAACATCGATCCCGTCCGGAAGTTATTCACAAACCTCGTGGCGGCGCCCCCCCTATCATTGGCTTCAGCGGCGACTCCCGGATGGTTCCTCGGCCCGCGACTCGGTCATCCGGTGACGTGAACAGTCCCGCCCTAGACAGCATCTTCTTCTTTACAAGGACTCGCATGGCTTCCACTACTCGCCGAAACATCGTCTTCTCCGCAGCCGCGCTCGCCGCGCTCGCCGGCTGCGGTGGAGGGGGCGGCTCCGATCCCGCTCCGGGCCCGGACTCCGGTGGCGGTACGAACCCCAGCCCGGTAGTTTCGATCAATACCAGCGCGAAGACGCTGCTGGGCTTCCTGAACGACACGAAGACGCTGACCGCCACCGCGGTCGACGCAGCCGGCGCGACGGTCACGAACGCCACGGTCACCTGGTCGTCTTCCAACGTGGCGATCGCCACGGTCGACTCGGCCGGCAAGGTCACGGCCGTGGGCGTCGGCTCGGCCGATATCGTGGCGACCTCCGGTACCGTGACCGCCAAGGTCCCGATGACGGTCAGGGCGACGCCGACGACGGTGGCCGAACTCGCGGTCGCCTTCCCGTTCGTGAAGGCGGGCGCCAGCGCGTCGATCTACTCCGATCTGTCTCAGGCGTACACCGACACGACCGCGGCGCGACAGTCCGAGGCGATGAAGTCCATGGCTGCCTTCTATTCGGGCACCTCGGATCCGCTCGACTTCTTCTACACGACCGACAAGGCCCTGCTGCTCAATCACGCCGCGCGCATCGCCGGTTTCTCCGCCGCCGACATCGCCGCGGTCGTCAACATCGTGCAGTTCCCGTACGACACCAACCGCGTCGCGACGTTCGTGTACCTCGAGTCCGCCGCGGACACGGTGGCCGTTCCAGTGCTGCTTCACGAGAACGGCGAGTACACGCTCGACAAGCTCGTGAAGGCCGGCTCGACGGGCGCGTTCACCGACTCCTTCACCTTCGGCTGGCTGCGTGAAGGCCTCGGGCTGTACTGGGAGAGCGGCACGTTCGACGCGGCCGGCGCGTTCACCCCGGCGGTCAAGCCTAAGGCCGATATCCTCAGCTCCTTCAAGGCGAGCTTCTCGCAGGCGACGCTCGAGACGCTGAAGGTCAAGACCTACAACGAGATCACGGGCACGGCCGCGTTCGCGGCGAGCGGCGTGCTGGTGACCTACCTGCAGAACATCTACCCCGAGAAGTTCAAGCAGCTCATCTCAGAGGTCGCCGCGAACGGCACGATCTCTGCAGCCAACGGCGGGGGTACCTTCCCCATGACCGGTGTCGGCGTCATGGCCCGGCTGTGTACGCTGATCGGCATTCCGCAGTCGCAGCTCGAGAACGACTACCAGACCTGGGGCTTGGCACAGTAAGTCCCTGCCCCCCCCCCGGCCTGCCCGCGGGCACGACCGGTCGATTCGACGGCGCAGCGGCATCACACGGTTCCTTCGGGATCCGCGTGGTGCCGCCGTGCCTTATGCGGTCTGCCCGACCGGGCCGCGGGGCAGTCCGGCACGGCGCTGAGGACGGCCTTCGCGCCGGCGGCGAGGCCGAGGCCGATTCGGGCTGTCGGCGCTTTCGGCAAAGCTGGCATCAGAGCGGAATCCGCAGCGCTGCTGCCCGATGATGGGTTACCGGCCAAGGTGGTCGCAGCCACGTGCCGAGCGCCGGCCTCGTCCTTCGGCTTGGTCGTGCAGGTGCGCGCCGGCGAGCGCGTCGACATGCACGCCGCGCGACGGCGCGAGGGCTCGGCGTTGCGTCGGAGCCGCCGCGCGGGCCGCGCCACGGTTGTCCACGGCGCCGACCTGCCCGCCGGGCGGGCGCGCCCGTCCACCCGTCCGAGACGCCCGTTTCGGGCTCGGCGGGCGCGTGCGGCGGCCGATAATCGTGACATCCACCACAGAACAGCGACACAAGCACGCATGTCCGCACCCAGTCAGGCCTACCTCGGGCGCCAGCCGATCGTGGGCCGCGAAGGCGAGCTCATCGGCTACGAGCTGCTGTACCGGGCTCGCGCGACCGACGACAGCGCCTGCTTCGACGACGAGCACAGCGCGAGCCTGCACGTCCTGTCGACGCTGCTCCACGATCTCGGTGCGCTGCAGGTGCTGGCCGGTCGCCAGGCGTTCATCAACGTCGGTGCCGAGTCGCTGCGCGACGCCGGCGCCATGGTGCTGCTCAACCCGCGCCGCACGGTGCTCGAGCTCTCGCACGCGATCGAGCTCGACGCCGACCTGCTCGAGCGGATCCGCATGTTGCGCGAGATGGGCTTCGGCCTCGCGGTGCCCGCCGCGCCCCCGATGGAGGCGCTCGCGCCCTGGCTGCCGCTCGCCACCCACCTGAAGGTCGACTTGAAGAAGGTCCCCGACGGCGTGCTCGACGTGTTCGTGCCGGCGCTGCGCTACGGCGACCACGTGCTCGTCGCCGAGAAGGTCGAGACCGAGGCGCAGGCGAACCGCTGCCTCGCGCTCGGGTTCCACGCGATGCAGGGCTGGTACCTCGGCCGTCCCGAGGTGATGGGCAGCGTGCGCCTGGGCGTCAGCCACGGCGTGCTGCGTCGCGCGCTCTCGCAGCTCGCCGCGGGCGCCCCCCCCGCCGAGCTCGAGCCCACCATCAGGCTCGACGCCGCGCTGTGCTGGCGCCTGCTGCGCTACACCGCCGCCTCCGACTTCGGGATGATGATCACGGTCGACTCGCTCGGCCACGCGCTGGAGCTGGTCGGCACTCGGCGTCTGGGCCGCTGGCTGCAGCTGCTGCTCAACACCGTCGACGAGCCGCCGCGGGCAGCCTCGACACTCATGCGTGCCGCCGTCTTCCGCGGTCGCATGCTCGAGATGGTTGGCGCCGAGTACTTCGAAGGCACCGACTGCGACAACCTGTTCCTGGTCGGCGCGCTGTCGATGCTGCCTGCGATGCTGATGCAGCCGATGACGGCCGCGATCGCGTCGCTCGCGCTGCCCGAGCCGGTGGCCGATGCGCTCACGATGCGCCAGGGCCGCTTCGGTCCGTTGCTCGACCTCGTGGAGGCGCTCGAATCGGGTACGCCCGAGCGTGTCGATGCGCTCTGCGACACCCTCACCATTTCCAGCCGGACGCTCGCGCGCGCGCGACGCTCTGCACAGGCTGCGGTTCAGGAGGCCGCGCTCGCATGACCGATACCGCGTTCCCGGCGCTGTCCAGCGCGAACACCGAAGCCTTCCTCGACGAGCCCGGCGCCTTCCTCGGCCGCCAGCCGATCCTCGACCGCAACCAGCAGCTGATCGGCTACGAGCTGCTCTATCGCGCCGACGCGGTCGCCAACGAGGCGCTGGTGACGGACGACAACTACGCGAGCGTGGTGGTGGTCGCATCGCTGCTGCAGGATCTGGGTGCGGAGCAGGTGCTCGGCGGCAAGCTCGGATTCATCAATGTCGGCATCGAGACCATGGGTCCCGACTCGCCCGTCGGCCTGCTCGACCCGAAGCACACTGTGCTCGAGTTCTCTTCGCGCATGCCCAGCGACGAGGCGACGCTCGCACGCCTCGGCGAGCTGCGCCGCGAGGGCTACGGCATCGCGGTGACCGTCGACTCGCCGGCGGTGGTCCGCCAGCCGCTGTTCGCGCTGACCACGCACGCGAAGGTCGACCTGCTGCAGATCCCCATGGAGCAGCTGCCGCAGGTGATGAAGCTCCTCAAGGCCGCGGGCGGCAAGCGCACGCTGGTCGCCGAGAAGGTCGAGACGCGCGAGCAGGCGGCCGCCTGCCTGGCGCTCGGCTTCGACTGCCTGCAGGGCTTCTACTTCGCCAAGCCCGAGACGCTGTCGGCGCGCAAGCTCGAGCCGGCGCGCGCCGCGGTGATGCAGGCGATCAAGCTGCTGCTGCGCGGCGCGGACATCGTCGAGGTCGACAACGCGCTCAAGCGCGACGTCGCGCTGTCGGTGAAGCTCCTGCGCTACATGAACTCCGCGGGCATGGGCCTGTCGGGCAAGATCGACTCGATCAAGCATGCGATCTCGCTGCTGGGCTACCAGAAGCTCGCCCGTTGGCTCACGCTGCTGCTGGCATCGACCGACAGCAAGGATCCGACCGCGCCGCTGCTGGCGCGTACAGCGATCACGCGGGGCCGGCTGATGGAGCTGCTGGGCGAGGGCCGGTTCGAAGTCGCCCAGCGCGACAACCTGTTCATCGCGGGCACCTTCTCGCTGCTGCCGGCGATGCTGATGACGCCGATGGCCACCGCGCTCGAGGAGCTCGACCTGCCTAAGTCGGTGGCCGACGGCCTGCTCTACCGCACCGGCGAGTTCGCGCCGCTGCTGAAGCTGGCCGAGGCCTGCGAGGATCCGTCGCTGGCGGGCGTCGCGCAGCTCTGCAAGGAGCTCGACATCTCGCCGAAGGCGCTGAACCTGGCTCAGATGCAGGCGACCGACTGGGTCAGCCAGCTCGGGATCTGAGTCCCGGCACGGCTGCGCGGGGCGCGGCCGCCGCCCGGGCAGTCCGCCCGGCGTGCCCCGCTGCCGTCGCTGCCGCATAGAATCGGGGGATGAACTCCCCCGCCCACGTCCCCCTGGTCGTCGCCTCCCGGGGCGACACCGTCGAGAACGTCCACTACGGCTCGATCGCGGTCGTCGACCGCGGCGGTCGCCTGCTGTGGTCGGCTGGCGACCCGCGCGCCACGACGTTCACCCGATCGACGCTCAAGGCCTTCCAGGCGCTGCCGCTGATGCGCGCCGACGGCCCGCGCCAGTTCGGCTTCGACGAGCGCGAGGTCGCGGCGATGACCTCGAGCCATTCGGGCGAGCCCTTCCACATCGCCGCGGTCGAGGGCCTGCTCAAGAAGGCGCGCAACCACTGGCGGCGCCTGAAGTGCGGCTGCCACGTGCCGTACATGTACGAGACGCTCGGACGCACGCCGCCCATGCACGAGAGCTTCGACGCCCGTTGGCACAACTGCTCGGGCAAGCATGCCGGCTTTCTCGCCTGGTGCCAGCTGCACGAGGCGCCGGTCGAGACCTACCTCGAGCCCGACCATCCGCTGCAGCGGCGCGTGCGGGCCGAGGTCGGCGGGCTGCTGGGGCTCGATCCGGACGCGATCCCGGGCGGCATCGACGGCTGCAGCGCACCGAACCTGGCGCTGCCGCTCGACGGCCTGGCGCGCCTGTGGGCGATGCTCGCCGGCGGCGGTGCCGACGAGGCGAGCGACGCGCTGCTCGACCGACTGTTCGAGGCGATGACCGCGTACCCGGAGTACGTTTCCGGCACCGGCCGCAGCGACCTGCACTTCATGCGCGCCGGTGCCGGCGACTGGGTGGCCAAGGTCGGCGCGGCCGGCGTGCAGGTGCTCGGCGTGCGCTCGCGCGGGCTGGGCATCGCGATCAAGATCGCCGATGGCCATTCCGAAGCACGCTTCGTCGCCGCCTTCGCGGTGCTGCGCGCCCTCGGACTGGTCGAGCCGGACGACGAGGCGCTGTCGCGGTATGCGAAGATCCCGCAGGTCAACGCGACCGGCCTCGCGACCGGCGAACTGCGACCTGTTTTCGAGCTGAACGCGCACTGAACGCGCACGGCGGTGCCCGATGTCCACGATCCTCGTCACCGAACCCATCCATGCCGACGGCCTCGCGCTGCTGCGTGCCCGTCCCGGGCTCGAGACGGTCCAGGGCTGGACCCTGTCGCCGCAGGCGCTGCAGGCCGCCGAGGCTGTCGCCGACGGGCTGATCGTGCGCTTCCACCGCTGCGACGCTGCGTTCTTCGGGCGTGCGCCGAAGGTGCGCATCGTCGCGCGCTACGGCGTCGGCGTGGACCTGATCGACCTGCATGCCGCGCGCGACCGCGGCGTGACCGTCGCGATCACCGCCGATGCGAACACGCAGTCGGTCGTCGAGCATGCGACCTGGATGCTGCTGTCGCTCGCCAAGCCCTTCGACCGCTGGCGCCGCGGCATGGCCGGACTCACCGCGCTCACGCGCGAGCAGTGGGCCGGCCTCGCGCCCTCGAAGTTCGCCTCGCGCGACGAGGGTCTGGGCGGCGAACTCGGCGGCAAGACGCTGCTGGTCGTCGGCCTCGGGCGCATCGGGCGGCGCGTCGCTCAGGTCGCGGACGCGCTCGGCATGAAGGTGCTGGTGGTCGATCCGTACATCGACCGGGCGCCTGCGCGCGCGCTCGGCTGGCGCTTCGCGGACACGCTCGCCGAGGCGCTGCCGCAGGCCGACTTCGTCACGCTGCACTGCCCGCGCAACGCCGAGACCCGCGGGATGATCGGAGCCGCCGAACTCGCGCTGCTGCCGGCCGGCGCCGCGGTGGTCAACTGTGCGCGGGGCGGCATCGTCGACGAAGGTGCGCTCGGTGACGCGCTCGCGCGCGGCCACCTGTCGGGAGCCGGCATCGACGTCTACGAGGCCGAGCCGCCGCCGCCCGACCATCCGCTGCTGGCGATGCCGAACGTGTTCTCCACACCGCACGCGGCTGCCGCTACCCGCGAAGCCGCCTGGCGGATGTCGACGCACGCCGTGCGCAACGTCCTCGACTTCCTCGACGGCCGGCTCGAGCCGTCGATGGTCTATCCCGTCCCGCCGCGCGCCTGAGCCGGAGGACACCCGCCATGGCCATGGTCCATCTCGATCCGCAGGTGGCCGCGCGGCTCGCCGAGCGCATGTTCGTGTTCCGCGGCATGACGCCCGACGAGGCGCGCACGGTCGCCGATCACCTGGTCGGCGCCAACCTCGCCGGCCACGACAGCCACGGCTACGTGCGCGTGATCCGCTACTGGTACGCCGTCGAGGACGGCGGCATCGTGCCGCGCACCGACGGCGTGGCGCTGCTGGATGCGGGCTCGATGCTGCTGGTCGACGCGCAGCAGGGCCCCGGACAATGGGTCACCGCGCGCTGGACGGCGCGTGCGATCGAGCGCGCGCGGTCCCAGGGTCTGGCGCTGCTGGCGCTGCGCCGCTCGGCGCACCTGGGGCGCGTCGGCCACTACGCCGAGATGGCGGCCGACGCGGGCCTGGTGTCGATGCACTGGGTCAACGTCGCCGGCAGCTTCCTCGTCGCGCCCTTCGGCGGCACGCAGCGCATGCTCTCGACCGCGCCGGTCGCGGTCGGCGTGCCGCGGCCGCGCGCGGGCGCCGAGGGCGCGGATCGCTTCTCGGGCGGCGAGCATGTGATCCTCGACTTCGCGACCGCGCTGGTCGCCGAAGGCAAGCTGCTGGTGGCCGCCAAGAAGCGCGCGGCGATGCCCTTCGATGCGCTGATCGCGCCCGACGGCAGCACCTCCGGCGATCCGGCCGTGCTCTACGGGCCGACGGTCCATGACGAGGCACCGGACAATACGGTCGGTGCTGGCGCGATCATGGCGTTCGGCGGGCTGCTCGCCGGCGGGCACAAGGGCTCGGGGCTGGCGGCGATGTGCGAACTCCTCGGCGGCGTGCTGACCGGCACCGGCATCGCGACCGACGACGGACCCGTCCGCAACGGCATGCTGTCGGTCTTCATCGACCCCGCCAGGCTCGACCCGGAGGGTCGCTTCGATGCCGAGGTGGCGCGTTTCGTGGAGGGCCTGCGCGGCTCGCGGCCGGTGCCCGGCGTCGACCGGGTGATGGTCGCCGGCGACCCCGAGCGGCGCGCGCGCGAGGCGCGCCGGCGCGAGGGCTTCCCGATGCCCGACGCCGCCTGGACCGAGATCGCCGCCCTGGCGCGCCGCGCTGGCATTCCCGACCCCGACATCGACGCCACCGTCCGAAGGACCGCATGAGCTCCCCCGCATCGACCCCGACCCTGCACGATCCCGCCCTGCTCGAGACGCTGCGGCGCTTCGACACCCCCACGATCTGCAATGCGCTCGAGATCGTCGCGCCGCATCGCCGTGCCATCGGCTTCACGCGCCGCGCGCTGGTCTGCGTGCGGCCCGAACTGCCGCCGATGGTCGGCTACGCGGCCACGGTCACCTTCCGGGCCGCGGTGCCGCCGACCGGCAGCGCCGACGAGCGTCGCGCCCGCCGCATCGCCTACTACGAGTACGTGGCGAGCCTGCCGCAGCCTAGCGTGATCGTGGTGCAGGACCTCGACGATCCGGCCGGCTTCGGCGCCATGTGGGGCGAGGTGAACACCGCGGTCCACCTCGGGCTGGGTGCGGTCGGCGTGGTCACCAACGGATCGGTGCGCGACATCGACCAGTTCGCGCCCGGGTTCCAGGCGCTGGCCGGCAGCATCGGACCGAGCCATGCCCACGGCTCGCCGGCGGGCTGGGGCGAGCCGGTCGATGTGCACGGCATGACCGTGCGCCACGGCGACCTGGTGCACGCGGACCGCCACGGCGCGGTCGTGATCCCGGCCGATGCGGCCGCGGCGATCCCGGCCGCGGTGGACCTGCTGGTGCGCAAGGAGAAGGTGATCCTGGACCTGGCGCGCGCACCCGGGTTCACCATCGAGGCGCTGCGCGCCGCGCTCAAGGCCTCCGACGAGATCCACTGAGCCGGCGGGGCCCGCAGCCCCGCGCCCCGTGCCCGGCCTCGCTCAGGGCGTGCCGCGGGCGGCGACGCCGGGCGGCGCGCGGCGGGTCACGTCGACCAGTTCGCGCATCAGCGCGAGTTCGCGGTCGGTGGTGCGCTCGAGGCCCGCGCTGAGGTCGGCGAGCCGCTTCTCCAGCGCCGCGATCCGCTTGACCGTCGCGGCGAGCTCGGCCTCGAAGGCCGCATCGGCCGCTGTGCGGGCCGCGCCGGCGGGAGCGGGTCGCGGCGCGGACAGCACGACGCGGTCGCGTGCCGCGGGCTCGGCCCGGGATGGGGCCGGATCGATG
>JBIIPQ010000248.1:0-6430 GCA_044342535.1 Burkholderiaceae bacterium
CTCGCCACGCGCAAGGTCCGGCACATCTACGTGGCCAACTGGTTCTTCGGCGCGTTCATCCTCACCGTGGCGCTGCTGCACGTGGTGAACAGCGCCGCGATCCCCGCCGGCCCGATGAAGTCGTACTCCGCGTTCGCCGGCGTGCAGGACGCGATGGTCCAGTGGTGGTACGGCCATAACGCGGTCGGCTTCTTCCTCACCGCGGGCTTCCTGGGGATGATGTACTACTACGTGCCGAAGCAGATCGGCCGCCCGGTGTACTCGTACCGGCTGTCGATCGTGCACTTCTGGGCGCTGATCTTCACCTACATGTGGGCGGGTCCGCACCACCTGCACTACACGGCACTGCCCGACTGGGCGCAGTCGATCGGCATGGTGTTCTCGCTGATCCTGCTGGCGCCGTCCTGGGGCGGGATGATCAACGGGATCATGACGCTGTCGGGTGCCTGGCACAAACTGCGCGACGACCCGATCCTGCGCTTCATGATCGTCTCGCTGTCGTTCTACGGCATGTCGACCTTCGAGGGTCCGATGATGTCGATCAAGACGGTCAACGCGCTGTCGCACTACACGGACTGGACCATCGGCCACGTGCACTCGGGTGCGCTCGGCTGGGTCGGCCTGATCTCGATGGGCTCGCTCTACTACCTGATCCCTCGCCTCTTCGGCAAGGAGACGATGTACAGCATCCGCGCGATCGAGGTGCACTTCTGGGTGGCCACCATCGGCATCGTGCTCTACGCGGTCTCGATGTGGATCAGCGGCGTGACCCAGGGCCTCATGTGGCGCGCAGTCGAGCCCGACGGCACGCTCACCTACTCGTTCGTCGAGTCGGTCAAGGCCAGCTACCCGTACTACTACGTCCGGCTCATCGGCGGCCTGCTGTACTTCACCGGCATGCTGATCATGGCCTGGAACGTCTTCAAGACCATCGCCGGTGCGCAGCCGGTGGACGTCCCCGTGCTCGCCGCCGAGCCGGCCCACGCCTGACGCGCCGAGGAGCGAAGAACATGGCCCTGTCCCACGAGAAGATCGAGACCAACAGCTTCCTGCTGATCGTGCTGACCCTGCTGACGGTCGCGATCGGCGGGCTGGTGGAGATCGTCCCGCTCTACTTCCAGAAGTCCACCACCGAGCCGGTGCAGGGGCTGCAGCCGTACGACGCGCTGCGCCTCGCCGGGCGCGACATCTACCAGCGCGAAGGCTGCTACAACTGCCACTCGCAGATGATCCGCCCGTTCCGTGCCGAGACCCTGCGCTACGGCCCGTACTCGGTCGCCGGCGAATTCGTCTGGGACCATCCGTTCCAGTGGGGCAGCAAGCGCACGGGGCCGGACCTGGCCCGCGTCGGCGGCCGCTACAACGACGAGTGGCACCGCGCGCACCTGATGAATCCGCGCGACCTGGTGCCCGAATCGAACATGCCCGGCTACCCGTGGCTCGCGAAGAACACCGTCGACGACTCGACCATCGCGGCGCACATGTCGGCGCTGCGCAAGGTGGGGGTCCCGTACACCGACGAGGACATCGCGAAAGCGCCCGAGGTCGTCCGCGGCAAGACCGAGATGGAGGCGCTGATCGCCTACCTCCAGGGTCTGGGCACCGTCATCAAGTAAGGGACACCGACATGGACGTCAACCTGCTGCGCGGTGTCATCACCGCGATCTCCCTCGCCTGCTTCGTCGGCATCGTCGTCTGGGCCTACTCGCCGCGCAACAAGTCGCGCTTGGAGCAGGACGGACGGATCCCGCTCGACGACTGAGAAGAACGGAAGGAATCCGATCATGGCTGATTTCACGAGTGGGTTCTGGTCGTCGTTCATCGCGATCTCGACCATCCTCTCCATCGTCTTCTGCCTGCTGCTGCTGCTGCTCAACAGCAGGAAGCCGGCGCCGACGGCGGACAACACCACCGGTCACGTCTGGGACGGCGACCTGCGCGAGGCGAACAATCCCCTGCCGCGCTGGTGGAGCGGGCTGTTCGTCATCACCATCGTCTTCGCGGCGGTCTACCTGTGGCTGTACCCCGGACTCGGCTCGAACGCGGGCGCGGCCAAGTGGAGCGCACACGGGCAGTACGAAGCCGAGCGGGCGGCGCTCGACGCCGAGATGACGCCGCTCTATGCGAAGTTCCAGCAGCAGCCGATCCCCTCGCTGGTCGGCGATGCGCAGGCACGGGCGATCGGCGAGCGGCTGTTCCTCGCGAACTGTGCGCAGTGCCACGGCTCGGACGCGCGCGGCGCCAAGGGCTTCCCGAACCTGACCGACGGCGACTGGCTGTACGGCAACGCGCCCGAGCAGATCGTCCAGACGCTCGCCAAGGGTCGAAACGGCGTGATGCCGGCGCTCGGCGCCGCGGTCGGTTCGGCCCAGGAGGTCGAGCAGCTCGCGCAGTACGTGCTGTCGCTGTCGGGCAGCGCCACCGACCCGGTCAAGGCCGAGCTCGGCAAGCCGAAGTTCGCGGTCTGCGCGGCCTGTCACGGTGCGGACGGCAAGGGCAACCAGGCGCTGGGCGCCCCCAACCTGACCGACCGCATCTGGCTGCACGGCGGCGGGCTGCAGCAGGTGGTCGCGATGATCAACCTCGGCAAGAACAACATGATGCCGGCCTGGGACACCAAGCTGACCGAGGGTCAGATCCACGTGCTCGCCTCCTACGTGCTCGGCCTGTCGCAGCGCACGCCGGACGGCTCGGCCGCCAAGTGACGCGGGCCCTGCCCGGGCGCGTTTCCGTCCGGGCCCGCGTTCGCACTCCCGTCCACGCCCCGAGCCGTCGATGACCGATGTCCGCAAGGTGATCCCGATCCAGCCCGCCGTCGCCGACGACGGCGACGGGCTGTTCTCGATCTACCAGGCACATCGCAAGATCTACCCGCGCGCGGTCACCGGCCTCTTCGCCCGGCTGCGCTGGGCGGCGGTGATCTTCACCCAGGTCATCTTCTACGGACTGCCCTGGCTGAGCTGGAACGAGCGGCAGGCGGTGCTCTTCGACCTCGGCGCCCGCAAGTTCTATCTGTTCGGCGTCGTGCTGTGGCCGCAGGACTTCATCTATCTCGCCGGCCTGCTGGTCGTTGCCGCGCTGTCGCTCTTCTTCTTCACCGCGGTGGCAGGCCGCCTGTGGTGCGGCTACGCCTGCCCGCAGACGGTCTACACCGAGCTCTTCATGTGGATCGAGCGCCGGGTCGAAGGCGACCGGGCCGCGCGCATGAAGCTCGACGCCTCGCCGATGTCGGCGGCCAAGCTGGGCCGCAAGGCGACCAAGCACACGCTGTGGCTCGCGCTCGCGCTGCTCACCGGCTTCACCTTCATCGGCTACTTCGCGCCGATCCGCGAGCTCGGCGGCCAGGTGCTCGCCTTCTCGCTGGGGCCCTGGCAATGGTTCTGGATGCTGTTCTACGCGTTCGCGACCTGGGGCAACGCCGGCTTCATGCGCGAGCAGGTCTGCAAGTACATGTGTCCGTACGCGCGCTTCCAGGGCGCGATGTTCGACAAGGACACGATGATCGTCACCTACGACGCCGAGCGCGGCGAGCCGCGCGGCTCGCGCTCGAAGAAGTCCGATCCGAAGGCGGCGGGGCTGGGCAGCTGCATCGACTGCACGCTGTGCGTGCAGGTCTGCCCGACCGGCATCGACATCCGCAACGGCCTGCAGTACGAGTGCATCGGCTGCGCGGCCTGCATCGACGTGTGCGACACCGTGATGGACAAGATGGGCTACGAGCGGGGGCTGGTTCGCTACGCGACGCAGAACGGCCTCGAGCGTCACCTCGGTCGCTTCGGCATGCTGCGCAACGTGCTGCGTCCGCGGGTGCTGGTCTACGGCACGCTGCTGGGCGTGTTGGTGGTGGTGCTGTTCGGCTCGCTCGCGGTGCGCAATCCGCTGCGGGTCGACGTGATCCGCGATCGCAACGCGCTTGCTCGGATCGTCGATGCCGGCAACGTCGAGAACACCTACCGGCTGCACTTCATGAACGCCTCAGAGGCGCCCCATCGGCTGCGCGTGACGGTCGAGGGCCTCGACGGCATCCGACTCGCGAGCCCGCAGGTCTACGAGGTCGAGCCCGCCTCCAACCGCGCGGTGCCGATCAGCGTGCAGATCCCGCCCGGCGTCGGTGTGCCCGGCTCCAATCCGATCCGCTTCGTGGTGGAGGCGATCGACGATCCGTCCCTCGCCCGCAGCGAGAAGGCCGCCTTCATGGTCCCGCGCTGAGCTCGCGGGCCGACACAGGAGACTCCATGTCCGCAACCCCGATCGTCCCCGTCCGCCCCGCCTGGCGCGAGCCGCTGGTGTGGCTGGTCGTCGGCATCCCCGCCGCGACCGTGGTCGCCGGCGTGGTCACCTGGTGGATCGCCGCGCAGCGGGCCGACAGCAACGTCGCCGACGACTACTACAAGCGCGGTCTCGCGATCAACCGCTCGCTCGAACGCGAGTCGCGCGCGAAGGCGCTCGGGCTGCGCGCCGAGCTGACGCTCGCCGGCGAGAACGACCTTCGGCTGAGGCTGACCGGCGGTGCGGCGCTGCCGCCGACGGTCACCGTCGTCCTCACGCATCCGGTGCGCGCCGACCAGGACCGCAGGCTGTCGCTCGACCGGCAGGCGGACGGCGGCTACCGGATCGTCGCGCCGCAGGTCGGCGCCGGCAACTGGGACGTCTCGATCGAGGCCCAGGACTGGCGCGTCGCCGGCCGGCACGTGGCGCTGCGCGAGGGCGCCGTCGTGCGCCTCGCCGCCGACGGCCGCGTCGACTGAGCCCAGAGGCCGACGTGCCCCGCAACGCGCGCGAGTGGATCGCGGTCCTGTGGCCCGCGTTCGTCTCGGCCTGCCTGCTCGAGATGGTGGTCTTCGCGGCCTTCGACCCGCACGACGTCAGCCTCTTCGGCTGGCAGATCGACGCCGAGGAGCGCGATGCGGTCTATTCGCTGGCCTTCTTCGCGTTCTGGGCGATCGCCACCGCCACCGGCGTGGTCACCTGGTCGCTGTCGCGCTCGTCCGAGGAGATCAACCGCGGGCAGCGTCCGGTGCCGCTGACCGAGCCCCTGCCGGGCAGCCCCCCGAACCCGGCGCATCGCGGCCCGAACCCGCCGCCGAACGTCCCGCCGGGGGCGGCATGACCCGCACGCGCCTCCGCCCGCCGAGGACGGGCTCGCGGTCATGAGCCTGCTGGTGCTGCTCGCCACCGCCGCCGCGCTCGGTCTGCTGGGCGGGCTGCACTGCGTGGCGATGTGCTCGGCGCTGCAGCGGGTCGCGGTCCACGGGCTGGGCGGGCGGCGCACGGCCACCGCGGCAAGCACCGCCACCCTGTCGCTCGCCCGCAGCATCCCGCTGCAGCCGATCGACGCGGTCACCGGGCGGGCGCTCTCGTCCGCGCTCCCCCGCCGCGACGACCTGGCCTTCCATGCGGCGCGACTGCTCGGCTATGCGGCGCTCGGCGCCGCGGTCGGCAGCGGCTCGTGGCTGCTGCGCTGGGGGGCGGACGTGATGCCGCTGATGCGCCCGCTGTGGGGCGCCCTGAACCTCGGCCTGCTCGCGCTCGGTCTGGCGCTGCTGCTGCTCGGCCGGCAGCCGGCCTGGGTCGACGAACTCGGCGCCCGCGCCTGGCGCGCCGGCCCCGCGCGGCTCGGCGGCTCGGTCGGCCGCGGCCGCCCCTGGGTCGCCGGCGCTGCCTGGGCCCTGGTGCCCTGCGGCCTGCTGTACTCGGCGCTGGCCACGGCGGCGCTCGCGAGCGATCCGCTGCGCGGCGCGCTCGCGATGCTGGCCTTCGGGGCCGGTACGGCGGTTCATCTGCTCGGGGCGCAGTGGCTGCTGGAGGCGCTCGTTCGCGGCTCCGCCTCGGGCGCGGCACGCGTGGAGGCCGTCGGGATGCGCATCGGAGGCGCCCTGCTCGCGGGGATGGCGATCGCGGCACTGCTCGCGCTGGCGCTCGGCCAGCCCCACCCCTTCTGTGCGACCTGATGCGTTCACCGCCCGCGGGCGGACGGAACCTGTGGCCTCAGATCACTCGAGCGCGCAGGTCGCGCCGGCGATGTCGCGCAGCCGCGTGACATCCTCGATCTGCAGGCGCTTCTGCTCGACGGTGATCACGCCATCGTCCTGCAGCTTCGAGAACGTCCGGCTGACCGTCTCGAGCTTGAGCCCGAGATAGTTGCCGATCTCCTCGCGGGTCATCCTCAGGATGAACTCGCGCGGCGAGAACCCGCGCTGCGCGAAGCGCTGCGACAGGTTCAGCAGGAAGGTCGCGATGCGCTGCTCGGCGCGCATGGTGCCCAGCAGCATCATCACGCCCTGATCGCGGACGATCTCGCGCGAGAGCACGCGGTGCAGCTGGCGCTGCAGCCCGTTGAACTCGCGGGTCAGCGACTCGAGCTTCTCGAACGGCACGACGCAGACCTCGGCGTCCTCGAGCGCGATCGCGTCGCACTGGAAGGTCGCGG
>JBIIPQ010000250.1:0-6379 GCA_044342535.1 Burkholderiaceae bacterium
CGCCCCCGACCTCATGAGGGCGGGCGTCCCCACGAGCTGCCCGCCCCGAACGCCTCGATACCTGCATATGCAACCATTGCAGGTACACTGCATCGGATGAGAACGACGAGCAGATCTCCGCTGACCGGCCGCCTGCTCGCGCTGCTGGCCGGCATCGCCGCGCTGGGCTCGCTGGCCATCAATATCGTCCTGCCCGCCTTTCCGGCAATGGCCGCCGACCTGGGCACCAGCGTGCAGGCGCTGAGCGCGACGCTGGGCAGCTTCTTCGTGACCTTCGCCGTGGGCCAGCTGTTCGTCGGTCCGCTGTCGGACCGGTTCGGCCGGCGGTCCCTGGTGCTGGGCGGGCTGGCGGTGATCGTGGCGGGCAGCGTGATGTGCGCGCTGGCCACGAGCCTGCCGCAGCTGATAACCGGGCGCGTCGTGCAGGCGCTCGGCGCGTGCGCGACGTCGGTGATGTCGCGGGCCATCGCGCGCGACCTGTTCGAGGGCCCGGACCTGGCGCGCGCACTGTCGTTCATGATGGTGGCCATGGCCGCCGCGCCCGGCTTCTCGCCGATGCTGGGCGGCGCCTTCGATGCGCTGCTGGGGTGGCGCGCCATCTTCGGACTGTTGGCCGCGTGCGCGCTGCTGCTCGGGCCGATCTACGTGCTGCGCCTCGGCGAGACGCATCCCGCCGACCGGCGCACCCCGCTGTCGGTCGTCGCGGTGGGGCGGGGCTACGGGCGCCTGCTGGTCGATCGCCGCTTCATCGCGCCCGCGCTCTCGGTGAGCCTGGTCGTGGGCTCGCTCTACCTGTTCTTCGCGATGGCGCCTGCGATCCTGATGGAGGGCTTCGGCTTTTCCCCGTTCGGGCTGGCCCTGTTCTTCGCGACGACGGTCTTCGTGGTGTTCGGCGCCGGCCTGCTGGCGCCCCGGCTGGCGACGCGCATGGGCCCGCAGCGCGCCGCCCGGGCGGGCATCGCGGTCGCGCTCGCAGGCGGCGTCGCCCTGCTGGCGGGGCCGCAGGACGTCCGGTACTTCTCGGCGGGGCTGACGCTGTTCCTCGTCGGCATGGGCGTGGTCAACCCGCTGGGCACGGCCCTCACCCTGCAGCCCTTCGGGCAGCAGGCGGGCGCGGCCTCGGCCCTGCTCGGCTTCATGCTGATGGGCTGCGCGGCGCTGGCCATCGGCGCGGTGTCGGTGCTGCCGCTGGCGCCCTACACGGCCTTCTGCTGGGTGCTCGTGCTCTGTCTCGCGGTGTCGCTGGGGGTGTTCCGGAGCGCGCCGGGCACGGCGTGACCGCGTCGGCCGCTTTCCGCTGCCCCCCCCCTCGGCGCTCAGCCCGGTGCGCGCTGGTCGAAGATCAGGCAGGTGGTGGTGGCATGCGCGTAGAGCTTGCCGTCCGGGCCGACGAGGCGACCCTCCGCGGTCGCGACCTGACGCCCGGTGTGGATCACCTTGCCCTCGGCCCGCACCATCGGGACGCCGTCGGTGAGCGCACGCACCATGTTCACCTTCAGCTCCAGCGTGGTGTAGCCCTTGCCCGCCGGCAGACCGGCGTGGACGGCACAGCCGACGGCGGTGTCGAGCAGGGTGGCGAACCAGCCGCCGTGCACCGTGCCCAGCGGGTTGTAGTGCCGTTGCCGGGGGCGCCCCTGGAACACCGCCTCGCCCGGCGCAATGTGGATCGGCACGAAGTCGAGCGTCTCGCCCATCGGGGGCGGCGGGAGTTCGCCGGCGAAGATCGCCTCGAAGACCTGCAGGCCCGTGCGACCCGCGACCTGGGCCGGCGACGCCGTGCCGGGATCGATCAGGCGGGCGCGCACCCTCGCCTCGTCCGCCTCCCACTGCTCGATGACCGCTTCGATGTTCATGGGGATGTCCTCCGGATCCGATCAGTTGTATATGCAACCTTCACGTCGACACTGTATCAGACAGGGACGACGGTCGAGCCCCGCGTACGCGTGAGGCCGGCGCAGTGCCGACCCTCGACAAGATCGACCCCGAGCGCGCGCTCGAGCTGATGGACCGCGCGCTCGGGCTGCAGGGCCAGGTCACGGTGAGCCATGCGTTCTGCCTCGGAGCGCCGGACCGCGACCTGGTCGATCCGCTGATCGCGCAGCTCGCCGAGCTCGACGTCGCGATCATGACGACGACTCCGGCGACCCGCCCGGCGGCGCCGACGTGATGCACATCGATGGCTAAGGACTCGACCCGGGCTGCGCGGCCGACATGGTGATCGTGCCCGGCGCGACGGTGACCGACGCGGTGGTGTCGCGGCCGACGGACCGAGTGGTGGTGAAACGCGGCGCATTGGTGGCGCGGGGGCGTGTGCACGATGGTCGCGCCGCGATCGGGGTGTGCGCCGTCGTTTGACGCCCGCGCCGCGCCCGTCTACGGTGGCCGCCTTGCGCCTCCCGGACACCGCCCCCCGGACACCGCCATGACCGAAGCCGCCCGCGCCCCGACCGACGCCCAGCTGCGCGACCTGTACGACTACTTCGCCGGCATCGCCGTCGAGAACTACAACCGGCACGGCGCCGTCGGACCGTCGCTGTTCGCGGTGCGCCTGGGCGGCGACACGCTGCTCGAGTCGGTGGTCGAGATGGAGGACCTGATGCGCGCGCTCCAGGAGTCGGACGCGATGCGCGCGAAGTTCGCGCCGGTGGTGCAGGCGCTGCTCGACGAGGGCGGGGTCATCCGCGAGGACTTCCGCCGCAAGGGGCTGCCGCTGCCGGATCTCGCGGTCCACATCGTCGAGAGCCTCGTGGCGGGCGGGGCGGACGGTGAGGTGCACGAGGTGGTGACGATCGGGCTGCACAGCGCCGCGGGCACGGTGCTCGGGCACTGCCTCATCGAGGGCGATGCGCTGCGGCAGGCCCGTCCTGGCACGCTCGATCCGGTCGCGGGACGGCGTGGCGCGGCGAGCCTGTTTCCCGACACCGGGCCGTCCACCGGGCTGCACTGAGCCAGGGGGACTACACTCGCGCCCACCCCGGTCTTCGGCCCGGGCCCCGACACACCCGCCCGACACGACCCATGGCCGACCAGTTCACCACCGTCAACGAAGCCATCCGGGATCACCTGAAGGCGCGCTACCCGCTCATCGAGCTGTCGAGCACCGACGGGCTGAGGCTGCCGCTGGGCAAGGTCGGCGGCCGTCGCATCTGGCTGCGCCTGGGGCTGCGCGGTGGCGAGCGGGCCTTCCTGCGGGCGATCGTGGCGGTCCGGGCCACCGATGCGGACCCGCTGCCCGCATGGCTGTCCGGGCTGGCCGATGCCGCGGGACGGATGGCGCCCCTGCCGCTGCGCGAACAGCTCGACCCGGTGGTCCGCGAGCTGCCGGACTTCGACCAGTTCCAGCTGGTGGCGCCGTCCCGCGCCACCGAGGACAAGGCCTGGCACTGGGGCCCGGTCGTGCACACCTTCAAGCGCGATCCGCCGTCGATGCGGGCGGCTAGCCGCTGCACGGCCGCACTGCTCGAGGCGATCCGCCCGCTGGTGGTCGCCCATGTCCCGGGTGCGGCCAGCGTGCTGGACGCCGCCAGCGCGCCGGGCTGAGCGGCCCGCGCGCTGCACGGGGCAGCACGCGCGCGTTGCGCAGGGGCGACCCGCGCCCGCGGATCGCGTCGAAACCGGCATCCGGGGCGATGCGCCCTGAGACAATGCCCGCTTCGTCGGCCCGCTTCGTCGGCCCGCTTCGTCGGCCCGCCCAGACGCCCGCCCCCTTCCCGGACCCACATGCCCGATATCGCCACCGCCCTCAAGGCCGAGATCCAACGGATCGCCCGCAAGGAGATCCGCGTCCAGACCGAGGCGATCCGCAAGGCCTCGACGCAGCACCGGCGCGAGATCGCGGCGCTCAAGCGCCAGGTGAAGACGCTCGAGCAGGCGAACGCGGCACTGCGCCGTGCGCCCCGGGCCCGGGCCGCGGCACCCGACGCACCCGCGCCCGAGGCCCCCGCGGTGCGCTGGTCGGCCAAGCGCTTCCAGGCGAACCGCCTGCGCCTGGGCCTGTCGGCCGAGGCCCTGGGCCGGCTGCTCGGCGTCAGCGGCCAGTCGGTCTACAACTGGGAGCAGGAGAAGGCGACGCCGCGTGCCGGGCAGCTGCAGGCGATCGCCGCACTGCGCGCGATGGGCAAGCGCCAGGCGCAGGCGGCGCTGGCCGCGCTGGCCGCGCAGCAGGACTGAACGCGGCCCGCGGGGCCGCACGGGTCGCAACGGGCCGCCTGCCGCGGCTCCCTGCCCTATCTGAACTCGTAGGTGACGGCCACGTGCCCGCTGTCGAGCCCGCGCTCGTTGACGATCGGGCTCCCGGTGATCGCGCTGTCGAACCAGCGGTGGCGCCACTGGAACTGCAGCGCCCAGGGACCCGAGATCGGCATCGTCGCGGCGAGCCCCGCCATGGCGGTCGTCGAGCCGCCCGGCGCGTAGGCGGGATAGCCGCTCGCAGCGGCCTGCGAAGCGTCGACGCCGTACAGGTGCTGCACGTAGGCGCTGCTGCGGTACTCCAGGCCGAGCAGCGGATACAGCGTCACCGGCCCGGCCTCGAAGCGTCCGCCCCAGGTGGCCTCGAGCAGCGCGCCGCCCGAGGTGACGTCGTAGGTCGCATAGGCGAAGAACGCGCCGATCGGAGTGCTCTGCATCGTGCCGACGCCGATCGGCACCGGGTTGCGGCGATCGCCCACACCGCGCAGCCCGGTGCGGTCGGCATCGAAGCCCTCGGTGTTCACGCGCGCCAGCAGCTCGAGGTGGCCGGCGCCCAGCGGCAGCGTCTTCACGCCGAAGGTGTCCACGCGCGCGAAGAAGCGGCCGTAGTCGCCGTAGACGTAGGGCAGCACCAGAACCGAGCCGCCGACCTCCTTGACCATGCCGCGCTTGAGATAGACGCCCAGGCCCAGTTCGCCGGTGAAGCGGTTCTCGAAGGCGGCCTGCGCGCGCGAATCGGGGGCGGCCACCGCGCAGACGAAGCCGAGGGCGGCGCACCACAGCGCGCGGGAGTCTGGGGGACGGAGGGACATCGCGAGGGATCCGGACGGAGTCGGGTTCCGCGACTCTACTCGTGCCCGACCCGGATCCGCCCCGGCGCACGTACGATCGCGGCACGACGCGCCCCGCCCTCTCGACCCCCGGACCGCCGATGACCCACGCCTCCCCCTTCGCCCCCCTTCAGACCGTGCGGGCCGGCGTGCTCGACGTCGCCTTCCACGCCGCAGGCCCCGAGGACGGTCCGCCGGTGCTGCTGATGCACGGCTTCCCGTACGACGTCCATGCCTACGCCGAGGTCGCGCCGCGCCTGGCCGCGGCGGGCTGCCGCGTCGTGGTGCCCTACCTGCGCGGCTTCGGCCCGACGCGCTTCGTCGACGACGCGGTACCGCGCTCCGGCGAGCAGGCCGCGCTCGGCGCCGACCTGCTCGCGCTGATGGATGCGCTGGCGATCCCGCGCGCGGTGCTCGCCGGCTACGACTGGGGCGGGCGCGCCGCCTGCGTGGTCGCCGCCCTCTGGCCCGAGCGCTGCGCGGGCCTGGTCTCGTTCAACAGCTACAACATCCAGGACATCGCGCGGGCGATGGTGCCCGACACGCCGCAGAACGAGCGAAGCCTCTGGTACCAGTACTACTTCCATTCGGAGCGCGGCCGCGCGGGCCTGGCGCACGACCGGCGCGCGGTGTGCCGGCTGCTGTGGGAGACCTGGTCGCCGACCTGGCGCTTCGACGACGCCACCTTCGCGCGCAGCGCCGCGGCCTTCGACAACCCCGACTTCGTCGACGTGGTGATCCACTCGTACCGCCACCGCTTCGGCCTGGTGCCGGGCGATCCGGCGGTGGCGGACATCGAGCGCCGCCTCGCCGCGCAGCCGCCGATCACGGTGCCCGTGCTGACGTTCGACGGCGCCGACGACGGCGTGCGCCCGCCCGCAAGCGCCGCGCAGCACGGCCACCGCTTCACCGGGCCCCGCACCCATGTGGTGGTGCCGGGCGTGGGCCACAACATGCCGCAGGAGGTGCCGGACGTGTTCGCCGATGCGGTGCTGTCGATGGTGGCCGGGGCGCGCTGAGCGACGCGGCGCGCTGACCGCGGCCGGCCCCGCGCCCGCCGCGCTCAGCCCGGCGTCCAGCCCTTCGGCACGCGCGCCCGCTCGATCTTCGCGACGTCGCAGTTCGCGTCGGCGATGCCCGAGAAGTCGATGCCGCCGTAGCCGCCGGCGCGCGCCAGGCTGAACGACTCGAACACCGCGGCCGCCACCGGCATCGGCACGCGCGCGGCATGTGCGGCGCCGAGCACCAGCGCGAGGTCCTTGTGCGCCAGGTCGATGGTGAAGCCGGGCGTGGTGTCGCCGGCCAGCACCTTGCTCGGGAAGTTCATCCGGAGCTGCCCGTTGTTGGCCGAGGTGCCGAGC
>JBIIPQ010000252.1:0-6373 GCA_044342535.1 Burkholderiaceae bacterium
GGGCGATCGTCGCGCCGAACGGCCCGGTCCGGGCCCGCTCGGCATCGACGTGGATCCACTGGTGGTCGTCGGTCGCGTCGGCGAACCGGTCGATGCGGTCCTGCGTGACCTCGAGCCAGTCGGTCATCGCGATCTCCTGGCCGACCAGGCCCGGGAACTGGGCATGCGTGTAGTGCTGCATCGGTGTCGTCTCCTCGTAGGACGTGTCGTGGGGGGGGGGGGGCTCGTCGGGAACCGGCTAGAGGAGCCGGGCGATCAGCGCCGCCGTGATCGACAGCACGATCGTCGACATCAGCGGAATCGACCATTCGCGCCCGAACAGCCGGAAGCTGAAATCGCCTGGCAAGCGGCCGATGCCGAGCTTGCGCAGCCAGGGCATGGCGCCCGAGAACAGGAACAGCGCGACCGCCGTGGCGATCAGCCACTTCACAGCGAACCGCTCCGGTCGCCACGCACGAATCCGAGCGGCACCGGCGGCAGGCCTCGGCCGAAGGCGATCACCTTGAAGAGCTCGCCCATCTCGGCCTCGGACAGCAGGGTCTGGACGGCGCCGAGCGCGCGCACCGAGCACGGGTCGACCGCGCCGCCGCGGGTCGCCTCGGCCAGTCGCTCGAGCAGCCCGCAGTTCAGCAGGAAGCGCGCCTGCGAGGTGTAGCCGAGGAGCGCCAGGCCGACGCCCGAGGCGGCGCGGGCGGCGGCACTGAAGTCGACGTGGGCGGTGACGTCCTGCAGGCCCGGCCAGCGCAGCACGTCGCCATGCGCGTGGTGCCGGCGATGCGCGATCAGCGTGCCGCCGTCGCGCTGCGGGTGGTAGTACTCGCGGGCCGGAAAGCCGTAGTCGACCAGCAGCATCGCGCCGCGCCGCAGCGCGCGGCCCACGGTCCCGATCCAGGCCGCGGCCTGCAGGCCGAGTTCGGAGCGGTAGCGGCCCGGACCGAGCAGCGCCCAGGGCGCGTCGTCGGCATGTGCGCCGCCGCCATCGTTGCCGCCGCCATCGTTGCCGCCGTCGTCGTCGCCGTCGCCGTCGCCGTCATCGTCGCTGCCGTCCTCGTACGGGTCGGCCCGCACCGCGGCGCGCAGCGCGTCGGCGACCGCTTCGCGCAGCCCCGCATCGGCCGGCCGTGCGGCCCAGCGAAAGCCGCCCGCGTCGTCCGCGGCGACGCCGATCTCGTCGAGCGCGCCGTCGCCCGCGTGCTCGAACAGACGCACCGGCATCGCATCGAGCACCTCGTTGCCGATCACCACGCCGTCGATCGTCGCGGGCAGCGCATCGAGCCACTCCACGGTGTCGAGCGCCTCGGGCACGAGCCGCGCGAGGGTCTCGCGCTGCTGCGCGCGCAGCGTGCCCGACAGCTCGACGATCGCATAGCGGTGAGCGGGCCGGCCGAGCGCCCTCAGCGCGCCGAGCAGGCCCGCGGCGAGCCGACCGGTGCCGGCGCCGAACTCGATGATCACCGGATCGCAGTGCGCGAACCACTCGGCGACCTGCGCGGCGATGCAGTCGGCGAAGGCCGGCGACAACTCGGGCGCGGTGACGAAATCGCCGCCGGCGCCGAAGGGATGCGCACCGCCCGCGTAGTAGCCCAGTCCCGGCTCGTAGAGCGCGCGCGCCATCCAGGCATCGAAGGGGAGCCAGCCGCCGTCCGCGCGGATCGCGTCGCCGATCCGGGCGGCGAGCACCGCGCTGTGCGCGAGCGCCTGCGGATCGGGCTGCGGCATCGTCATGGGGCCGATTCTCGCATGGCGCCCGCACCGTGCCGCCCGCGGGCGCCCGCCCGCAGGCGCGCGGGTACACTTCCGGGTCCATGACCGCTCCCGCCGCCCCCCCTCGCGTCGCCCTCGTCACCGGTGCCGCGCGCCGCCTCGGCCGCGAGATCGCACTCGCGCTCGCGCGCGCCGGCTGGGACATCGGCGTGCACTACGGCGGCTCGCGCGACGACGCCCAGGCCACGGTCGAGGCCGTGCGTGCGCTCGGGCGGCGTGCGGTCGCGCTGCAGGCGCGCCTCGAGGACGAGGCGCAGGTGCTGGCGCTGCTGCCGGCCCTCGCCGAGGCGCTCGGCGCGGCCACCTGCGTGGTCAACAACGCATCGCGCTTCGAGTTCGACTCGGCCGCCGACGTCGGCTTCGCCTCGTTCCAGGCCCACCTGCTGCCCAACCTGGCCGCGCCGGTGCTGCTCGCGCGAGAGCTGCACCGCCTGCTGCCCGAGGGCGCCGAAGGCGTGGTGGTCAACCTGCTCGACCAGAAGCTCTGGGCGCAGAACCCCGACTTCCTGTCGTACACGCTGTCGAAGGCCGGCCTCGCGGCCGCCACGACCATGCTCGCTCAGGCACTCGCGCCGCGGGTGCGCGTCGTCGGCGTGGCACCGGGCCTCACGCTGCCCAGCTACCTGCAGGACGACACGAGCTTCGCGCAGGCGCACCGCTCGCATTCCCCGCTCGGCCGCTCGAGCACCGCAGCCGACGTCGCCGCCTCGGTAGTGTTCGCGGTCGCGAACCGATCCATCACCGGCTCGACGATCCTGTGCGACGGCGGCCAGCACCTGCGTCCGCTGCCGCGCGACGTGAGCTTCATGCCGCCCGAAGGCTCCTGACCGTGGACACCCAGTCGATCTTCATCCGCGGCCTGCGCATCGACGCGCAGATCGGCGTGCACGCCCACGAGAAGAACCGCACGCAGCCGCTCAAGCTCGACGCCGAGCTGCAGATCGCCGACTCCCGCTTCCATCCGTCGCGCGACAAGCTCGACGAGGTGTTCGACTACCAGACGATCCGCGCCGCGATGATCGAGGTGGTGCGCGACGGGCACATCAATCTGCTCGAGACGCTGGCCGACCGCGTCGTCGAGCGCCTGCTCGCGATGGCCGAGGTGCGCGCGGTGCGGGTGCGTGTGCACAAGTACACCGCGTTCGACGACGTCGAGGAGGTCGGCGTCGAGATCCACCGCAGGAAGCCGGAATGAGCACCACCGCCCCGCCCGCCACGCGCGCCCGGCAGAAGGTCGAGCACGAGCGCAACAAGCTGCACAAGCGGCTGTGCCGCCAGGTCGGCGAGGCGATCGGCGACTTCGGGATGATCGAGGACGGCGACCGCGTGATGGTCTGCATGTCGGGCGGCAAGGACAGCTACGCGATGCTCGATCTGCTGCGCACGCTGCGCGAGCGCGCGCCCATCTCCTTCGAGCTCATCGCGGTCAACCTCGACCAGAAGCAGCCCGGCTTCCCCGAGCACGTGCTGCCCGACTACCTGCGCTCGGTCGGCGTGCCGTTCCGCATCGAGGAGCAGGACACCTACTCGATCGTGCGCCGAGTGATCCCCGAGGGCCGCACCACCTGCTCGCTGTGCTCGCGGCTGCGCCGCGGCATCCTGTACCGCGTCGCCGACGAGCTCGGCGCCACCAAGGTCGCGCTCGGCCACCACCGCGACGACATCCTCGAGACCTTCTTCCTGAACCTGTTCCACGGCGGCAAGCTCAAGGGCATGCCTCCGAAGCTGGTGTCCGACGACGGGCGCCACGTGGTGATCCGCCCGCTGGCCTACGTGAAGGAGACCGACCTCGAGGCCTACGCCGACTGGAAGGCCTTCCCGATCATCCCGTGCAACCTGTGCGGCTCGCAGGAGAACCTCAAGCGCCGCGATGCCAAGGCGATGCTGCGCGACTGGGAGCGACGCTTCCCCGGCCGCGTCGAGACCATCTTCTCGGCGCTCTCCTCCATCGTGCCCTCGCACCTGATGGACCGCGAGGCCTTCGACTTCGCGGGGCTGGCGCCCACCGGCGTGCCCGACCCGGATGGCGACATCGCCTTCGATGTCGACCCGGTGCAGGAACCCGAGGCCCCCGCCCCGACGATCGACGCCGGCACGATCCCCGTGCGCCGTCGCGCCGCCGCGGACGACGCCCCCGCCGCGCCGGCCGGCACCCTCACCGAGGCACCCCGATGAACGCACCCGCCGCCCTCCCCGAACGCGCCGCCGCCGTTCTCGCCGCGCTGCGCGCCGAGCTCGACCCCGCCGTCCTCGAGGCCGGCCCGGTCGATCCGCGCCACCTGCGCGACTGGAACGTGTCGGCCGAGCCGGACTGCGCGCCCATCGCGCTGGTGCGGGCCCGCACGGTCGAGGACGTCGCCGCCGTCATGCGGATCTGCGACGCCTACCGCCATCCGGTGGTACCGCAGGCGGGCCTGACCGGCCTGACCGGCGGGGCCACGCCGATGGCCGACTGTGTCGTGCTGTCGCTGGAGCGGATGGCCGCGATCGAGGCGCTCGACGCCGACGGCTCGACGATCACCGTCCAGGCCGGCGCCACGCTGCAGGCGGTGCAGGAGGCGGCTGACGCCGCCGGCTTCCTGTTCCCGCTCGACATCGGCGCGCGCGGCTCGTGCCGCGTGGGCGGCAACGCGTCGACCAACGCCGGCGGCAACCGTGTGGTGCGCTTCGGCATGATGCGCGACCTGATCCTCGGCGTGGAGGCGGTGCTGCCCGACGGCACGGTGGTGAGCGCGCTCAACACCATGCTCAAGAACAACGCCGGCTACGACGTCAAGCAGCTCTTCATCGGCAGCGAGGGCACGCTCGGCGTCATCACCCGCCTGGTGCTGCGCCTGTACCCCAAGCCGCGCAGCGTCTCGACCGCGCTGGTCGCGCTGCCCGACTACGACGCCGTGCTGCGGCTGCTGCGGATTGCCCGCGAGCACCTCGGCCCCACGCTCGCCGCCTTCGAGGCGATGTGGCCCGACTTCTACGCGTTCGCCAACGCGCAGCTGCCCGCCGCACCGCCCCTCGCCCAGGACGGCTCGCTGCACGTGCTCCTCGAGACCATGGGCACCGACCCGGCCCGCGACGACGCGCTGTTCGAGGACACCATCGCCGCGGCGCTGGAGGACGGCTGCTGCAGCGACGCGGTGATCGCGCAGTCCGAGGCGCAGCGCCGCTCGATCTGGGCGATCCGCGACGCCTCCTCCGAGCTCAAGCGTGCGTTCTCGCCGCACGTCGACTACGACGTGAGCCTGCCGATCGGACGTATCGGCGCCTTCGTGCCCGAGTGCGTCGCGCGGCTGCGCGCGGCCTGGCCCGAGGTCGGCATCGTGAACTTCGGCCACGTCGCAGACAGCAACCTGCATGTCAGCGTGCAGACCCGCGACGGCGTGTTCAGCAAGTACGACTGCGACCGCATCCTCTACGGCTGCGTCGCCGAGTGGCAGGGCTCGGTGTCGGCCGAGCACGGCATCGGGCTGCTGAAGAAGGCGTATCTCGGCCACTCGCGCAGCGAGGCCGAGATCGCGCTGATGAAGCGGCTCAAGGCGGCGCTCGACCCGAACGGGATCCTGAACCCGGGCAAGGTGTTCTAGGCCGGCGGCAGCGCCGGGGCACGACGGCGAGGCGGCCTCCCTGGGACCGCCGGACAACCATCCTTGCGTTTTGAATATCCGAAGTTCAAAATGCAAGGATGTTTGATCGAATCGTCAGGACCTCGCTCGACGCCGCGCTCGCCCGCAGTCCCGCCGTGGCCGTCCTCGGACCTCGGCAGGTCGGCAAGACGACGCTGGCACGCGCCGCGGCCGCCGCGAGACCGGGCTCGGTCTATCTCGACCTCGAGACGGCGGCCGACCTCGCCCGCCTGGCCGACCCGGCACGTTTCCTGGCGAGCCGACGCGACCGGCTGGTCGTGCTCGACGAGGTGCAGAACGCCCCGGAGCTCTTCGGCGAACTGCGCGCCGAGATCGATGCGGACCGGCGCAACGGGCGATTCCTCATCCTCGGATCCGCCTCGTTCCGCCTGCTGCGCCAGTCGCAGACCCTGGCCGGGCGGCTGGCGGTCGTCGACATGGCACCGCTGCTGCTCGCCGAGGTCACCTCGCGCTTCGAGGACATCGAGCGCCTGTGGGTCCGGGGCGGCTTTCCGGACAGCCTCACGGCCATCTCGGAGGCGGACTCCTGGGGCTGGCGGCAGGACTTCGTCAGGCACTTCCTGAACGTCGACCTGGCCGGCCTCGGCATCGGCGTCGACCCGTCGAGCATGGGTCGGCTCTGGCGGATGCTCGCCCACCTGCACGGGCAGCTGCTCAACGCCTCCGCGCTCTCGCGCTCGCTCGGCGTGTCCGCACCGACCGTGGGCCGATGGATCGACCACCTGGTTGACGCGCTGGTCGTGCGGCGACTGGAACCCTTCCACGCGAATCTCGGCAAGCGCCTGGTCAAGTCCCCAAAGCTGTACCTGCGCGACAGCGGCCTGCTGCACGCGCTGCTCGGCGTGGCCGATGCAGACGCCCTCGCCGGCCACCCGGGCGCCGGCGCCTCGTGGGAGGGCTTCGTGATCGAGCAGGTCTGCGCACGGCTGCCCGCCCATGTGCCGGTGAGCTTCTACCGGACGGCCGCG
>JBIIPQ010000251.1:0-6373 GCA_044342535.1 Burkholderiaceae bacterium
CAGGACGCCGACGGCGGCTGGGCGCTGCACGGCGACAAGTGGTTCTGCTCGAATCCGGACGCCGGCTTCGCGATGGTGCTGGCGCGCAGCGAGCCGCCGGACACGCACCCCGGGCTGCGCGGCGTGTCGCTGTTCCTGCTGCCGCGCACGCGACCCGACGGCACCCCGAACGCCTACCGGATCCTGCGCCTGAAGGACAAGCTCGGCACCCGCTCGATGGCCAGCGGCGAGATCCGCCTCGAGGGCGCGCTCGCCTGGGTCGTCGGCGAGCGCGGCCGCGGCTTCCAGCAGATGGCCGACATGGTCAACAACTCGCGGCTGTCGAACGGCGTGCGCGCCGCCGGACTGATGCGTCGCGCGCTGACCGAGGCGCTGCATGTCGCGCGCCACCGCGTCGCCTTCGGGCGGCCGCTGGCCGAGATGCCCTTGATGCGCCGTCAACTCGCGAAGATGGCACTGCGCACCGAGCAGGCCCGCACGATGGTGTTCCAGACCGCGGCCGCGCTCGAACGTGCCGATCGCGACGGCGGCGAGGCCGCCACGCTCGCGCGGATCATGACCCCGCTGATCAAGTTCCGCGCCTGCCGCGATGCCCGCGTGGTCACCGGCGACGCGATGGAGGTGCGCGGCGGCTGCGGCTACATCGAGGAATGGAGCGACGCGCGCCTGCTGCGCGACGCGCACCTGGGCTCGATCTGGGAGGGCACCAGCAACATCGTCGCCCTCGACGTGCTGCGTGCCGCGAAGCGCGACGGCGCGCTGCCGGCGCTGCGCGCGCACGTCGACACCCTGCTGGCCGACGGCGAGCCCGGCCCCGCCGCAACGGCCGCACTGCAGGCCGACGTCGTCGACCGGGCATTCGCGCTCGCCGCCGACGCGGCCGCCGCGGACCGCGCCGAGCTCGCCCGCCAGGCCGCCACGGCGCTGTACAACGTGACCACGATGGCCGCGCTGCGCTGGGAGGCACGCCGGGCCGGGCTGCCCTACCGTGACCGGCTGGCCGACCGGGTGCTGAGACACCGGCTCGCCCCGCGCGATCCGCTGGGCGCGCCCGCCGGCGCCGACGACGACGGAGAGATCGAGCCCGCCGCAGGCTGAGGCGACCGCGCGCCGAAGGGCCGCCCGGGCGACCCCAGGCCGTCCTTGACCCGACCGTGCCGCACGGTCGCGATGAACCGGCCGGCCGGCGGGCGCTATGCTTGCCGGTGCCCGACCACATACAACGATCAACGGGGACCCCGATGCCGAATGCCCGCAACGACCGCACGCCCGCCGCCCGCGCCGCCGTGAGCCCGATGGACGACGACCTCGGCGACCTGCCGACTTCGCGAGAGACACCCCCTGCCGCCCGGGGCAAGGGCGATCGCCTCGCCTTCCTGCTCGGCTTCGTGCGCGACCCCTCGAGCGTAGGCTCGGTCGTCCCGAGCTCGAATCGCCTCGAGCGCCGCATGGTGCAGAACGCACGGATCGCGGAGGCCCGGACAGTGGTCGAGCTCGGACCCGGCACCGGTGGCACGACGCGTGCGCTCCTGAAGGCGATGAGCCCGCGGGCGCGCCTGCTGAGCATCGAGCTCGACCCGATCTTCCATGCGCGCCTCACCAGCACCGTGTCCGACCAGCGGCACTTCGCCGAGTGCGCGAGCGCCGAGCGCATCAGCGAGCTGCTCGCGGCACACCGCCTGCCGGCACCCGACGCGATCGTCTCGGGCATCCCGTTCTCGGCGATGCCGACGGCCGTCGGCGAGCGGATCGCCGCCGCGGTCTCGGCGGCGCTCGCCCCGGGCGGACGCTTCGTCGCCTATCAGGTGACGCCATGGGTCTCGACCTACACGTCGCCCCACCTGGGCCCGCCGAAGTTCGAGGTGGAGCTGTGGAACATCCCGCCGATGCGGGTCTTCACCTGGATCAAGCCGCCGGCCGGCACGGTGACGTCAGACTCGCAGTCGGCATAGCGCCGCGCCGCGCCGCGCCGCGCCGCGCCGCGCCGCGCCGCGCTACTGCGTGCGGACGATCTCGTCGGTGATCCGCCAGCCGCCGTCCAGCCAGTCGACGACCTCACGCGCGGCGGGATGGTCGAAGGCGGCGTACTTCGTGCGCAACGCGGGCGCGAGTTCGCCCAGCCGGTCCAGGCCGGTGTCCTGCAGCCAGATCAGGTCGCCCCGCACTGCATGCGCGAGGCCCTCGTCGCCGAGCACCTCGGTGCAGGCCCGCGCGAACGCCTCGCCGTAGGCATAGGCCGCGTCACCGGCCCGGTAGCGTTCGGCCAGCGTGAGCAGCGGGATGCAGCCGAGCTCGGGCTGCAGGGCGGGATTGACCGCATGGCCGGCGATCAGCGCGGCGTTCGAGGCAGGCCGGCCGGTGACGCCGCGCAGGTGCAGGTACTGCGACATCCGCTGCCCGTCGTTGACCGGATAGTTGTCCCACAGCACCGGCGCACGCCGCAGCGTGGCCGCGACCCGCTCGAGGTGCGCCGCACCGTACTCGCGCGAGCAGACCTCCTCGCCGGTCCAGAACACGCCGATCGCCGGATCGAGCAGGCGGCCGAGGCGCTCGAGGTAGTCGGGCGGGCGGGCCCCGAAGACCCGGTCGAGCACCGGATCGTCGGCGTAGTAGCTCGGACACGCGTACAGCCGGCGCGCCCGCGTGCGCTCCGAGGCGAACGCGACGACCGCGGCCTGGCGGTCGGCCAGCGTCGGATCGTCGCCGCGGATGTCGTCGAACAGCAGCGCGAGCGCATCCAGGCCGACCGCATCGTCGAGGACCGCGATGCGCGCGGCCAGATGCGCCCAGTCGGCGGCGCCCGGCGTCGCATCGAACCCGCTCGGGCTCAGGCCGACGCCGAAGCGCACGCCGAGCGCGCGGCAGTGCCGGGCGAAGGCCGCCATCGGCGCGAGTTCCTCGGCGGTCATCGGCTCGCGCCAGCGCCGGCGCAGCGCGGTCGCGGCCTTGGGCGCGTACAGGAAGAACCGGTAGCCGGCCGGCGCGATGCGCGAGACGACACGCTCGCGCTCGCTCCAGCGCCAGGGGCGGCCGTAGTAGCCTTCGATGATGCCGAGATCGACGGGTGGCTCGAAGGGTGACGAGGGCATCGGGGAATCCGCGGACCGGGGTGGGCGAGCGCCATTGTCCGCCATCGACGCAGCACCGGAAACGACCCCGGCCGAGGCGGACCGCATCGAGCGCGCGCGCTTCGACCTGACGCGCTGGCGGCGCTTCCGCGCGATCGCGGGTCCCTACTGGCGGTCCGAGGAACGCTGGCGCGCGAGCGTGCTGCTGGTGACGGCGGCCGTGCTGCTCCTCGGACAGACCGCCTTCAACCTGCAGTTCGTCCAGCAGAGCGGCGAGCTGACCTCGGCACTGGCCGCCCGCGACGCGGCTCGCTTCTGGGCATCGATCCGGTGGACGCTGGGCCTGCTCGTGGTCGCGGTCCCGATCTGGGCCACCTACTACTGGGTGCGCGACACGCTGGGCGTGCACTGGCGGCGCTGGCTCACCCACCGCTTCGTCGACGCGTGGCTGCACGACCGCGCCTACTACACCCCCGGCCCGGCCGGCGACATCGACAACCCGGACCAGCGGATCGCCGAGGACGTCGCGACCTTCACGCAGCAGTCGCTGTACTTCCTGACGATCGCGGTCGGCGCATCGATCCAGCTCGTCGCGTTCGTCGCGGTGCTGTGGTCGATCTCGCACACGCTGGTGTACTTCCTCGTCGGCTATGCGCTGCTGGGCACCACGGTCACGATGACGGTGTTCGGCCGGCCGCTGGTGGGGCTGAACTTCCGACAGCTGCGGCGCGAGGCGGACTTCCGCTTCGCGCTGGTGCGCATCCGCGAGCACGCCGAGCCGATCGCGCTGTCGCACGGCGAGGCCGACGAGGCCGAGCGCGCCAAGGGTCGGTTCGAGGCGGTGTTCGAGAACTGGCGGCGGCTGATCCGCACGCAGTTCGGGCTGAACCTGTTCCAGTACGCGTTCAGCTTCCTCACGATCGTGCTGCCCAGCGCGATCATCGCCTCGCGCGTGCTGTCGGGCGAGCTGGAGGTCGGGCTCGCGGTGCAGGCGGGCGGCGCGTTCGCCGCGATCCTCGCGGCGATGACGGTCGTCGTCGAGCACTTCGAGGGGCTGAGCCGGCTCTCGGCCGGCGTGGACCGGCTCTACGGCTTCGCGCGCTCGCTCGATGCGCATGTCGACGGCGCCGGATCCGGCACGCGCCTGGCCGGTCGGCCGCCCGCGGCGTCGCCGGGGACCGACGGCCCGCGGATCGTCACGACCGCGGGCCACCGGCTCGCGTTCGAGCATGTGACGCTCGAGACGCCGGACCGCGCGCGCACGCTGGTCGTCGACCTGACCCTCGCCGTCGAGCCGGGCCGCGGGCTGCTGATCGCGGGAGGCAGCGGCGGCGGCAAGAGCTCGCTGCTGCGCGCGGTGGCGGGGCTGTGGACCGCCGGCAGCGGGTGCATCGAGCGGCCGGGCTCCGAGCAGCTGATGTTCCTGCCGCAGCAGCCGTACATGGCGCTCGGCACGCTGCGCGACCAGCTGCTGTATCCGGACCGGGGCCGTCCGGTCGACGACGGCGCGCTGCATGCGCTGCTCGCCCGCGTGAACCTCGGCGAGCTCGCCGAGCGATCGGGCGGGCTCGCCGCCATGCACGACTGGGCCCGGGTGCTGTCGATCGGCGAGCAGCAGCGGCTGGCGTTCGCCCGGGTGCTGCTCGCCGAGCCGCGCTACGCGATGCTCGACGAGGCGACCAGCGCGCTCGACGCGGCCAACGAGGAGCATCTGTACCGCGCGCTCGCCCTGACGCGGACGACGCCGGTGAGCGTCAGCCACCGGCCGGGCGTCGTGCGCTTCCACGCCGACGTGCTCGAGCTTCCGGGCGACGGCAGCTGGCGGCGGCTGCCGGCCGACGGCTACCGGCTGGACTGACCCGGGCGCGCGGCGAAGGGCCGCTATGCGGCGGCGGCCGTCGCCGCCGACGGCACGGAGGCGAGGATCAGCGTGTCGGTCGCGTCGGCGAGCGCATCCATCCGGCAGGCCGCGTGGATCGCCCAGCCCTGGCCGTAGTCGATGCCGATCGCCCGCAGCATGTCGAGGATCTCGTGGCTCTCGGCGTACTCGGCGACGGTGCGCATCCCGAGCGAGCGGGCGACCTCGTGCATCGAGCGCACCATCGCCAGGTCGCTCGGATTCGTCGCGATGTCGCGCACGAACGAGCCGTCGATCTTCAGCACGTCGGTACGCAGGTTCTTCAGGTGCGCATAGGACGCGTAGCCGCTGCCGAAGTCGTCGAGCGAGAACCGGCAGCCGTAGCGCCGGACCTGCCGGATGAAGTCCTGCGCCGCGCCGTAGCAGGCGATCGCGGAGTTCTCGGTCAGCTCGAAGGTCAGCTTGGCGGCGTCGGGGCCGAGGCGTCCGAGCCGCTGGTGCAGGAACCCCAGGATCTCCGGGCTGTCGAGCGAGCGCGGCGAGACATTGATCGCGAACCCGCCGATCGAGTCGAAGACGGCGGGGTTCGCGTCGATCCAGTCGAGCGTGTGCCGCATCACCCACAGGTCCAGCTCGTGGGAGCGCTTGAGCCGCTCGACCGCGGCGACGAAGTCCGAGGGACCGGCGTTGCCGTCGGCCGAATCGATCCCCAGCAGGACCTCGAAGTACGGCACCAGCGCCGGGTCGCCACCGATCGGCTGGATGCGCTGGCAGCGCAGGAAGAGCCCGTCGCCCTCGAGCAGGCGGTCCAGGCGGCCGGCCCAGTCGACGAGCGACTCCTGGCTGCGCAGCTCGCGGCTGCTGCGCTCGTGGACCTGAACCCGGTTGCGGCCCTGCTCGCGGGCGGCGGCGCAGGCCGACTCGGCGCGGCCGATCGCCTCCTCGGGCTCGTCGCGCCCCGGCACGAAGCGTGCGAGCCCGATGTGCACGCCGATCCGGTAGCGCTCCTCGCCGTGCTCGAACGGATGGTCGCGCAGCCGCTCGAGCAGCGCGGCCGCGGCGGGCTCGCCGTCGACGCCGTCCCGGGCCGCGACGGCGAACGCGAGCGTGTCGTCGCCGTGGCTCGCCAGCCGCGCATCGGGTCCGAGCGCCTCGCGCGCCTGCGCGACGAGCACGCGCAGCAGCGACTCGGCCGCATCGACGCCGCAGCGCGCCCCGACCATGCGCAGCGTGTCGAACTGCACCAGCCCGATCCAGCGCTCGTGCGCCGGCGCGTGCGGCATGCCGTCGATGCGGGCGAGCGAAGCGAGGAAGCCGCGGCGATTCGGCAGCCCGGTGACCGGATCGCACTGCGCGCGCTGGCGCAGCGCCTGCCACCCCTCGTCGAGCAGGTCGAGCTCGGAGCGCTCGAGCAGGGGGCGGCTCCGATCGGTGCAGGGCCGCATCC
>JBIIPQ010000253.1:0-6353 GCA_044342535.1 Burkholderiaceae bacterium
CTCCCATTTCCAGGCAGGCGCGTCCGCGCGGAAGGCCCCGGTGACCGGGATCATCCGCTGCGCGATGCCGCGCACGCGCTGCGTGATCTGGGCGTCGGCGTTGAGCAGGCCCTTCTGGCGGGCCTGGCCGATCAGCTGCGTGTAGGCCTGCTCGGAGCCCTTTCGCAGGTCGGCCTCGGAGACCAGCGCCGACATGTTCTGCTTGCGGTCGATGCCGACCGCACCGGCCGAGGTGGTCTGCACGGACTGGCAGCCGGCCGCCATCATCACCAGCCCCGCCGCCATCCATGCCTGCACGCGGCAGGCCGCACCGGTCCGAGTCATGCGAGTCGCCTCCATCGTTCGACGTGCGTGCAGCTTATCGCAGGACGCCGGCACGCCCTCGTGCGGACGGTCAGGCGGGGCGCCCGGGCGTTGCGCGCCGCTCCAGCCGCGCCGCGACGGCGACCGCCAGCGCGCCCGCGAAGCCGGCCGCAGCGGCCCCGTAGAAGGCGGCGGCGGGCGACACCTCGGTCCACAGCCAGCCGGCGGCCAGCCCGCCGAGCGAGCCGCCCAGCCCGTAGGCGACGACGATGAACGCCGCCTGGGCGCGTGCCTGCTGGGCCGGCTCGAACCAGCGGTGCAGCACCGCCATCGACGCGCTGTGGTGCAGTCCGAACGTGACCGCATGCATCAGCTGTGCCCAGACCAGCACCCAGATCGCGCCCTCCGATGCCCCGATCATCGCGAAGCGCACGCCGCAGACCACGAAGCTCGCGGCCAGCAGCCGCATCGCCGAGGCCCGCTCGAAGAGCCGGCGCTGCAGCATGAACAGCAGGATCTCGGCGACCACGCCGATGCCCCAGATCGCGCCGATCGCGGTCGTCCCCCAGCCCTGGCGCTCCAGGAACAGCGAAAAGAACGAGTAGAGCGCGGCGTGCGCGAAGATCATCAGAAAGGCCGACACGAGGACGGCGAGGACCGCCGGCTCGCGCAGGCGCTCGGCGATCGGGACGGCTCCGGCGCGCGCCGGCGGCGCCGGGGGCTCGGGAACGGTGAAGGTCACCCCGACGAGCACCGCCATCGCGACGGCGAGCAGCCACGGCAGCGCCGCCAGGCCGAAGGCCTCGAGCAGCGGGCCACCGGCCAGCACGGTGGCGATGAAGCCGACCGAGCCCCAGAGCCGCATGCGGCCGTAACGGCCGGCGTCGCCGCGCGCCAGGTCGAGCGCGATCGCCTCGCCGATCGGCATCTGCGCGGCGGTGAGGAAGCACAGCGCCAGCATCACCAGCGCGTACTCGACGGGGCGCGTGGCCAGCGGGAACAGCAGCAGCACGACGAGCGCGGCGACCGCGCTGATGCGCAGCAGCGCGACCCGGTGCCCGCCGCGGTCGGCCAGCCAGCCCCAGAACGGCGGGGCGACGATGCGCAGCACCTGCGGCAGCGACAGCAGCACCGCGATCTCGCCGATCGACAGGCCGCGCGCATCGAACCACAGGCTGAGGTAGGGCGAGAACAGGCCGACGAAGGCGAAGTAGGCGGCGTACAGCGCCCGCACGCCGCCGGTGCCGATCGCCTTGCCCGGCGGGGCGGCCGGGGTCGTCGGCGCGCTCAGCCCGCGCTGCCCGGGATGACCGGCGTGGCGACGCGCACGTCGCCGCACTGCGCACGATGGCGCAGCGCATGGTCCATCAGCACCAGCAGCAGCATCGCCTCGGCGATCGGGGTGGCGCGGATGCCGACGCACGGGTCGTGTCGGCCGAGGGTCTCGACGGCGGTCGGGGCGCCGTCGATGTCGATCGAGCGGCGCGGGGTGCGGATGCTCGAGGTCGGCTTGATCGCGATCGAGACGGTGATCGGCTGGCCGGTGGAGATGCCGCCGAGCACGCCGCCGGCGTTGTTGCCGACGAAGCCCGACGGGGTGAGCTCGTCGCCGTGCTCGCTGCCCTTCTGGGCCACCGACGCGAAGCCCGCGCCGATCTCGACGCCCTTGACCGCGTTGATGCCCATCATCGCGTGGGCGATGTCGGCATCGAGCTTGTCGAACAGCGGCTCGCCCAGCCCCGGCGGCACGCCCTCGGCGACCACGTCGATGCGCGCGCCGCAGGAGTCGCCGGCGCGGCGCAGCGTGTCCATGTAGGCCTCGAGGCTCGGCACCACCGACGCGCAGGCGGCGAAGAACGGGTTGCGCGGCACCTCGGCCCAGTCTTCCAGCGGCACCGGGATCTCGCCCAGCTGGCTCATGCGGCCGCGCACCAGCGTGCCGTACTGCTGCGACAGCCATTTGCGGGCGATGGCGCCCGCGGCCACCACCGGCGCGGTCAGGCGGGCCGACGATCGCCCGCCGCCGCGGGGGTCGCGCACGCCGTACTTGTGCAGGTAGGTGTAGTCGGCGTGGCCCGGGCGGAAGGTCCGCGCGATGGCGGAATAGTCCTTGCTGCGCGGGTCCTCGTTGCGGATCAGCAGCGCGATCGGGGTGCCGGTGGTCAGGCCCTCGTAGGTGCCGGACAGGATCTCGACGCGGTCGGGCTCCTGGCGCTGCGTGACGTGGCGAGAGGTGCCGGGACGGCGCCGATCCAGGTCGGGCTGGATGTCCGCCTCGGTGAGCGCCAGGCCGGGCACGCAGCCGTCGACCACGCAGCCGATCGCCGGGCCGTGGGACTCGCCGAACGTGGTGACCGTGAACAGGTGGCCGAAGCCGTTACCGGACATGGCGTTATGATTGTCGGTTTCGTTGGAACCTCGGCATTTTAGCCGCAACCCAGGAGACAGACCCGATGGACCGTCAATTCGAGAGCCGCCGCCGCATGATGCTGGCTGCTGCAGCGGCCGGCGCCGCAGGTGCGCTGCCCGGCACGGCCAGTGCCCAGGCCTACCCCACCGTCCGCCCCGTCCGGCTGATCGTGCCGTTCGCCCCGGGCGGCACCACCGACATCGTCGCGCGCGTCGTCGCCGACAAGCTGCGCGAGAACCTCGGGCAGTCGGTCATCGTCGAGAACAAGGCCGGCGCGGGCGGCGCGATCGGCGCGATGGAAGTGGTGCGCGCCGCGCCGGACGGCTACGTGGTCGGCATGGGCACGGTGTCGACCACCGCGGCCAATCCGGCGATCAACCCCAAGATCGGCTACGACCCGAACAGCGACTTCACGCCGATCACGAACCTCGCGGCGACGCCGAACGTGATCGCGGTGCATCCGTCGTTCCCGGCGCGCGACTTCAAGGCCTTCGTCGAGGAGCTGCGCCGCAATCCGGGCAAGTACTCGTACGGCAGCTCCGGCACGGGCGGCATCGGCCACCTGCAGACCGAGCTGTTCAAGTCGCTGACGCGCGCCTTCATGACGCACATCCCGTACCGCGGCGCGGGCCCGGCGCTCGCCGACGTGGTCGCCGGCCAGGTGCCGATCATCTTCGACAACCTGCCCTCGGCCCTGCCCTTCATCAAGGACGGCAAGCTGATCCCGATCGTCGTCGCCGCACCCGGGCGCCTCGCGGTGCTGCCGAACGTGCCGACCTTCAAGGACGTCGGCCTCGAGCCGGTGAACCGCATGGCGTACTACGGCCTGGTCGGCCCCAAGGCGCTGCCGCAGGCGGTCGTCGACCGGCTGTACGCCGCCGCCAAGAAGACCCTCGAAGACCCGGGCGTGGCCAAGCGCATCGCCGACACCGGCTCGCTGGTCATCGGCAACACGCCGGCGCAGTTCGCCCAGCAGATCGCCGCCGAGTACGAGGTCTACAAGAAGGTCGTCGTCGAGCAGAAGCTCAAGCTCGACTGATGGACGCGGCCGCGATGGGGTTCGACGCGTCCCGGTGGGTGGGGCGCACCACGCGCACTCGCATCCGCGCGGTCCGCGAGACCGTCGAGATGCTCGAGGCCTCGCTCGACCGGGCCGAGCTCGGGCCCGCCGCGCCGATGCCGCTGCTGCGGCACTGGCTGTGGCTGTTCGCGCCGCCGACCGCGCCCAGCGCGGTGCTGTCGGCGGACGGGCACCTGCCGCGCGGCGAGCTCGCCCCCGACTGGCCGCTGCCGCGCCGGATGTGGGCGGCCAGCGACGTCGCCTTCCTCGAGCCGGTGCCGCTCGACACGGTGATGGAGCGGGTCAGCACCATCGAGTCGGCGACGCTCAAGAGCGGGCGCAGCGGCACGCTCGGCTTCGTGGTGCTGCGCCACCACTGGCTGCTGCCGGACGGGCGCTGCGCGATCGACGATGCGCAGACGGTGGTGTACCGGGAGGCGGTCGATGCGGTGACGGCGCCGGCGGTCGGGGCGGCGGCGCCGGCCACGTCCGCAGCGGCGACCACCCCTGCGGCGACACCCGCTCCGGCGCCCGTGCCCGGCGCGTGGAACGTCGAGCACCGGCCCGACGCCGTGCGGCTGTTCCGCTATTCGGCGCTCAGCTTCAACTCGCACCGCATCCATTACGACCTGCCCTACGCGAGCGGCGTCGAGGGGTATCCGGGCCTGGTCGTCCACGGGCCGCTGATGGGCACGCTGATGCTCGACGCCTTCCAGGACGCGCATCCCGGTGCGCGGGTGCGGCGGTATGCGTTCCGCGCGCTGTCGCCGGCCTTTGCCGATGCGCCGATCACCTGCGGCGGCGTGCCGACCGGAGACGGCCGGGCGAAGCTCTGGGTGCGCGGCGAGGACGGCCGCGAGCATGTCGCGGGCGAGGTGGTCTTCGACTGATCGAGGACCGGCTCGAGCGCGCAGGCGCTCGAGCCCCTTCAGCCGCGCAGGCGCGCCAGCACGGTCTCGCGCGGCATCAGCGCGAGCATCGCGTCGACCGACGGCGTCTGTGCGCGGCCGAAGACCTTGAGGCGCACCGGCACCGCGAGCTGCGGCATCTTCACGCCGTGCGCGCCGAGCGTCTCCTTGATCGCCGCGGCGATCCCGGCCTTCGACCACTCGCACGCCGCGAGCCGCTCGGCCAGGCCGGCGAGCGCGGGCAGCGTCTCGGGCTTCGTCTGCGCGGCAAGCTCCTCGGCGAGCGCGGGGTTGGCGCGCCCTGGCTCGATCCACAGCATCTCGGCCAGGTCGGCGAGCTCCTCTAGGGTGCTGGCCCGGTCCTTGAAGAGCGCGCACGCCGCGGCGAGGTCGGGCGCGCCCGGCGCGTCGACCGCCACGCCGCGCCGGCGCAGCCGCTCGGCCGTGCCGCGCGCCAGCTCGGCGTCGGGCAGCGCCTTCAGGTAGTGGGCGTTGAGCCACTTGAGCTTGTCGACGTCGAACTGCGAGGGCGAGTGCGACAGGTGCGAGCCGTCGAACCACGCGACGAGCTGCTCGCGGCTGAACACCTCCTCGTCGCCATGGCTCCAGCCCAGGCGCGACAGATAGTTGATGACCGCCTCGGGCAGGTAGCCGTCGGCGTCGTACTGCATCACCGACACCGCGCCGTGGCGCTTCGAGAGCTTCTGGCCGTCGGGGCCGTGGATCATCGGCACGTGGCCGTAGCGCGGCAGCGTGGCGCCGAGCGCGCGCAGCACGTTGATCTGGCGCGGCGTGTTGTTGACGTGGTCGTCGCCGCGGATCACATGGGTGATCCGCATGTCCCAGTCGTCGACGCAGACGCAGAAGTTGTAGGTCGGCGTGCCGTCGGAGCGCGCGATGACGAAGTCGTCGAGCTCGACGTTGCCGATCGAGATCGGGCCCTTGACCAGATCGTCCCAGGCGACGTGGCCGTCGTCCGGATTGCGGAAGCGCACCACAGGCTGCGCGTCCGTCGGCGGCACCAGGCCCAGGCGCGCCCGGTTCTCGGGGCGCCAGCGGCCGTCGTAGCGCGGCTTGTCGCCGCGGGCGCGCTGCGCCTCGCGCATCGCGTCGAGCTCGGCCGGCGTGCTCCAGCAGTGGTAGGCCGTGCCCGCCGCGAGCATCTGCCCGATGACCTCGCGGTACCGGTCCATCCGCTGCATCTGATAGAACGGGCCCTCATCGTGCGCCAGGCCCAGCCAGGCCATGCCGTCGAGGATCGCCTGCACCGCCTCGGGCGTGGAGCGCTCGACGTCGGTGTCCTCGATCCGAAGGATGAACGTGCCGCCGTGATGCCGCGCGAAGGCCCAGGCGAACAGCGCCGTGCGGGCCCCGCCGATGTGCAGGAAGCCGGTCGGCGACGGGGCGAAGCGGGTGCGGACGGTCGGATCGGGCATGGCGGCGGGGTGTGGGAGCGCAGTGGCGGGCGGCGGGCGCCCCGGGCGGCGGGAAGGCGCCGATTCTAGTCGATGGCCACCGGTCCGACGCCCGGGGCTGCGGCCCCGCTGGGCGACCCGCTACCATGGGCGGATGATCACCACCTCCTCCTGGCAGGGCCTCGAGACCCTGCTCATCGACACCGGCCTCGCCCGCTGCGAGATCGCGCTGCATGGCGCGCAGGTGCTGTCCTTCG
>JBIIPQ010000254.1:0-6351 GCA_044342535.1 Burkholderiaceae bacterium
CCCGCCACCCATGGAGGTCGTCGACCAACAAACGCCGCAGCCCCGCACAGTAAATTCATGACATCGGGTGTAGCAAAGTCATTGACACGTTCCGCCGCATGGACCGGACGGGACCATTCGCAGGCTCTGGAGGCCCAGGCTGCGCAAGCTGTCCGGATGAATTCCAAGTCAAGCATCAGGCGCACCTACATCGAATTCGAACCGATCAAAGATTCCCGTCCCGATCTTCACCTGACTGTGGTGCCTGAAGCCGAAGCGCTCATAAACTGTTCGGAGCTTCGGTCGGCCAGCAACGCAGTCCAGTCGAACGAATCGAAAGCCCTTCTCGCGGGTGAGTGTGACGGCGTTCACAAGCAATTCGTGTGCAAAGCCGCGCCCCTGTTCGTCAGGAAGAACGGCGAGTTTGTGGAGATATGCTGAAGTCCACTCTGGAATCTTGGGCCAGAACGCGGGGTCCCGCGACTGAAGCCTGAACACGCCGACGGCGCTTTCACGAGAAAAGCCTATGTAGTACAGCCCTCGTTCAACGTGGGGCGCCACCGCAGACTCGCTTACATCTGTGATGTCCCATAGCGCCTCGCCTCGCTTCACCAGATTCGCTGCAGCGGCGGACAACACCGCAGCAATGATCGGGACCTCCGAAGGGCGGGCGAGACGGACGTGCAATGCTGACGCCTACCGAACTGCTCTGCGGCAGGCTAAGGTCACCGTAACACCGACACCGCGCTGGCCGACGGTCCGCAGAAGCAAAGGATTGGGCATCATGCTACCCATTCGCTTCGCAGAAGTCCGTACGAGAAGAGGCTGTCGAACCTTCCGTTTACAAACTGAGCGTCCCGAAGCAGTCCCTCTTTCTGAAACGACAGTCCCTCCAACAATTGCGCCGACGCTACATTAGCCGTTACGACAGTGGCGCGAATCCTGTGCATATCGAGGTCACGGAACGCATAGCCCAGCAAGGCGCGCACTGCCTCCGTCATGAGGCCGCGTCTCCAGTGCTGCCTCGCAAGCTCATAGCCCAGCGTCGCTTGCCGAGAATGCTGATTCCATCCGAACAAGCCGCACGTGCCAATGACTGCCTGCGGTTCAGACTTGAGTGCGATTCCCAACCGAAAACCGTTCTGATTGGCGAACCACTGGCAGAAGCGCCGAATGAGCGCTCTCGCTTCCTCGACCGTCTTGAACGCCTCGCAGTCGTAGAACTGCATCACCTCTGGATCGGAGAAGAACCCGAATACGTGCTCAGCGTCCGCAACGGTCATTTCCCGGAGGACCAGGCGCTGAGTTTCTAGCGTTGGGAAGATCATCTGCATGAAGCCTAACGAAGTCGTGAAGAAAGGCGATCGACGAGCGCCGAGTCGACCGATGCCGAGTCAGGAACGCTGACGTTGAACGGCGGCTTGCAAGGGCCCGCGCGTAGCGGACGATGCGCAGGCCGCGGAGCGCGGGTTCGTGCAGCCGTCCGCTCCAACCTTGAGTTAGGAATTTGCACGAGTGCTTATGCTCAGACTTCCCTTCAAGAACTCCAACATTCGAAGCCAAGAATCCTGGCAAGCATGCGCCGTTTCCTTGGGGGATCCACCGAGATCAAGGTCCTCGCAGGACACCGCATGCCTGAATCGGGTGACGGTGGTCGGAGCATTGGGCCAACCCAGGCCGTGGCCCGCTCCGGCGTAAGCGAGGTGGTGCACGGCGTTCCCGAAGCGCTTGGATTCCAACCGTTGCACAGCGATCTCAGCGAGGTCTGAGGACGGCCAGAGTTTGTCGTCTGTGCCGCTGATCATCATGATGGGGCCGTTGATCCTTTCGACAGCAATCGTGGCCCGTTCAGCGAACTGCTTATCTTGCAGTGGAATCAAGTACCAATCGAGAGAGTCCGGCTTTGCGCGCCCTTGTGCAAGCGCCTCGTCCCATTGTTCGTAGGTAAGCGTGGACGCAAACGGAATGTCCTCGCCGCCCTGCGTCCAAGCTGAGTAGCCCGTGCTCGGGAACGCCGGCCAAAGAACTCCGCTCGGCGCATAGGCGACGACCGTTCGAATCTGCGGGTAGCTTGCGCCCAGCAGGAGTACGAGTTCTCCTCCTCGGGAATAGCCGACTGCGCCGATCCTGTCCGCGATCACCCGAGGCTGGCCCGACAGCCACGCTAGCGCCTTGCCGAAGTACTCGAGTGGGATCTGGTTCAGCGTCTTGGGTAAGCCTTCCATACCGAAGTACGCAAGTGCGAAGGCAACATAGCCATGCGAGGCGAGCAACCCGGCCATGTCCTGAGACCAGTACAGTCCACCACCCGACCCTCCGACGACGAGCACGGCTGGATGCATTCCCGCCTCTTTCGGCTCGAACACTTTTCCAACCAGGCCGTCGGAGCGCACGTCCCGGCTCTGTACGTTCTCGGAGACAAACGAGCGCTCGATAGACGCGACAAGCAGCTCCGATCCTGAGCTCATGGCGGTGAGGGTCACGGTCAGCGGATTGGCCGACAGAGGCGCACAGGCTGCGGCCGCTTTGCCGTCGGCTGGCCGACGGGACCAGAACAATCCCATGGCGTCGATGCCGTTGTAGTCTCCTGAGATGGGGGCTTGCTGTGTGAGATCGACAGTTCCGTTCTCGTCTGCGTTGAACGTGGCCTCGGATGCGAATACAACGCCGTCCGGGGTCCTGTTGCACAACCGGAGCGTCACAGCGGCGTACGGATTCAGTCCCCTGACACGAATTGCGAATGATTCAGTGACCAGTGGCCTAGAAGGCAGGGGATCGAAGGAGGGCATCCTGGAATCTCGCATGCTTTAGAAACTGGTGCCTGCCGTCGGAGCTGACCAGCACGCACCTGCAAGGCGCCGCGGTGCACCTCTACTGAGTCCCGTTCGGATGACGCTGGGTTTCGCAGGCTCATGAACAGCAAGTCGTGGTATCGGCCATCAATTTTCAGCACTTCCGGTTCGGCGCCGTCTGCACGCCATACAGGATCTTCACGTGTTTCGCGGAAGTAACCATCGCTGGCCATCGTACTCCAGCCGTTGCGACAAGCTCTTCATCTGCGAAAGCAGCGAAGACACGACTCGGTGACACAAACGACAACTGCCCCCGAAAGAACGCCTCGGGTCGCTGAAGCTCTTCTTCAAGTGTCGTTCCCATTCCCACGGGCGACACTGCAACCACCGATCATCGCAACTCCCGGAACCTCTCCGCATCATCGGGCTCGAGGGCTCGGAACATGTACTCGCTCGTTCGTGCAGTCTAACTGGCTAAGCGGGCGGCAGCGGCAGGACTCCAGGTTCAGTCTCGTGAAGATGTACCACGCACCACCAGCCCAGGGCTGCTGGTCTGCCGTTGGCGCTCCGCTCGAGCGAGGGATCAGGCCTCGCTCGCGGTGGTTGATAAGCATGGCGCTCACAGCACCGATATCGCGGCCGCAAGCACCAGAATGAATGCCCCAGCAAGCGAACCTGCAGCACCGACGATGTTGCCCCAGTAGACAAGCCGTGCCAAGCCACCAGCGCCCGAAGCGAGGCCTCTATCCTTGGTGATTGCTGCCAGTGGGGTGGCAACGCAGAAGGCGTACGAAGAAACGATGAGACATAGCGAGACCGACCAAGCCAGTGGCTGAGACTTCACCAGGGTAGGCAGGACTGCGGCCACTGAAAACATCAGTGCAGCACCAAGTGACAAGCTTTGATGGGCTACGCGCCAGGAGTTTACAACCTGTGCCGAAGCATTGGACTTGATTGCCTTTGCATATGGTGCGCCGAGAAGTAGGGCAAAAAGCAGGACGATGGTTCCGTGGAAGGCAAGGTGCTGGGAAGGTGGATTCATTCGATGTGGGCGGGCCAGATTGGTCGATTACCAAGCCTAACGGTGGCGCTCAGCGGCGCTTGACGCCGGTGACCGCCTGCGGTCGCGGGCGGGCATCGGCGTCAAGCGTCCGATGCAGCTCTTGGTTATGCAGCGTCCGCATAGTCGGCGTCCCAGCCCGGGAAGACGAGCACACCGGGATGACAGCGCAGGGCCCGCGCGAGCACCTTGGCGCGCTCTACACCGAGCCGCACTCGTTCGTTCTCGATCGCCGAGATCGTCGATTGCGGGATTCCGGTGGCGCGCGCTAGGTCGTTCTGGCTCATCTCCTGAAGCTCACGGATCACGCGCACCGACTCCCCGACCGAAACCTCGACGCGCTTCTTCGCTACCTGAAAATTCCTCATCGTGCCCTCCGATAGTCATGAGCGGTCACTGTCATGACCAAGACCCGCACCTCAGACGCCTCGACCTGATAGATCACACGCCATTGAATCCCAAGGCGAGACGAGCGATGGCCCGCCCATTGCCCTGACAGCGCTTCATCATGAAAGCCCTTGATCAGTCGCAGACCGGGTGGCCCCGAAAGCGACACGATGTCCTTCCACTTCTCGTATCGGACAAGGACTTCCCGCGGGGCATCGCCAAGCTGGCGGTCGACACGTCGATGCTCAAATACACGCCACATACCCCATGATGCCTATACCTTGTTTGGTATGTCAAGCTCCCGCCATGCTGCATAACGACGGCGCTCAGCCGCGCTTGATGCCGGCGTCTGGCCGCGGAAGCGGACAGGCGACGGGGTCAAGCGTCGGCTGCAGCAATTGGTTAGGTGCGTCCACGGCTCGGGCCGCGGCTTCACCACACGAAGCACGCCGAGCGAGCCAGCCCCGTGCGAGCGAGAAACACAAACCGCGACCGGGGCGGACAGATTCTGCCGCGAAGAACTCCACGTTTCCGGGACGGCGACCACCGTCCGATGGACTACGACGTTCGGCGACACGTTCCCGCGGGAACGTCCGGCAGATGCAACCACCTGCGTCCCGACCGACCCGAAGCGTGAGGCGGCGATGACGGCTCGATGCGCCCCGCCCGCCCTCGGCGGTGAGGGGCACTTCGCTTCGACAATCACGCCGTCAATCAGCATGAGAAACAAGCACCTAACTTGTATTTAGCTGACCCGACTCTACCAACTACGCCCACTAAGTCCAATAACCACCATGGGCGAAGCGACCGCTTGGCCTATCGAATGGCCGATCGAGCAGACGCGTGCATGGCTAACCGCACGTTCCGTGTCCGGGCTAACCGGTCCACGACCCGTAGCGGCATCCGCACGCGCCCCCCCCCTAGCCCACGTACTGACACCTGGCCCCGAAATCAGGGCCCATCCCTGCCCTCACCCCCGCACGAACTCCGGCAGCTCGAACGCCCGCACCGCCGGCGGCTCGCCCTCGAAACGCGCCACCTCGACGAGGCAGGTCTGCGCCGCGCACCCCTGCGACATCGACGACGCGCCGACGTCGCGCGTGAGCGTGTTCGGATTCCCGTGCCGATCGAGCGATGACGGATCGCCGGGCGACTCCGGGTCCCACCAGGCGCCGGTCGCGAGTACCACCACGCCGCGCCGCAGGCCCTCGTCAAAGCGCGCACCCGCGAGGCAGACGCCGCGGTCGTTGAACACGCGGACCACGTCGCCCTCGGCGATGCCGCGCTCGGCGGCATCGAGCGGATGCAAGCGCAGCGGCTCGCGGCCGGCGACCTTGTTGGCGAGGCTGTAGGCGGAGTGGTCGAGCTGGCTGTGCAGCTTGGTGTGCGGCTGGTCGGACAGCAGGTGCAGCGGATGGCGCGCGGCGAGCGGCGAGCCGAGCCATTCGGCGGGCGCGAACCAGACGGGGTGGCCGGGGCAGTCGTCGCAGCCGAAGGACGCGATGCGCTCGGAGAACAGCTCGATGCGCCCGCTCGGCGTGCCGAGCGCGTGGGCCACCGGGTCGGCGCGAAACGCGCCGAAGCCGACGACCGGCTCGGGGTTCGCCGGGACGCTCACGCCGCCCGCCGCCCAGAAGGCCTCGAACTCGGGCAGCTCGACGCCGGCCTTTTCCCAGCGCACGGCGGCCTCGCCGTACAGGTGGGCGAGCCAGCCGCGGGCGTCGCGCCCTTCGGTGAACGCGTCGCCGGCGCCCAGGCGCGCGGCGATGTCGGCGAAGATGGTGTAGTCGTCGCGGGCTTCGCCGGGCGGCTCGGCGACACGCCGCATGGCGATCATCAGCGCGTCGCGCGTGCCGTGGCCGATGTCGTCGCGCTCCAGCGTCGATGTGGCGGGCAGCACGATGTCGGCCATCTTCGCGTGTGCGTTCCAGACCTGCTCGTGCACGACGATGGTCTCGGGACGGCGCCAGGCGCGGGCAAGCCGGTGCAGGTCCTGGTGGTGGTGGAACGGGTTGCCGCCCGCCCAGTAGACGAGGCGGATGTCGGGGTACTGGCGGCGCACGCCGTTGTAGTCGAATGCACCGCCGGGCGACAGCAGCATGTCGGTGACACGCGCCACGGGGATGAAGGCCT
>JBIIPQ010000255.1:0-6294 GCA_044342535.1 Burkholderiaceae bacterium
CGACGCCGAGATCATCCAGGAGGCCGCGCTGCTGCACGACTTCGCCGAGGTGCTGCTCTGGTGCCACGCACCGCTGCTCGCGCTCGAGATCGAGCGGCGCCAGCGGGCCGACCCGACGCTGCGCTCGGCGCACGCGCAGCGCGATATGCTGAACGTGCAGCTCTGCGATCTCGAGCAGGCACTGATGAAGGCTTGGCGGCTGCCCGAGCTGCTGCAGCTGCTGACCAACGATCACCTGTCGAACGTGCCCCGCGTGCGCAACGTGCTGCTGGCGACGGCGCTCGCCCGGCACAGCCAGCACGGCTGGGACAACGCCGCCCTCCCCGATGACATCACCGCACTCGCGGCGCTGCTGAACCTCGCGCCGAGCAGCGTCTGGGGGCTGATCCGCGACCTCGACGAGACCGCGGTCGACGCGGCGGAGCCGGCGGCCTGATCGGGCCCGGACCAGCCTGAACGCGCCCGTTCGGAGCGGGGCGGGCCCGAGCGTGCGCACGGGCCTCAGCCCGCCGGCGCCCGGGCGCCGAGCCGCGCGAGCTGCGGGCCGACCGCGATCAGCACCATGCCGAGCAGTGCGATCGCATCCGGCACCTCCCCCCAGATCGCCCAGCCGAGCGCGATCGACAGCAGCATCTGCATGTAGGCCCAGGGCGCGAGCCGCGAGGCCTGGGCGAGCCGGAAGGCGCGGGCCAGCAGCAGGTGCGCGACCGCGCCGAGCGGCCCGATCGCGGCGAACACCGCGACGTCCAGCGCCGTGAACGACGGATCGCGCCACCAGCCGGGCACCCACCACAGCGGCGCCGTGACGGTCATGATCGCCGCGCCCACCAGCCCGCTCCAGAGCACCTGCACCATCGGCGAGTCGGCCTGCGCCTGGGCGCGCGTGAGCGTCTGGTAGGCCGCGTTGCCCGCGGCCGCGCCCAGCACCAGGGCCACGCCCGCCAGCGGCAGCGCCGTGCCCGGGCGCACCACCACCAGCACGCCCGCGAAGCCGACGAGCGCCGCCGCCCAGGTCGCCCAGGTCGGGCGCTCGCCGAGGAACGCCGCGGCGAACAGCATCACCAGGATCGGCGTGGTGAAGAAGACTGCGGTCGCCTGCGCGAGCGGCATCAGCTTGAGCGCGGCGAAGTACAGCAGGGTGATCATCACCATCAGCGAGCCGCGCGCCGCCTGGCGCAGCGGATGCGCGGTGCGCAGCACCGACAGCCCGTGTGTCGGCAGGAACAGCACGAGCACCACGAGCAGGTGACCGGCGTAGCGCGACCAGGTGGTGGCGGCGACCGGCACGCCACGCATGCCCAGCCACTTGCCGCTCACGTCGAGCAGGATCAGGCAGGCGAGCGCGGCGAGCATCGCGAGCACCGCGCGGCGCTCGATGGAACGGCGCGGGGCAGGCTCGGTCATCGGTGCGGTAGTCTAGCGGCGCACCCGACCCGGAGCCCCCCGATGCCCGCCGCCACCGATTCCGGATTTGTCCGCGAGCTCAACGCGGCCGTCTCCGCCACCCGCACCGACACCGTCCGCATGCTGTCCGAGCTGGTCGCGCTGCCCTCGCTGCTCGGCGAAGAGGCCGCGGCGCAAGCCTGGATGGCCGACACGCTGGGCACGATGGGCCTGCGGGTGGACCGCTTCGACATCGACGAGGCGAAGCTCAGGTCGCACCGCGGCTGGTCGCCGTCGATCGTCTCGTACGACGGCCGCCCGAACGTGGTGGGCGTGCACCTGCCGCGCGAGTCCCGCGGGCGCTCGCTGATCCTCAACGGCCATATCGACGTCGTGCCGGTGGGCAACGCGACGATGTGGACATCGCCGCCCTTCGCGCCGCGCGTCGAGGGCGACCGGCTCTACGGTCGGGGCGCGGCCGACATGAAGGCCGGCATCGTGGCCTACCTGAACGCGTTCCGGGCGCTGCAGGCGCTCGGCCTGGAGCCGGCCGCGCCGGTCTACCTGCAGTCGGTCATCGAGGAGGAGTGCACCGGCAACGGCGCGCTCGCCTGCCTCGTGCAGGGCTATCACGCCGATGCGGCGGTGATCCCGGAGCCGGGCAACGCGATCCTGGTCGGCCAGCTCGGCGTGATGTGGCTGACGCTCGAGGTCACCGGCGTGCCGGTGCATGCGATGGTCGCGCACACCGGCACCAACGCGATCGACGCGGCCCGCAACCTGTTCGCCGAGCTCAAGCTGCTCGAGCGCGAGTGGAACGAGCCCGGGCGCCGGCATGCGATGTGGTGCGCGCACGAGCATCCGATCAACTTCAACCTCGGCAAGCTGTCGGGCGGCGAATGGGCGTCCTCGGTCGCCACCACCTGCGTCGCCGAGATCCGCCTGTCGTTCTACCCGGACATGAGTCGCGAGGCCGTGCGGGCCGCGGTCGAGGCGCGCCTCGCCGAGGCGCACGCGGCGATGGCCGGGCGCGAGGGCATCCGCTACACCGTCACCTACCGCGGCTTCCAGTCGGAAGGCTGCCTGCTCGATCGCGCGGCGCCCCTGGTCACCGAGCTCGCGGCGACGCACCGCGAGGTCGTGGGCACCGAGGTCGAGCTGGTCGTGGGCACCGGCACCACCGATGCGCGCAGCTTCAACCTCTACGGCCCGATCCCGGCCACCTGCTACGGGCCGGTGGGTGCGGACATCCACGGCATCGACGAGTGGGTCTCGATCGACAGCACGGTGCAGGTCACCGAGGTGCTCGCACGCTTCGTGGCGCGCTGGTGCGGCGTGACGCCGCGCGCGGTGCGCTGAGGCCCGCTGCGGCTAGGCCCGCGCGCGGCGAAGGCGCCGGGCGCGGGTCGCGCTCAGAGCAGCCCGCGCTTGGCCAGGTTGCGCATCAGCGCGCCGGCGCCGAAGGTCCAGCGCTCGCACTCGTCGGTACGGCGCATCCGGTTGACCAGCGCGCCGAGCGCCGGTGCCGAGATGGTCACGCGATCGCCGTAGACATGCGTGAAGCCCTGGCCGGGCGCATGACGGTCCTCGATCGGCGCGAACATCGTGCCGAGGAAGAGCATCGCGCCGTCCGGATACTGGTGGTGCGCCGACAGCGTCTGCGCGGCGAGGTCGGCCGGATCGCGGCTGATCTTCGACAGCGAGGAGGCGCCCTTCAGCACGAAGCCCTCGGGTCCGTCGACGGTGAGCGACACCGTGGTCGCGCGCACGTCGTCCATCGTGAAGTGCGCGTCGAAGAAGCGGATGAACGGGCCGATCGCGCACGAGGCGGTGTTGTCCTTGGCCTTGCCGAGCAGCAGCGCCGAGCGGCCCTCGACGTCGCGCAGGTTCACGTCGTTGCCGAGCGCCGCGCCCACGACGGCACCGCTCGAGGCGATCACGAGCACGACCTCGGGCTCGGGGTTGTTCCAGCTCGACATCGGATGCAGGCCGGCATCCATGCCGGTGCCGACCGCGGACATCGCGGGGGCCTTGGTGAAGATCTCCGCATCGGGCCCGATGCCGACCTCGAGGTACTGGCTCCACGCGCCCTGCTCGACCAGCACCTTCTTCAGCGCCATCGCCTCGTCCGAACCGGGACGCAGCTTCGAGAGGTCGTCGCCGATCAGGCGGGCCACCTCGCCGCGGATCGCATTGGCGGCGTCGGCGCTGCCGCGCGCCCGCTCCTCGATCACCCGCTCGAGCATCGACACCGCGAAGGTCACGCCGGCGGCCTTGATCGCCTGCAGGTCGCAGGGGGCGAGCAGCCAGGGGCGCGTGGTGTCGCGCACCTCGGGCGGCGTGTTGTCGAGCAGCGCCTGCAGCGCACCGAGCGACCTACCGCCGGCGGCGCGCAGCGCAGTGGCTGGGTCGGGCGTCTCGCACAGGTCGCGCATCGTCGGGAATGCGATCGACACGTCGAAGACGTGGCCGTCGCGCACCGCGATCGTCGCGGGGCCGCCCACGGCGGGCAGCCAGACGCGGCCGGCGAGCGCCGCGCGGCTCGCGTCGGCGGGAAGCGTGGCGGCGGCGTCGAGTCGGATCGGGGGCATCGCGGGCATGGCGGGTCCTGGGCGGTGGGCGGGCCGCGGACGGTCCGCGGGCGTCGATTCTAGCGCCGCGTCACGGCCTCGCCGGTCCACAAAGCGGCGTGCTCGCCGGTCCGGAAACCCGTGCGCACGCGGCCCCTGCGACCCGGTCGCGGCGGGGCCGCGGCCGCGCACCCACTACAATCCGGGCATGGCCGACACACCTTCCCCGGGCGCGGCGACGATGCGGATCCGGATGCGGCGCGGCCTGCGCGGCCTGAGGGTGCAGGGCCGGGTCTGGCGCATGCAGCTGTCGGCGCTGTCGCCGACCACCCGCGGCATCCTGTGGGCCCTGTGCGCGGGCCTGTCGTTCCAGGCCGCCAACGCGTCGATGCGCGCGCTGTCGCTGGCGATCGACCCGATGCAGGCGCAGTTCCTGCGCTACTTCGTCGGCATCCTGCCGCTCGTCCCGATGATCATCGCCGCCGGCGGCCTGCACCGGCTGTGGCCCGAGTCGATCAAGGGTCAGGTCTGGCGCAGCGGCCTGCATACGCTGGGCCTCATCCTCTGGTTCACCGCGCTGCCGCACATGCCGCTCGCCGACATGACCGCGATCAGCTTCACCAATCCGCTGTTCGTGCTGATCGGCGCGGCCTGGCTGCTCAAGGAGCCGATGAACCCGGCGCGGTGGGTGGCCGTCGCGGTGGGCTTCGCGGGCGTGCTGGTCATCGTGGGGCCTGGGCTCGCCGGCACCGGCGGCTGGTACAACCTGCTGATGCTCGCGTCCGCGCCGGTGTTCGCCGCCTCGTTCCTGGTCACCAAGGTGCTGACCCGCCGCGACTCGGCCGCGGTCATCGTGCTGTGGCAGACGCTGCTGATCACGCTGATGTCGGTGCCGCTCGCGATCCCGGTGTGGGTCAGCCCGACGCCCGGCCAGTGGGGCCTGTCGCTGATCGGCGGCATCGCCGGCACCGCGGGCCATTATTTCCTCACGCGCTCGTTCGCGTCGGCCGACATCTCCGCCACGCAGTCGGTCAAGTTCGTCGACCTGCTGTGGGCGGCGCTGCTCGGCTGGCTGGCGTTCAACGACACGCTGCAGCCCACCACGCTGCTGGGCGGCGCGGTGATCGTCGCCTCGATCGTCGGCCTCGAGCGCTACGAGCGGCGCGCCGCCGCATCGGCCCGCGCGCGCGACTGACCCTCCTCCGACATTCTCTCCGACCTGCTCTCCGACGGCCCGACACCCATGACGACAGACGCCACCGCCAGCGCCCGCCCCCCGGCACGCCCGATCCGACGCCTGCTGATCGCCAACCGCGGCGAGATCGCCATCCGCATCGCCCGCACCGCGGCCGAGCTCGGCATCGAGACGGTGGCGGTGTTCTCGCGCGACGACGCGGGCGCACTGCACCCGCGCAAGGCCGACGCCGCGCACGCGCTCGCAGCCGACGGCCCCGCCGCCTACCTCGACGCGGCCGCGCTGATCATGGCCGCGCGCGAGCACGACTGCGACGCGATCCACCCGGGCTACGGCTTCCTGTCGGAACGCGCCGACTTCGCGCGCGCCTGCGTCGAGGCGGGCCTGGCCTTCGTCGGTCCGGCCCCGCGCACGCTCGATCTGTTCGGCGACAAGGCCGCCGCCCGAGCCCATGCCATCCGCTGCGGCGTGCCGGTGCTCTCGGGCACCGACCGGGCCACCACGCTCGAGGAGGCGCGGGCCTTCCTCGCGCGGCTGGGCGCCGGCGGCGCGGTGATGCTCAAGGCGCTGGCCGGCGGCGGCGGCCGCGGCATGCGCCCGGTGACCGACGCCGCGCAGCTCGACGAGGCCTGGGCACGCTGCGCGTCCGAGGCGCAGGCCGCATTCGGCAGCGACGCGCTGTATGTCGAGCGTCTGCTGCCGCGCGCGCGGCATGTCGAGGTGCAGGTTGCCGGCGACGGCTCGAGCGCGGTCCACCTGTGGGAGCGCGAGTGCAGCCTGCAGCGCCAGCGCCAGAAGCTCGTCGAGATCGCGCCGGCTCCGGGCCTGGCGCCCAACCTGCGCGACCGGCTGCTCGCCTCGGCGCTGCGGCTGTCGCGCGAGGCCGGCCTGTCCAACCTCGCGACCATCGAGTTCCTGGTCGACGCCGACGGCGCGGGCCGCAACGACGGCGAGTTCGCCTTCGTCGAGGCCAACGCGCGGCTGCAGGTCGAGCACACCGTCACCGAGGAGCTGCTCGGGCTCGACCTGGTGCGCCTGCAGCTGCAGATCGCCGCCGGCGCCACGCTCGCGCAGCTCGGCCTGGCGCGCTCGCCGGCGCTGGTCTCGGGCTGTGCGCTGCAGGCGCGGATCAACCTCGAGACCATG
>JBIIPQ010000256.1:0-6275 GCA_044342535.1 Burkholderiaceae bacterium
CGCTCGAGACCGGTCAGCTCTGGCGCGGCATGCAGGCGCGCGAGCGCGCGCTCGAGGTGTTCTCCCGCTTCGGGATCTGGGACACCGAAGAGGACAACGGCGTGCTGGTCTACCTGCTGTGGGCCGATCGTGCGGTCGAGATCGTCGCGGACCGCGGTGCCCGGCGCACGATCGATGCGGCCGTCTGGGAGCGGGCCTGCGCCCAGCTCGCCGATGGATGCCGCAGCGGCCAGCCGGTCGAGGGCGCCGTCGCCTGTCTGGCGACGCTCAACGACGCGCTTGCGCTCGCGTATCCCGCCGATGGCCGCAGCAACGCCGACGAACTGCCGAACGCGCCGCTCGTGCTGTGACGCGGCCAGCCGGGTGGCGCCCCGGTCCGGGTGCGCCGCGCCTCGGCGTGCCTTCAGCCCGCGTTGAGCGGTGCGAGCACCGTCTCGATGCCCTCGGCGACGTCGAGCAGCGATGCGTCGCCGTTCCAGCGCCCGACCACCTGCAGGCCGACCGGCAGGGGCGCGCTCGCGCCGTCCCGGGCCCGGCCGCAGGGCACCGACACGGCCGGGTGTCCGCTCGCGCTGATCCAGTAGCAGGTCTTGAGCCAGTCGATGTAGTTCACGAGCGGCACGCCGTCGACTTCGGTCGGGAACGGCACGTCGAGCGGAAAGGGCAGCACCTGCACCGTCGGCAGCAGGAAGGCGTCGACGTCGGCCATGAAGGCCGCGACGCGCCGGAACACGGCACTGCGCAGGCGCTGGGCGCGGGCGATGGCGGCGGCGTCGAGCGCCATGCCCTGCTCGATGTTCCAGACGACAGTGTCCTTCATCCGGGCCCGCTCGGTGCCGTAGAGCTCGCCCAGCCATTCGACGAAGTACAGGCCGCGCAGCGTCATGAACGACTCGTCCGCGCCGCTGAAGTCGGGATGGGTCTCCACCAGCGTCGCACCGGCCTCGCGCAGGGCATCGATGCCGCGCATGAAGGCCTCGCGCACCGGCGCGGCGAGCGGTACGCCGCCGAGGTCGGCCGACCAGGCCAGGCGCAGGCCGCGCGCGTCACGCGGCGTGCGGCGCGCCTCGAGGTGGGCGAGCCAGGCCTCGAGCGGGCGATGCGCGGTGGGCTCGAACAGCGCCGAGTGCACGATCCGGCAGTCGTCGACGCTGCGGGCGAGCGGCCCGATCGTCGACATCAGGTCGAAGCCGTTCGGTCCGTCGGTCAGCGTCGGGTCGAGCCGCGTGGAGGGCCGCATGCCGACGACGCCGCAGAAGCTCGCCGGATTGCGCAGGCTGGCCGCCAGGTCGGAGCCGTCGGCGACGACCGTCATCCCGGCGGCGAGCGCCGCGGCCGCGCCGCCCGAGGACCCGCCGACGGTGCGCGTCGTGTCGTGGGGATTGCGCGTGGCGCCGAGCACCGGATTGAAGGTCTGCGAGCCGGCCGCGAACTCCGGCGTGTTCGACTTCGCGATCAGGATCGCGCCGGCCTCGCGCAGGCGACGCACGCCGGGTGCATCGGTCTCGGGCACCCGGTCCGCGAAGATCGGCGAGCCGAGGGTGGTGCGCAGCCCGGCGGTGTCGAAGATGTCCTTGGCGACGTAGGGCAGGCCGGCGAGCAGGCCGACCGGTTCACCCGCTGCGATCGCGCGGCCCGCGTGCTCGGCCTCGGCGACGCACGCCGCCCGGTCGCGGCGCGTGGGCAGCGCGTTCAGGATTCCGTCGGCTCGGTCGATCGCGCCATGACAGCGGGCGAGGAGGTCGACGGGCGTGCTGCGGCCCGCGGCGAAGTCGGCCAGAAGGCGTCGAATGGGTGGGAGCACGTGAGGAGCCTTCGGCACGAGGAGACGTCGAGCCCAACATGGTAGCCGGTGGCCAGCGCGCGCGACGCGTCGTCGAGTCGCTCGGCGCGCTCGTCGGCCTCGCAGGCGTCGAGCTCGGCGCGGAACGCCTCGACCTCGACCCGCAGACGGTACTCCCGGCTCGCGTAGTAGCGCAGCATGTGCAGCAGCGCGCCGCCCCGCCAGAACTGCTTGCAGTGCTCGAGTTCGTGGACCATGGTCGGACGGTCCAGTGCGTAGTCGGTCCGCAGGACCACGAACACGCCCATGCTCAGCCCGACCAGACGCCCCGGCATCCGGTCCAGCACGATGACCGGAACCGGTACCACCCTCCACAGCCTTTCGATCGAGATTCTCATGTCGGAGGCGTCTGTAGCAATTCGCATGCCGGGGAGCGGGCGACTCGCCAAGTGCCTGATCTGCAAGGCTCGGCCGTGCGGCGTCATCCGAGGCGCCGAAGGCCGGTGTAAAGGTCGGCAACACTTCGGATGGCGGGTCGGGGGGCTGCCGGAGTCGTGCGTTAGGATGGTCCGATGACCCGAATCGCCGAGCGGATGCGTGCTGCGGGCGCGACCGTCGCGCTGCTCGCGGCGTCGGTCGCGCTGCACGCGCTCGTGGTCGCCGGCATGGCGGGGCGGCTCGGGACGGCGGCGCCCCGTCCGGCCGACGCCGGCAAGACGGTCGAGGTCGCGCTGCTGGCGCCGCCTGCCCCGCCGACCCCATCGGCCGCCCCGACCCTGGCGCCGGCTCCGGTTCCCAAGGCGCCGCGGCGCGCGGCGGCACCGAACTCGCAGCCCCGTGAGCCGGCACCGAGGCCGCCCGCCGAGACGCCCTCCGAGTCGGCCGAGGCGCCCCCCGAGCCGATGCCGGCCGCCCAGCCGGCCGACCCGCCCCCGGCGGCCGAAGATCTTCCGACGGCCGCGTCCGAGCCGGCTGCGGCACCCGTCGCCGAAGCGCCCGCGCCGCCGCCGGCCGTCGAGCCCGCCGTGCCGCTTCCCGCGCTGCCCGGTTCGCGCCGCCAGCGCTTCAAGGTCTACTGGGGCGAGTTCTCCGACGGTCGCTCGGTGGCGCGCCTCGAATACCGCCTGAGCCACGACGGCGAGCGCTACGAACTGCGCACCGAAGGCGAGGCCGAGGGCCTGCTGTCGCTGGTCTACTCCGGCACGCTCACGCAGTCGAGCGCAGGTCGACTGGGGCCGGGCGGGCTGCAGCCCGTGCGCTATGCCGAGACGCGCGGCAAGCGCGCGGAACGGGCCGTCGCCTTCGACCCCGACGGCAGGCGCCTGCTGCCGGGCGGCCGCGAGCCGGTGCCGCTGCCCGCGGGCACCCAGGACCGGCTGAGCGTCTTCTACCAGATCGGCCTGCTGGTGCGGGCCGAGCCCGCGCGCTTCGTTGCCGGGCTTGCGTTCGAGCTGCCGGTGGCGACGATGCGGGAGGTCCGGACAGAGCGTTTCGTTGTCGTCGGCCCCGACGTGCTGATGGCGCCTGGAGGCCCGATCCATGCCCTGCACCTCGCGCGACCCGTGCAGCCCGGAACGGACGAACCCAGGATCGACCTGTGGTTGGGGTACGATTTCGAGATGCTGCCGGTGCGGCTCCGCATCGAGGATGCAGGACGCCGCGTGCTCGATCAGGTGATCGATCGGGACGGCTGAGGCCGGTTCGGACCGGCGATCTCGAGGAGTTCGTTTCCCATGACCGAACCGGTCGGCCGTCCTGGCCGCAACGTGCTCGGCGGGCCGCTGCAGGCCTGCTCGTACGACCCTCTGACGGGCTTCTTCCGTGACGGCTGCTGCAGCACCGGCCCCGACGACCACGGCAGCCACACCGTCTGCGCGCGCGTCACGACAGCGTTCCTCGAGTTCAGCCAGCGGCGCGGCAACGACCTGAGCACGCCGCGTCCCGAGTACCGCTTCAAGGGCCTGGCGGCCGGCGACCGCTGGTGCCTGTGCGCGGCCCGCTGGCTCGAGGCCTACGAAGCGGGCGCGGCACCCCCGGTGGTGCTCGAGGCCACCCACGAATCCGCGCTGTCGATCGTGCCGATGAAGGCGCTGCTCGCGCATGCCTGGGTGCAGCGGCCCACCGAATCCCGTTGAGGCCGCGATGAAGCTGACGATCGTCCCGGTCACGCCGTTCCAGCAGAACTGCTCGATCCTCGTCGACGAGGCGACGCAGCGCGCGGTCGTCATCGATCCGGGCGGCGACCTCGATCGCATCGATGCCGCGCTCGCCGCCACCGGTGCGACGCTCGAGAAGGTGCTGCTGACCCACGGTCACATCGACCACTGCGGCCAGGCCGCCGAGTACGCGACGCGGCACGGCGTCCGCATCGAGGGCCCCCACCTCGACGACAAGTTCTGGATCGACCAGCTGCCCGGCCAGGGGAAGATGTTCGGCTTTCCGCAGCTCGATGCCTTCGAGTCCGACCGCTGGCTGGTCGATGGCGACACCGTGCGCTTCGGCGACGTCGCGCTACAGGTCGCGCACTGTCCCGGGCACACGCCCGGCCACGTCGTGTTCCATCACCCCGAGAGCCGGCTCGCGATCGTCGGAGACGTGCTGTTCCAGGGCTCGATCGGCCGCACCGACTTCCCCCGCGGCAACCATGCGCAGCTGATCCGCTCGATCCGCGAGAAGCTCTGGCCGATGGGCGACGACGTCGCCTTCGTGCCGGGGCACGGACCGATGTCGACCTTCGGCGACGAGCGGGCCTCGAACCCGTACGTGGCGGACGACGTCTGAGGCGGGCTGCGCCGGCCGACGCGTGGCGCCGGCCGCGGGCGTTCACTTCCTGGCGCCCCACGAGTCCTTGAGCGTCACCGACAGGTTGAAGACCGGCGCTGCGGGGCGATGGTCGGTCCGGTCGGCCACGAAGTAGCCGTGCCGCTCGAACTGGAAGCGCGCGTCGGCGCCGGCGTTCGCCAGGCCAGGCTCGAGGATCGCGCGCACGATGCGCTTGGCCTGCGGGTTGATCGACTCGCGATAGTCGCGTCCGCCCGCATCGGGGTGGGCCTCGAGGAACAGGCGCTCGTACATCCGGACCTCGGCGGGCACGCCGTGGCGGGCCGAGACCCAGTGGATGTTGCCCTTCACCTTGTAGCCGTCGGCGCCCGGCGTGCCGGACTTCGAGTCGGGCAGGTAGTTCGCCAGCACCTTGGTGACCCGGCCGTCGGCATCGGCCTCGAAGCCGGTGCACTCGATGACGAAGCCGTGCTTGAGACGCACCTTGTTGCCCGGGAACAGCCGGAAGAAGCCCTTGGGCGGCTGCGCCTGGAAATCCTCGCGCTCGATCCAGAGCTCGCGGGTCAGCGGGAAGTGCCTCAGCCCGCGGTCCGGATGGTGCGGATGGACGGGGGCGGTGCAGGGCTCCTCGAGCGTATCGGGGAAATTCACCAGCTCGAGCCGCAGCGGGTCGAGCACCGCGAACGCCCGGGCCGCCTTCGCGTCGAGGTCGTCGCGCAGCGCCTGCTCGAGCACGGACGGGTCGACCCACTGATGGGCCTTGGAGACGCCGATGCGCTCTGCGAACAGGCGGATCGACTCGGGCGTGTAGCCGCGTCGCCGCAGGGCCACGATCGTCGGCATCCGCGGATCGTCCCAGCCGTCGACGGCGCCGGACTGCACCAGTTCCTGCAGCTTGCGCTTGCTGGTGACGGTGTAGGTCATGTTGAGCCGGGCGAACTCGATCTGCCGGGGCAGCGGACGCTGGAAGAAGCCGCCCTCGGCCGCGCGCTCGAGCAGCCAGTCGTACAGCGGCCGGTGATCCTCGAACTCGAGCGTGCACAGCGAGTGGGTGACGTTCTCGAGCGCATCCGACAGCGGATGCGCGAAGTCGTACATCGGGTAGATGCACCACGCGTCGCCGGTCCGGTGGTGGTGCGCGAAGCGGATGCGGTAGAGCACCGGGTCGCGCATCGTGACGTTGGGCGAGGCCATGTCGATCTTCGCGCGCAGCACGTGCGTGCCCTCGGCATGCGTGCCGGCGCGCATCTCGCGCAGCAGCGCCAGGCTCTCGTCGGGGCTGCGGCCGCGGAACGGGGAGTCGGTCCCGGGTTCGGTCAGCGTGCCGCGGCGCGTGCGCATCTCGTCGGCCGGCTGCGAGTCGACGTAGGCGTGGCCGGCGCGGACCAGATGCTCGGCGATCTCGTAGAACCAGCCGAAGTAGTCGCTGGCGAAGAACAGGTCGTTCTCGCCGCCGGTGTCCCACTCGAAGCCGAGCCAGCGCACCGTGTCGAGGATCCCGTCGACGTACTCCTGGTCTTCCTTGACCGGGTTGGTGTCGTCGAAGCGCATGTGGCAGCGGCCCGCGTAGTCGAGCGCCATGCCGAAGTTCAGGCAGATCGACTTGGCGTGCCCGATGTGCAGGTAGCCGTTCGGCTCGGGCGGGAAGCGGGTGCGGATCGGGGCCGGATCGGGCGGCGCGCCGACCTGCAGCGCGGCCGGGCCCGGTCGC
>JBIIPQ010000257.1:0-6267 GCA_044342535.1 Burkholderiaceae bacterium
CCCCCCCGCCCCGCTAAGCACGACCCGGAGATCGAATGAAACGCACCCTGATCGTCACCCTGTCGGCCGCCGCCGCGCTGTTGGCGTCGGCCCCCGCGCATGCCAGCCTCGACCTGGCCAAGGCGAAGAACTGCACGGCCTGCCACGCCGTGGACAAGAAGCTGATCGGGCCGTCCTACAAGGACGTGGCGGCGAAGTACGCCACCGACAAGGACGCGTCGGCGAAGCTCGCCAAGAAGGTACGCGAGGGCGGCGTGGGCGCCTGGGGCCAGATCCCCATGCCCGCGAACCCTCAGGTCAATGCCGACGAGGCCGCCGCCCTCGTCAAGTGGATCCTCGTGCAGAAGTAGGCCCACTCCCGCTCCTGCGAACGGGCGCCTGCGGGCGCCCGTTTTGCATTGGCGCAACACCCTTCGGCAGCGCGCGCCGTCCATCCGCGGCGACGTCCCGCCGGTCCAGACGCCCCGCCGCATCCGGCAGGCCAGGACTAGATTGGAATCGTGGATCCGTTCGACGCGACCTTCCGGTTCCGCGAATCTCCTCTCCAGCCCGTACAGATTTCTTCCTCCCTGGCTGGTTTGCCCCGGACGCGTTCCGGGGCTTCTTTTTTAGTGGCGTATCGCGCCGCGGGCGAAGCAAGTAGAATCCGGCGATTTTTGGAAGCCGGACCCCGCCCGATGGACTTCGACATCCTGCTGCAGCAGATCCTGAACGGCCTGGTGCTCGGGAGCGTCTATGCGCTCGTCGCCCTCGGCTACACGATGGTGTACGGCATCCTGCAGCTGATCAACTTCGCGCACGGCGATGTGCTGATGGTCGGCGCGATGGTGGGCGTGACCGTCGCCGGCGTGCTCTCGAAGTCGGGCCTCCCCGGTCCGGTGATCCTCGTCCTCGCGCTCGGCTGCGCGATCCCGGTGTGCGTGCTGCTGTCGCTGTTCGTCGAACGAGTGGCCTACCGGCCGCTGCGCAACGCGCCCCGCCTCGCGCCGCTGATCACCGCGATCGGCGTGTCGATCGTGATCCAGACCGTCGCGATGATCATCTGGAAGCCGAATCCGATCGTCTTCCCCGACCTGCTGCCCACCACGCCGATCGAGATCGGCGGCGCGCTGCTCGCGCCCAAACAGGCGCTGATCCTCGTGGTGTCGACGCTGATGATGATCGGCCTGATGCTGCTGGTGAACCGCACCAAGCTCGGCCGCGCCATGCGGGCGACGGCGGAGAACCCGCGGATCGCCGGGCTGATGGGCGTGAACGCCAACCAGGTGATCGCGGCGACCTTCGCGATCGGTGCGGCGCTCGCGGCGGTCGCGGGCGTGCTGGTCGCGATGAACTACAACATCGCCCAGTTCAGCATGGGCTTCATCCCCGGCCTGAAGGCGTTCACCGCGGCGGTGCTCGGCGGCATCGGCAACCTGGCCGGCGCAGTGGTCGGCGGCCTGCTCCTCGGCATCATCGAGAGCCTGGGCGCGGGCTACATCGGTGACCTGACCGGCGGCTTCCTCGGCAGCCACTACCAGGACATCTTCGCCTTCGTCGTGCTGATCGTGGTGCTGGTCTTCAGGCCGTCCGGCATCATGGGCGAGCGCGTCGCCGACCGGGCCTGAGCCCAGCCCCCTCGGAAGGAACCCCGATGGCCGCCTCGCACTCCTCGTTCTTCCCGTCCTTCAAGGACAACCCCGGCGCCGCCTACGCGTCGGCGATCGCCGTCGCGATCGGTCTCGCGGTGCTGCCCTTCGTCGTCGGCAGCCAGGGCAACGCCTGGGTCCGGATCCTCGACTTCGCGCTGCTCTACGTGATGCTGGCGCTCGGACTGAACATCGTCGTCGGCTACGCGGGCCTGCTCGACCTCGGTTACGTCGCCTTCTACGCGGTCGGCGCCTACATGTATGCGCTGCTGGCCTCGCCCCACCTCGCCGAGAACTTCGAGTTCATCCAGGAGATGTTCCCGGACGGCCTGCACAACTCGATCTGGCTGGTGGTGCCGCTGGGCGCCGCGATCGCCGCGCTCTTCGGCGTGATGCTCGGCGCACCCACGCTCAGGCTGCGCGGCGACTATCTGGCGATCGTCACGCTCGGCTTCGGCGAGATCGTGCGAATCTTCATGAACAACCTGAACTCCCCGGTGAACATCACCAACGGGCCTCAGGGCATCAGCAACATCGATCCGATCTCGCTCGGCGGCATGAGCCTCGGCAAGACGCAGACGATCTTCGGCCTGACGATGCCGTCGGTGTACCTGTACTACTACCTGTTCCTCACGCTCGCGATCGTGATCATCGTGCTGACGATCCGTCTGCAGGACTCGCGGATCGGGCGCGCCTGGATGGCCATCCGGGAGGACGAGATCGCCGCGAAGGCGATGGGCATCAACACGCGCAACGTCAAGCTGCTGGCCTTCGCGATGGGCGCGTCGTTCGGCGGCGTGGCCGGGGCGATGTTCTCGGCGTTCCAGGGCTTCGTGTCGCCCGAGAGCTTCACGCTGATGGAGTCGATCGTCATCGTCGCGATGGTCGTTCTCGGCGGCATGGGGCACGTGCCCGGCGTGATCCTGGGCGCGATCCTGCTCTATGCGATCCCCGAGGTCCTTCGCTATGTCGCCAAGCCGGTGCAGGAGGCGATCTTCGGCCATGAGGTCGTTGCGCCCGAGGCGCTGCGCATGCTGCTCTTCGGTCTCGCGATGGTCGGTGTGATGCTGTACCGGCCGGAGGGCCTGTGGCCCGCGCCCAAGCACGGCGCCGGTCGGCGCGCCGTCAAGGACGCCGGCGGCGACGCGAAGGTCGGAGGCGTGCGATGAGCGCGGCGGATGCGGTGACCGTGGCGCGGCCGGTCGCGGCGGGGGCGGCAACGCCGCTGCTCGCGGTCGAGGGCGTGAACAAGCGCTTCGGCGGCCTGCAGGCGCTGGCCGAGGTCGGACTGCGCATCGACCGCGGCCAGATCTACGGTCTGATCGGGCCGAACGGTGCCGGCAAGACCACGTTCTTCAACGTGATCACCGGGCTGTACACCCCCGACTCGGGCAGCTTTGCGCTCGACGGCGTGCCCTACGAGCCGACGGCCGTTCACAAGGTGGCCGAAGCGGGCATCGCGCGCACGTTCCAGAACATCAGGCTGTTCGCCGAGATGACCGTGCTGGAGAACGTGATGGTCGGCCGGCACATCCGCACGCACTGCGGTGCCTGGGCGGCGATGCTGCGCCTGCCGGTTCAGCGGCGCGAGGAGGCCGCGATCCGCGAGCGCGCGATGGCGCTGCTCGAGTACGTCGGCATCGGCCGCTTCGCGGACTACCAGTCGCGCACGCTGTCCTACGGCGACCAGCGCCGCCTCGAGATCGCGCGCGCACTCGCCACCGACCCGAAGCTGCTGGCGCTCGACGAGCCCGCCGCGGGCATGAACGCGACCGAGAAGGTCGCGCTGCGCGGCCTGCTCGAGCAGATCCGCGACGACGGCAAGACGATCCTGCTGATCGAGCACGACGTGAAGCTGGTGATGGGACTGTGCGACCGCGTGACCGTGCTGGACTACGGCAAGGTGATCGCGCAGGGGCTGCCGGCCGATGTCCAGCGCGACAAGGCGGTCATCGAGGCGTACCTGGGAGCGGGGCATGACTGAGGCCGTGCTGTCGGTCAAGGGCCTGAAGGTCGCCTACGGCGGCATCCAGGCCGTCAAGGGCGTGGACCTCGAGGTGCGCTCGGGGGAGCTGATCGCGCTGATCGGCGCGAACGGCGCGGGCAAGACCACGACGATGAAGGCGATCACCGGCACGCTGCAGCCCGCCGCAGGCGAGATCGCCTACTGCGGGCGCTCGATCAAGGGCCAGGGCTCGTACCAGCTGGTCGGCCAGGGGCTGGCGATGGTGCCGGAAGGCCGCGGCGTGTTCGCGCGAATGACCATCGTCGAGAACCTGCTGATGGGGGCCTACGTCCGCGACGACAAGGCCCAGATCCAGGCCGACATCGACCGCATGTTCGCGACCTTCCCTCGCCTCGAGGAGCGTGCGCAGCAGCTGGCCGGCACCATGTCCGGCGGCGAGCAGCAGATGCTCGCGATGGCGCGCGCGCTGATGAGCCGACCGAAGCTGCTGCTGCTCGACGAGCCGAGCATGGGGCTGTCGCCGATCATGGTCGAGAAGATCTTCGAGGTGATCCGCTCGGTGCACGGGCAGGGCACGACGCTTCTGCTGGTCGAGCAGAACGCGAAGCTCGCGCTGATGGCGGCCGACCGCGCCTACGTGATGGACTCGGGCCTGATCACGATGACCGACGACGCCAAGCGCATGCTGAGCGATCCGAGGGTGCGGGCCGCCTACCTCGGCGAGGCGCACTGAGGGGCCGTGCGCCCAGGCGCCGCATCGTGCGGCGCCCTCCCCCGTTCAGACCGTGTCGGGGGTCATCTGCGCCACCTCGAGCAGCCGCTGGTACGGCATGCCGGCGCGCTCGTTGAGATCGGCGACCGCTTCGCGCGTCGGGGCCTCGAAGTAGCAGTGGGTCTGGTCGGACTCGGCGAGGAAGAAGCTGCGCAGCCAGCGCACGTCGGTGCCCTCGGTCTGCATGCCCGCCGCACAGGACTTGATCCGGGCGCCCGCGCCCTTGAGGGCATCGGCGGACAGACCCGGCAGGTGGCGGATCGCGACGAAGATGGGCATCGGTTCTGACTCCCGGACGACTCAGCCGAGGATCGGCTCGCGAGGGTTGGTTTCTACCGGGACGTCCGAAGACTGACGGCGCCGTGCGGTCATCGGATGCTCGATGGCGCGAAGCAGCGCCAGCAGCGCGAAGAGATCCTCGCGACGGATGCGTACCGTGCGGTGGTCGCCCGGCACGCGGAAGGCGGTGAGCTTGCCGGCACGGACGTAGCCGCGCAGTGCCTCCACCGTCACGCCGAGCGCACGCGCGGCCTCGTCCTGCGGCACCAGTGCATCGAGGCCGACCAGCGGCGCGGGCGGCGGCTCGGTGCGTGGCGGTACCGGCGAACGCGGCGGGGCGACGCACGAGAGCAGCCGCCGCCAGCCCGTCGGATCGATGCCGTTGCGAACTGCGATGCGTGCGAAGGTCGGGATCGAATGGTCGCCGAGCACCACCAGCAGATGGTTCGGCGTGAGGCGGGCCTCGCCGTCGGCACGGGCGACGCGCGCGGCGCGCTCGAAGACGGCCGCTGCCGCCGGCGTGTAGCGCGGACGAACCGTGAGTTCCGCGGAGGGCAGGTCGTAGCCGGGCTCGAGCTCGGACAGGTCGATGACGTGCTCGCCGAGATCGACGATGCCGAAGCGCGCGATCGCCAGCAGCATGCCGGCAAGCAGGTCGTCGGGCTCGACCCAGTCTGCGCCCCGTGCCCGAGCGCGCTCGATGGCCTGGGTGGTGCCCACCAGGACTCGATCGGGGTCATGCAACCAGGCGGCCAGCGTCACGCAGCGACACACTCGGAAACAACGGTTCCCGGACAATGGGCAATTTACCCATCCCTGTCAAGCTTCTGCTGCGCCGTCCGTCGGGGACGGGTGCGCTCGGGCGTGGCCGGATCGCCCACCGCGCGCACGGCGGGGGCGACCAGGAGGGGTGCCGGGACTCAACCGCCGCCGGGGGCGGCGTCGGCAGCGGTGGTGAACGCGTCCGCGTGGAACTCGTCTTCGGGCAGGCCGCAGCGGGCCGTGAAGTCGGCCTTCGCGGAGTCGACGACGATCGGCGCGCCGCACGCGTAGACCTGGAAGGCCGACAGGTCGGGGAAGTCTTCCATGACGGCGCGGTGCACGAAGCCGCCACGTCCGCTCCAGGCGTCCTCGGGCAGCGGATCGGACACGACCGGCACGTAGCGGAAGTGCGGCATCTCGGCCGCCCAGCGCTCGCAGAGTTCGTGCCTGTAGAGGTCCTGGGGACGGCGGCCGCCCCAGTAGAGCGTCATCGGGCGCGTGAAGCCCTTGTGGCTCGCGTGCTCGACGATCGCCTTGATCGGCGCGAACCCGGTGCCGCTGGCGACGAGGACGATCGGCTTGGCGCTGTCCTCGCGCAGGAAGAAGGTGCCCATCGGCCCCTCGAAGCGCAGGATGTCGCGCTCCTTCACCGCCGGCTGCACCGCGCCGAAGAGCGGGTCGGTGAACTTGCCGCCGGGCATGTGGCGGATGTGAAGCTCCACCTGGTCGGCGGCGTGCGGCGCACCGGCCATCGAGTAGCTGCGGCGGGTGCCGTCCTTGAGGATCAGCTCGACGTACTGCCCGGCGAGGTACTGCAGCCGCTCGTTGGCAGGCAGCTGCAGCCGCAGGATGGCGACGTC
>JBIIPQ010000048.1:0-17883 GCA_044342535.1 Burkholderiaceae bacterium
TCGGCGGCGATCCGGTGAACGGCCTGAAGCACATCGACGTGATGCGCATGTTCAACGACGATCCGGAGACGGACGCCGTGGTCATGATCGGCGAGATCGGCGGCTCCGACGAGGAGACGGCCGCCCTCTGGATCAAGGACAACATGAAGAAGCCGGTGGTCGGCTTCATCGCGGGCGTCACCGCGCCCCCGGGCAAGCGGATGGGCCACGCCGGCGCGATCATCTCGGGCGGCAAGGGCACGGCGCAGGAGAAGCTCGAAGTGATGGCGGCCTGCGGCATCACGGTCACGAAGAACCCGTCGGAGATGGGGCGGCTTCTGAAGGCCGCCATCTAGTGGCGGTACCCGGGTCGGCCAGCTGACCCGGGCTGACGGCGCGACCGCATTCGTGCGGCGCGCCGTTGTCTCCTCTGAAAGAGCTCGAACATGGACATCGGTACCGCGGCCTTCTGGCTCGCACTCGGCCAGATCGTCATCGCGGACCTGCTTCTGGCGGGCGACAACGCGGTCGTCATCGCACTGGCGGTGCGCTCGCTGCCCGCGGCGCAGCAGAAGAAGGCGATCATCTTCGGCACGGTCGCGGCCGTGGTCATGCGCGTCGCCCTGACGATCGTCGCGGCGCAGCTGCTGACCTTTCCGTATCTGAAGCTGATCGGCGCGGTACTGCTGCTGTACGTAGCGGTCGGGCTGCTGCTGCCCGACGACCACGACGAGGCGTCGCTGCCGGGCGCGAAGGGTCTGAACGGCTCGATGACTTCGGCGATCCGCACGATCCTGATCGCCGATCTGGTGATGAGCCTGGACAACGTGATCGCAGTCGCCGCGGCTTCGCGTGGCGACAACACGCTGCTGATCCTGGGCCTGCTGATCTCGATCCCGCTGGTGGTCTACGGCAGCACGCTGCTGCTCAAGGTCATCGAGCGCTACCCGGTGATCATCTGGGTCGGGGCGGCGCTGCTGGGGTATGTCGCAGGCGACATCGCCGTGCACGATCCGGCGATCGAGTCTTGGGTGGCGCAGCAGGCGGCCGCCCTGGGCCTCTCGGTCGCGAACCTGGGACGCATCGCCGGCCTGGCCGGCGCGATGTTCGTGCTCGGGCTGTCCAAGGTGATGCTCAACCGACGCAAGCTCGCCGCGCTCTGAGAGACCGTGCGCCGCGGCTCCCCGACGACCGGGGGCCGCGGTCGCGGTGCGCGTCCGGCAGGCACGGGCGGTGCCGCCGGGCGGGTGCCGTCACCCGTTCGTGATCCAGTTCCTTCGACCTCTCTGCCCGGGCCGATAGATTGCCCGGATGTCGGGAATCGCTCACGGACTCGAGGCTCCGCTCTCGCGCGTGTCGGGCACGCTCGCCGAGGGACCGGAGGCCGCCGTTCCCTGGGCGATCGTCACCGACCCCGGGCCTGCGCGCCGCCACAACGAAGACCGCTGCAGCGTCGACGCGCAGCACGGCGTCTTCGCGCTCGCCGACGGCATGGGCGGCTACAACGCCGGCGAGGTCGCGGCGGAGATCGCGGTGCGCACGGTGTCGCAGCTGCTCGGGGCGCTGCATGGCGCGGGCCTGTCCACGGCCGACGCGCTACAGCGCGCGGTGGCCGGCGCGCACGCCGGCATCGTCGACTACGCCCATACCCGTCCCGAGTGTCTCGGCATGGCGACGACGCTGGTCGCCGCCTCGATCCGCGACGGCCGGCTGACGGTCGCGCACGTCGGCGACTCGCGGGCCTACCTGCTGCGCGCGGGCACGCTGCGCCGCCTGACGGTCGACCACTCGATCGGCCAGCGCATGCTCGACGAGGGCCGGCTGAGCGAGGCGCAGGTCCGCCGGCTGCCGTCGCGCGGCATCCTGACCCGCGCCCTCGGCATCGAGTCGGAGCCGCCGCGTGCGGACGTGTTGGCGCTCGACTGGCTCGAGGGCGACCTGCTGCTGCTGGCCTCCGACGGCCTCACCGACTCCCTCGACGACGTCGCGCTGGTGGCGCTGCTCGCGCGCCCGGCCGAGTCGCTCGCGGCGCGGGCGCGGGGCCTGGTCGCCTGCGCTCTCGAGCACGGCTGCACCGACGATGCGACGGTGCTGCTCGCCGGCGGCGAGCGCGTCGCGCCCCTGTCCCACTGAGCGGCCGCGGCCGCTCCGACCTACCTCACCCCCCGCACCCCATGCAGCAGCGCGAGACGGCGGCCGTTCCGAAGCTGGTGCTCAGCACCGGCGACCGGCTGCTGCGCCGGATCGTCATCGACAAGCCCCGGCTGACGATCGGGCGACGCCCGTTCAACGACCTGATGCTCGACGACCTGACAGTGTCCGGCGAGCACGCGGTGGTCCACACCGCGGCGGGGAGCAGCACGATCCACGACCTGCGCAGCCGCAACGGCACGCTGGTCAACGGCGTGGCGGTCACGCAGCGCACGCTCGCCGACGGCGATCGCATCGACATCGGCATCTACCGGCTGCACTACGTGATCGAGCGCGAACCCGCCGAGCTCGCCGACGGGTCGATGCCCGATCGGGGCGCGGCGCCGACGCTGGCGGTGCTGGCCGGCCCCCAAGCCGGCGGCACGGTGCGGCTCGAGCGTCCGATCGTCAGCATCGCCGACGCGACCGGTCAGGTCGCAGTGGTCGCGCACCGCCGCACCGGATGGGTGATCACCCACCTCGAGGGGCCGAGCTGTCCGTCGGTGAACGGCGAGTCGATCGGCCTCACCTCGCATCCGCTGCGTCCCGACGACCTGATCGAGCTCGGCGGCACGATCTTCCGCTTCCAGCTCGACCCCCCTCCCTGAGCCCGGGACCGTGGCGCTGCGCGACGTCCTCTCGATGCGAACGAGGCGGCTGGTCCTGGGCCTGGGGACGGTTGCGCTGGCGGTCGCCTGCGAGCTCGGGATGGTGTCGCTGCCGCTGGTCGACACGCTCGACCGCTACCTGTATGACACCCGGCTGAGGCTGCAGCCGGCGCGGCCGAACAACCGCGTGCTGATCGTCGACATCGACGAGCGCAGCCTGAGGGATCAGGGCCGCTGGCCGTGGTCGCGCGAGACCCTCGCGAAGCTGACGACCACGATCGCGAAGGAAGGCGGGGCGCGCGCGGTCGGCTTCGACATGGTGTTCGCCGAGCCGCACGCCCAGCAGGATCCGCCGCTGATGCGGGCGCTGGGCGGCTCGCCCGTGGTCCTGGGCTACTACTTCTCCAGCGAGCTGGGCGCGGTCTCCACCGGCCTGCTGCCGCCGTCGGTGTGGCCGTCCACGGTGCTCCGGGAGCGCGGGATGTCGGTGACGGCCTGGAACGGCTACGGCGCCAACGTCATGCCGCTGCAGCGCGCCGCGCGCAGCGCCGGCTTCTTCAACCCGGTGGTCGACCGCGACGGCGTGGTGCGCGCGCTGCCGCTGCTGGCCGAGTACAAGGGCCAGCTCTACGAGTCGCTCGCGGTGGCGATGCTGCGCGTCTACTTCGGCGACGCACCGCTCACGCTGCGCTCGGACGGCCTGCACGCCGACAGCCTGGGCTTCGGGCCGGGCGGGGGCCTGGCACGCGTGCCCATCTCCCAGGGGACGACCGCACTGGTGCCGTTCCAGGGGCGGGGCGGGGCATCGGCCTCGCGCTTTCGCTACGTGTCCGCGACCGACGTGCTCGATGGCCGCATCGAGCCGAGGCTGTTCCGCGACCGGATCGTGCTGATCGGCACCTCCGCGCCGGGGCTGACCGATCTGCGCTCGACGCCGGTGAGCGAGGCCTATCCGGGCGTCGAGATCCATGCGTCGCTGATCGCGGGCGCCCTCGAGGGCACGATCCGCACCAAGCCCACCGAGGCGCCGGCCATCGCCGCGCTCGCCATCGCGGTGGTCGGCGGCCTGGCGGCCCTGGCGATGGCGAGCTCGGGCGTGCTCGGCATCGCGGCGACGACGATGGTCGGCCTGTCGACGATGTTCGCCTGGAACGCGATCGCCTACGCGAGCCTCGGCTGGGTGATCCCGCTCGCCGCGGGCGTGCTCGCGCTGGCGATGCTCGCGGCGATCAACCTGGTGGCGGGCTACGTGACCGAGGGCCGGTCGCGGCGCGCGGTGATCACGCTGTTCGGGCAGTACGTCGCCCCCCAGCTCGTCGAGCGGATGGCGCATGATCCGGACAATGTCCCGCTCGAGAGCCGGAACAAGGAGCTGACCATCCTGTTCGCCGACATCCGCGGCTTCACGCGGATGGCCGAGAACATGGATCCGCAGCAGCTGCGCGACTACCTGAACCGGTTCCTCACCGCGATGACCGAGGTGATCCACGCCTACAACGGCACGGTCGACAAGTACATCGGCGATGCGGTGATGGCCTTCTGGGGCGCGCCGGTCGACGACCCGAAACACGCCGATCATGCGGTGGCCGCGGCGATCGCGATGCAGCGCGAGGTGGCCCGGCTCAACCGCGAGTTCGAGGCGCACGGCTGGCCGCCGCTGGTGGTCGGCATCGGCATCAATACCGGCGTGGTCCGGGTCGGCGACATGGGCTCGCGGCTGCGCCGCGCGTACACGGTGATCGGCGACGCGGTGAACCTCGCCGCGCGGCTCGAAGGCCTGTCGAAGAAGTTCGACCTGCCGATCGTGATCGGCGACGCGACGCGTCGCGCGGTCCGCGCGATCGCGCTGCAGTACGTCGCGCAGTCCGAGGTCTACGGCCGCACCGAGCCGGTGAAGATCTGGCAGCCGGTGCCGCCGGACCCGATGGGCTATGCGCCGCCGCCGCTCGATGCGGCCGCGGCCGCTGCGATTGCTGCGGCCTCCGTCGCGGCAGCGCCGCTGACCGCGCCCAGCCGGGAGCCGATCGCATGAAGCTGCGCGTGCTCGGCTGCAGCGGCGGGATCGGCGCGCGGGCGCGCACGACCTCCTTCCTCGTCGACGAGGACGTCCTCATCGACGCCGGCACCGGCGTGGAGGACCTATCGGTCGAGGAGCTCGAGCGGATCGACCATGTGTTCCTCACGCATTCGCACCTGGACCACGTGCTCGCGCTGCCGCTGCTGGTCGACTCGGTGGGCGCGCGGCGCAGCCGCCCGATCGTCGTGCACGCGCTGCCCGAGACGATCGCGGCGCTGCGCCAGCACATCTTCAACTGGGTGATCTGGCCGGACTTCACCGAGATTCCGCATTACGACCGTCCGTGGATGGTCTTCGAGCCGATGGCGCTCGGCGCCACCGTCACCGTCGGCGCGCGCTCGATCCGCAGCATCCCGGCCAACCACACGGTGCCGGCCGTCGGCTTCCATGTGTTCGGCGACACCGGCTCGCTGGTGTTCTCCGGCGACAGCTGGCCCACCGACGAGTTCTGGCGTGTCGTCAACGGCATCCGTGACCTGCGCCACCTGATCATCGAGACCGCGTTCTCCAACAAGGAGCGCGACCTCGCGATCATCGCCAAGCACCTGTATCCGATCGAGCTCGGCGAGCAGCTGCAGCGGCTACGCAGTGCGCCGCAGGTGCTGGTCACGCACCTGAAGCCCTCGGACGCGGACACCATCGCCCGCGAGATCCAGGCCTGGGCCGGCCGCTCGGAGCCCCGACTGCTCGAACGCGGGCAGGTGCTCGAATTCTGATGCATCGGTGCCCGTCCGGGTGCCGCGATGCGTTCCCCCTTCGAGATGCGAGAGGTCGCCGGTCACCCGGCGGATCCGGCCGTTCACGCGCCGTTGCGACGAAATGCGGCGCATCCATGCCGCAGTTCATGACGTATCGCGTCAGTTGCGAATCGCGCCGGGTGACGGATCGCGTCACCCCGCCGATGCGCTGTTGCATCGATGTTTGCCGCTCGTGGGTGCGCTGCGTCCGTCCATCCCCCGATGGCCGTGCAACGCGTGATGAATGTCACGCTGGCATGGAAGTGGCTCTAGTCACTTCGTCCACCGCGGCGGTCGCGGTCCGGAACATTCCTAACGGAGCAGTCTGAAATGATCAAGCAAGTGCAGAAGGGTTTCACGCTTATCGAGCTGATGATCGTTGTGGCGATTATCGGTATCTTGGCGGCGGTGGCGATTCCGGCGTACCAGGATTACACGATTCGCGCGAAAATCACCGAAGGCATGGTGGCCGGGTCGGTCGCCAAGACTGCCGTCGCCGAGACGTGGATGAACACCGGCACGATGCCGACGTCCAACACAGCCGCGGGCCTGGACACCCCCACGACCTACTCGAGCAAGTACGTGACCTCGGTGACGGTCGGCACCTCCGGCATTATTGACATCGCGCTGAACGCTACGAACATCGGGACGATCGGCACGTCGAACAATCTCCGGTTCACGCCGCAGGAAGGGAATGGCCGCGTCGACTGGGGGTGCAAAGACGGCACCACGGTGGCCGCCAAGTACCGGCCGGCGATCTGCCGCTAAACAGTCGGGATGACTCCGGCGCCTGTGCGATCCGGCGCCAGACCATCTGTAATCCCAGAGTCCAGGCCCGCAATCAATTTGACGGGCATCACATCGAAACAAGGGGTCTTCAGTGAACAAGAATCTGCAGAAAGGTTTCACGCTTATCGAGTTGATGATCGTCGTGGCGATTATCGGCATCCTGGCGGCGGTGGCCATCCCAGCGTACCAGGATTACACGATTCGCGCGAAAATCACCGAAGGATTGGCGGCCGGGTCGGTCGCCAAGACTGCCGTCGCCGAGACGTGGATGAACACCGGCACGATGCCGACGTCCAACACAGCCGCGGGCCTGGACTCCCCCACGACCTACTCGAGCAAGTACGTGACCTCGGTGACGGTCGGCGCCAGCGGCAATATTGAGGTCGCGCTGAACGCTACGAACATCGGGACGATCGGCACGAACAACAAAATCGTATTTCAGCCGCAACCAGGGAACGGCCGCATCGACTGGCTCTGTAACGGAACTCCCACCAACGTGGCCGACAAGTATCTGCCGGCGATCTGCCGAGGCTGATGTCCGAAGAGAGGCTCTGGTTGGGACCATGTCCTTACACGTCGCATCCGTGTCGGGACATCGCTCGGCAGATCGGCCCGCGTGTCGGCTGCCGGGCGCTCTCTTGACCTCCACGGCCCGGCGCAGCGCAGGTTTCACCCTGATCGAACTGATGATCGTCGTGGCTATCATCGGCATCCTCGCTGCGGTGGCCGTGCCCGCGTACCAGGAGTACGTGGTCCGGACCAAGATCAGCGAAGGGGTCGTCGCCGCTTCGCTCGGCCGGGTCGCGGTCTCGGAAGCCTTCATCGCGAACGGGGCTTTTCCTAGCAGCAACGCCGAGGCCGGTATCGCGCCGATCAGCGCCTACAGCACCAAGTACGTGGATGCGGTGAAGGTCCTTGCCGACGGCGTGGTGTCGGTCGACCTGAATGTCTCTGCTGTCGGCGCGATCACCACATCGACCAACGTGATCCAGTTCGTTCCTGAGGGTGGCAACGGACGTGTCGATTGGCGCTGCAACGGCGTCGGCACGACGGTTCAGCCTCGGTACCGACCCCAGGTATGCCGATGAGTCCGTCGGACGCCCGCGGATCATGACTGTGCCCGCAGCGATGCCCGCCTTGCGCTCAGGCACGCCGGTCCGCAGCGGCCTGGCCGTCCTGGCCGCCGCTGCGCTGCTCTGCATGTTGTGGACGACCCTCGCAGGCCGGGTATGGACCTGGGACCGGGCGCACTACCATGTGTTCGCCGGGCTGATGTGGCTCGACGGTCGTCTCGGACAGGGGTTCCTGCCGGCCGGCGGGCAAACTTTCCTGAATCCGCTGTCTTACGTGCCCGCCGCGCTACTGGGTCGGGCGGGCGCCCCGGAGTGGGTGATCGCTGCGCTGCACGCCGCGCTGCACTCGCTGAACGTGTGGCTGGTGTGGCTCGTCGCGCGAGCCTGCGTCGCGCCGGGCGATGCAAGGACGCGAGCCCTGCCGCTCGTGGCAGCCGTACTGGCCGGCGTGACTCCTGTCTTCGTGCTCGAGCTCGGCACCTCGTACGCGGACGTCTCGACGTCGGTCGGCGTGCTCCTCGGCGCATGGTGCTGCTTGAAGGCGGCGCAGCCGGGCGGGCGGTCGACACGATGGATCGTCGCAGGTGGCGTCGCGATGGGTGCGATGGCGGGGCTGAAGCTGAGCAATGCGCTGCCAGCGGTGTTCGGGGTGCTGTTGCTGACCGGCGCGTTCGCGGGCGCGCGAGGGATCGTCGACCCTGCCGTACCGGCTGTGCAGGTGCAACGGACGCTGCTGCGCTGGACGGTGTACGGATCGGCCTGCCTGATCGGCTTCGTGCTCGTGCAAGGAGGTTGGAGCGCGCAGCTTTATCGCGTGACCGGCAACCCGGTCCACCCCCATTTCGCAGGACTGTTCGAGCCGGCGGAATCGGCGGTCTCGTCTGCTTACCGGTCTGCTCCGGCGGCCGAAGACGCCTCGTCGAAGTCTCTTGCCGCGCTCGTGCCCGACCCATCCGGACAGGCGCCCGTCGGCAGCGTACTCGACAGGCTGCGGATCGCCGGCGGGCGCTTCACGCCCGATGCGCCGCTCGAATGGCTGACGCTGCCGCTGCGCATCGCAGATCCGCGCTTCGGCGCGCCACAGGCCTACCTCGAGGCGCGCTTTCCGGACCCTCGGCTCGTGGTGCTGGGGCTGCTCGTGCTCGCGCTGCTCGCTCGCCGGACTCTGCGCGCCGCCGGCGTGCTCCCCGCGCCTGCATCGTCGCCGCCGGTGACTGAGGCCGCTGCGGTGGCCGTGTCCGGTGCCCGTCGGCTGTATGCCTTCCTCGCTGTCTGGTACGTCGCGTGGACCTTGACCTCGGCTAACGGCCGCTACGGGCTGTCGCTGCTGATGCTGATGTCGGTGCCGATCGCGATCGCAGGGTTCCGGCTGTTCCAAGATGGCAGGGCCCGGACCTATGGACTGGCAGGGCTGCTCGCGCTTCACGTCGGATGGACGGCGCTGGTAACCGACCACGCCCTCGGTCCCGGCGATCGAGACTGGGCGACGAGCGAGTTCCGCGCCGACGTGCCGGCGTCGATCCGCGACGCGCCCTGGCTGCATGTATCGACGTCGCTGTTCTCCTGGTCGTACCTGATGCCGGCGCTCCACCCGCAAAGCGCGCTGGCCAACCTCGGCGGCGTCTGCGACACCTGCACGGGCCCGGCCGGTCGGGCCGCCGCGCAGGCCGTGCTGCGGCAGTGGTCGGGGCGCGTGCGACTGATCGCGCCGGTCGACCGGCTCGACAACGGCCGACCGACGGCGAGCGACGCGATGATCAATGGCCTGGACGCGATGCTCGCGGAGTACGAGCTGCGGGTCGACGCTGACTCATGCCAGCCGTTCCAGGTCACGCCGAACGGATGGGGCGGCATGCTGATCGAGACGCGCGGCGCCACGACCGTGTATCGCGCCTCGGACTGGTTGATGAGTTGCCGACTGGTTGAGGACTCCGGCCTCGCGACGGCAATGCGGGCGGTTTCGCGACGCCACGATGCGGTCTTCCTTGCGCTCGAGCGCGCCTGCCCGAGGGAACTCGGCCACCCCAGGGGCGCGACGCGCTGGGACGGCTCGCTGGCCTGGATCCGCCGCTACGATCTGAACGAGATCACCGTCAGCGTGAGCCGCGACCAACTGTACGCCTCGACGCGCCTCGAAGCTCAGCGCACGATCGGAGCGGTCGACGCGATCGCGGGCGCCGCCGCGCCCCTCGACTGCGGACTGCTTCGCTGGGAGAAGGGTGTGGGCCCTTCGCGCGAGTTCGATCCCGCGATGTTCAGCGGGTCGCGCTAGCTGCTCGGCGACCTCTCTCTGACGAGGATCGGCACGCCGGCCTCGGCGTGGGCGTTCGCCTGACTCGAGCTTGCCAGGCTCGCCGCCGCGCTCGCGATGCAACCGCGACCGCCGCAGGTTACGCTGAATGCGGGGGTGGGTGGCAACACGGCCCGCTTCGGCCTGCACCGCCACGGTGCCGCTTGTTCTGCGCATCGCCGTTCGGGCCGTTCATGCGCCTTGTGGTCCGCGATCACGGCGCGCCGGCGTCGATCTGCGTCGCGACAACGTCACGGCGGCGCCGTCCGTCCCGGCCATAGCCGCGTCCGTCCGTCCGGCGCCGGGCGACCGCTCTGAATACGTATCCTCGGCTGACGATGCATGTTCGAGATCACGGAACGTCGATGAACGCACCGTCCCGCGAAGCGGCCGTCAGCGAGTCACTATCAGGCCAATCCTCGGTCGGGTCGGTGCGACCGAGCCCGACGAGCGGCGCGGAGGCGCGGACCGTCACCGCATCTCTGGCGTCTGGGCTTACGCGCAAACGTTACCGCGACTGGACCACCGCCACACGCCTTATGGCGCGGCTCGGTCGATGCATCGGTGCGCTTCACCGGATCGTTGCGCTGCGCTGGGACATCACGGTGACCATAGACACCCACCGGCTGAAGATGCGGGCCCGGTACGACCACAGCATGTGGGTCGACCTCGGGCAGCTCATCCCCTTCGACGACGCGCCGGTACGCATGCCGCTTGGCACACTGTCTGCATGAGTGACGCGCGGCGCGACCCCAATCTTCTGCATGTGATGGCCGACGGCGCGCCGGGCGGCGGTCCGACGATGGTGCTCGGGCTCATCGATGACCTCGTCGCCTCAGTCGGCTGGCGGCCCGCGGTGATGTCGCAGCCGGGCTCGCACCTCGCGCGCGAGACGCTGCGGCGCGGGCTGCCCTTCCTGCCCTTCGACTTCTTCGGGCCCATTAGCGATCCTAGGATGCCGTTCCGCCTGGCGCGCATGCTGCGCGGCCTCGGACGCCCGCTCACCCACGTGCACGGGCTGCGCGCGGCGCATCCGCTGCTGTGCTGGCCGGCCCGCCGCGAGCTGGGCCCTGTGGTCTACACCGTCCACGGCGTGCACCAGCTGCACATGCGGTGGTCGCGCGTGCAGCGCGAGCTCGCCAACGGGGCGGAGCGCCGCGTGATCCGTCGGGCCGATCGGACGGTGTACGTGTCCCGGGGCGACCTCGAGCTATCGCTCAAGCACCGGCTGGTCGCCGAGCCGGCGCGCGCCGAGGTGATCCACAACGGCGTCTCGTTCGACGAGCTGCCGGATCTCGAGGGGGCGGCGCCGAGTCACGACGTGGTGTTCGCGGCGAGACTGGTCGAGCAGAAGGCGCCGCTCGTGGCCGCCGGCGTCCTGGCTCGCCTCGCGGCCCGCGGACTGCGTTGCGCGATGGCGGGCGGCGGTCCGCTCGCGCGAGACTGCGAGGCGCTGCTGCGGAGCACGCCCGGCGGCAACGCCGTCCGCGTGCTAGGCGAGCTGTCGCGACGGCAGTGCCTGGAGCTCGTCGCGTCGAGCCGGCTGATGCTGATGACCTCGCGGTGGGAGGGGCTGCCGATCGCGCCGGTCGAGTCGATGGCGCTCGGCGTACCGGTCGTGGCCCCCGCGATCGACGGCTTGTCCGAGGTCGTCGTGGACGGCGAGTGCGGTCTGCTGCTGCGCTCGCCCGGCATCGACGACTATGCCGACGCCGTCGAGGCGCTGCTCGCGGACCCGGTGCGCCTGGCGGACCTGTCGACACGCTGCGTCACGCGGGCGCGCGGCAGCTTCGACCGATCGGTATCGTCGAGCCGGTATGCCGCGCTGTACGACGGCATGCTGCAGGCCGTCCCCGCCGGGCGGGCGCGCGTCGCGGGGGGCGACGCATGAAGGCCTGTGCCGAGCGCCCTGGCACACGCGCCGCCGCCGTCGAGCTGCTGGTCAACCACGTCACCGTCTGCCGCAACGTAGCCGTCACGATCGGCAACCCCTTCGCGAGCGTGCGCGCGCTGCGCGGCCCGGGGGGCGAGTACGTGGTCGTCGATGTCGGCTTCGACGACGGCTTCGTCGAGCTGATCCCTCGTGAGGCGGGGGCTGTTTACGGTTGTGTGTCCGAGCCCGACGGGATCACCTTCGACGCAATGAACAAGGGCGCGCCGCTCGAGCGACGCCGTTTCCTCTCGAGCGGGCCGCTCGACGCGTCGGTGCGCTTCACCGGGCGCATCGACGACGCCTCGCTCGCCGCGCTCTACCGGGGCGCCGATGCGCTGGTGTGCGCCTCGCTGTACGAGGGCTTCGGCCTGCCCGCGCTCGAGGCGATGGCCTGCGGCACGCCGGTCGTGTGCTCGGGCACAACGGCGCTCGGCGAAGTCGCCGGCGACGCAGCGCTGCTCGTCGAACCGGAATCGACCGCGGACATCGCCCGCGGGCTTGAGCGCATCGTCCGCGACACGGCGCCCGCCGCGCGCTTGCGAGAGGCCGGGCCGGCGCGCGCACGCCGATACGACTGGGCGACGGGCGTGCACGCCCTCGAGCGGACCCTGCGGGCCGCGCTGCCGCGGGCGGTGCCGGCATGACGGAACCTCCGATCCTCTCGATCGTGACCGTCTGCTTCAACGCGGCGGCGACCATCGGCCAAACCCTGGAGAGCGTGCGCGAACAGAAGCGCGAGGGCGTCGAGTACATCGTGATCGACGGCGCGTCGTCCGACGACACCGGTGCGATCGTGCGGCGCAGCGGCGATGTCGTCGACTGCTTCGTGAGCGAACCCGACGCAGGCATCTTCGATGCGATGAACAAGGGCGCGCGGCGCTCGACCGGTCGCATGCTGTGGTTCCTCAACGCCGACGACCGGCTCGAGCCCGGCGCGCTGGCGGCGGTGCTCGAGCGGCTGCACGAAGCCGGCCCGGGGCCAGACGCCCTCGTGGCCGGCCACACGCGGCGCGTCGATCGAGCGGGATCGACGCTGGCGCTCGACCGGTACGTCGGGCCGGGCGTGCGGGCGGGCGAGCCGTCCCACACGTTCGCCCATCCGTCGACGATCATGCCGCGCGCGCTGTTCGAGCGGCTCGCGGGCTTCGACGCCTCGCTGCGGATCGCCGGCGACTACGACCTGTTCTGGCGGGCGATGGCCCTGGGCGCTTCGGTGAGCGTCCTCGACCGGGTGCTGGTGGCGATGCGGGTCGGTGGCGTGTCCTCGGACACCGCACCGCTGGCGACGCGCATCCGCCACGAGTTCGAGGTGATCTCGATCCAGCATCGGCACGCCGGTGCGCTGGTGGCCGCGCGCTGCCATCTGACCCGCGTCGGCCGGTTCGCCCGGGCGCGGTTTGGCGGGGCCGCCCGATGAAGCGGGTTGATCCGTCCCCGACGTCTCCGCCGACGCCACCGTCCCTGCCGAGGGCGGCCTTCGATCCGCTGCGCCGGCTCTGGGCACACCTCGGTCGCGTGCGCCGCGTGCAGGCGCTGCTGGTGCTCGCGCTGACGGTGGTGTCCTCGATGCTCGAGATCGCCGCGATCGGTGCAACGCTGCCGTTCCTGACCGCACTCGTCTCGCCCGAATCGCTGGGTCGTCACGCGCTGATCGCGCCGCTGCTGCAGCGCATCGGGATCGACACGCCGGCGGGGATCCAGGCGCTGTTCAGCGCGACCTTCGCCGCCTCGGCGCTGTCTGCCGGACTGTCCCGGATCGTGCTCATCTATGCGGCGACACGCTTCACCTTCGCCTGCGGCGCCGATCTCGGCGACCAGATCTTCCGGCGCACGCTCCACCAGCCTTACGCGGTCCACGTGGCGCGCAACAGCAGCGACGTGATTGCGGGCATCTCGACGAAGTCGCAGGCGCTGGTCGATCGGGTCGTCGGCCCGTGCATCGGCGTGGCCAGCACGGCGATCCTGATGGTGATGATCCTGGCGGCACTGATCGCCTTCGACCCGCTAGCCGCGCTGTCGATGTTCGGCGGGTTCGCCTGCATCTACGTGAGCTTCGCCGCCCTGTCGCGGCGCCGCCTGCTCGCCGACGGCGCGGTGGTCGCCGAGCAGTCGGGACGGGTCATCCAGATCCTCCAGGAAGGCCTGGGCGGTATCCGCGACGTGCTGGTGGACGGCTCTCAGGGCTATTACGCACGCCTGTACCGGGACGCCGACCGCCAGCTTCGCCGTTCGCAGGCGCGGATGGCCTTCGTCGGGTCGAGCCCGCGCCATGCGATCGAGGCGCTCGGCATGCTGCTGGTGGCGGGGCTGGCGGTGTGGATGAGCCACAGCCAGGGCGGCATCGCGGGCGCGCTGCCGACGCTGGGCACGCTCGTGCTCGCCGCGCAGCGGCTGCTGCCCCTGCTGCAGGAGGCCTACTGGTCGGTGAGCTGCATCGTGTCCGCGCAGCCGACGCTGCGCGAGCTGCTGGCGCTGCTCGACCAGCCGATGCCGGCCGACGCCGAGCGGACCGACGTGCCGGCGCTGGCGTACGCGCGGACGCTGCACCTCAGGGACATCGGCTTCCGGTACGAGCCGGCGGGGCCGTGGGTGCTGTCGGGCATCGAGCTCGTCGTCGTGCGCGGCGAGCGCATCGGGCTGATCGGCGCCTCCGGCACCGGCAAGAGCACGCTGCTCGACGTGATCATGGGGCTGTCCCCGCCGAGCACGGGCCGCCTGGAGGTCGACGGCGTCCCGGTGCTGGCCGGCAACCGCCGCGGCTGGCAGCGGCACATCGCGCACGTCCCGCAGTCGATCCATCTGGCCGACAACAGCCTCGCAGAGAACATCGCGTTCGGCGTCCCGCCCGAGGGCATCGACATGGCGCGTGTGCGCGACGCGGCCCGCCGCGCGCGGATCGCCGACACCATCGAGGCGCTGCCGCAGGGCTACGACACGCGGGCGGGTGAGCGTGGTGCCCGACTGTCGGGCGGGCAGCGTCAGCGGATCGGCCTGGCCCGCGCGCTCTACAAGCAGGCTGACGTGCTGGTGCTGGACGAGGCGACCAGCGCGCTCGACGAGGCGACCGAAGCGGCCGTCATGCAGACCATCGAGGCCCTCGGCGACTCGATCACCGTGATCGTCGTGGCGCACCGGCTGTCGACCCTGCGCCATTGTTCGAGGGTGCTCGAGCTGAAGGCGGGGCGGCTGGTCGAGACCGGGGTCGCGCATGAAGCCGTCTGAGCCTGCGCGGACGGCTGCGCCCGGCGCGTGGCCCCGCGCCGCCCAGCGTGCGATCGATGCTGCGAGCCGATCGCCGGTGCTGTGGCCGGCCCTCGTCTGCGTCATCGTCGCGATGCGACGCCTGGAGCACCGGCTGCTCTGCCTGCGTCACGGCCGGCGCTCGACGCCCGCGGCGAAGCTGCTGCCGCCCGGCACCGCCACCGGCCGGCACTGTCACGTGCTTGCCAACGGCGAATCGGTGCTCCGGACGATCACGTCGATCCGCGATGGCGACTTCGTGATCGCGATGAACGCCGGCGCGCTGTTGCCGTGTCGCATCGACCTGTACCTGCACGAACTGTTCCCGCCCGTCGGGGTCGACGCGCTCGCCAACGACCTGCCGTACGAGCACAACGTCGACGGCGCGCGCACGATGGTCGGATATGTCGCGAAGCACCATCCCAGGGCGCTGCGGGTGCTCAAGAACCTGGCGCGGAACAACCCCGGCCCGGCCCGCTTCGACCCCTCGGGGCAGGCGGTGCTGCTACGCGAGGTCATCTTTCCGGCTGTCGGGCCGCAGGACGGCGGGCGCGCCTGGGAGGCGGTGGTCGAACGGATGCTCAACGAGCAGGAGCCCTACGTTATCCAGAGCCTGAGCAGCGTGGTCTGCGCGCTGCTGATCGCGCATCGCGCCGGATTCCGCTCGATCTCGGTCCACGGCCTCGACGGTGCGGGCAATCACTTCTTCCACGCCGACGGGTTCCGCGACACGCTCGACGCCGACGGCCGCGCGCTGCTCGAATGGATCGTGACGTACACGCCGCAGATCGAAGCGGAGCGCGCCTACGCACCGGGTTCGCGATCGGTGGGCATCGTGGAACTGCTGACCCGGGCGCTGCGCGCCCGGCGGATCACGGTCGACGACCGGGCGGCGGCCGTGCGGGCCGCGCGCGGCTGAGTCGGTCGCCGGGCTGTGTCAAAGACGCACGTCGGTTGCCGCTGCTCCCCCCAAACACGACGCTGGTCCGGCGGTCGGGTCCCGGGCACGGGCCCGCACCGAAAATGGGTCGACCGGGTTTCGGCCCGTCCCCATTCCGCATCCGATACCGTTCCTGCCGACATGCTTCCTGACGAGACGCCCGTCATCGCCCTGATCCCGGCTCGCGCCGGCTCCAAGGGCATCCCGCGCAAGAACCTCGCCCCGGTGGGCGGCGTCCCCCTGCTGGAGCGGGCCGTGCGTGGCGCGTGCGCGAGCCGCTGGATCGACGAGGCCTGGGTGTCCTCCGACGACGACACGATTCTCGGCCTGGCCGGGCGGCTGGGCGCGCGCACGCTGCGCCGGCCCGCCGAGCTGGCCGGCGACGACGCGACGGCGACCGGGGTGGTCGGGCATTTCCTCGAGCACGCGCTGAGCGGGCGTCGCGGCGACGTGCTGATCGTCTACCTGCAGCCCACCTCGCCGCTGCGCACCGAGCACCACATCGATGCGGCGATCGACACGATGCTCGCGCAGCAAGCGCGCGCAGTCGTCGCCGTGACACGCTGCGATCCCTCGCCCTACAAGATGTTCCGGCTCGACGAGACCGGACGCCTGCAGTCGCTGTTCGACGAGCATCTGTCCAACGCCAGTCGCCAGAGCCTGCCCGCCGCCTTCGTGCCCAACGGCGCGATCTACGCGTTCAGCGCCGCGCTCTTCGAGGCCCGGGGCGGGTTCCCGTCGAACGGCGGCGTCCCGTACGAGATGGACACGCACGACAGCATCGACATCGATGAACCGGAAGACCTGCGTTCCGCAGAACGCATCCTGGAAGGACGCCATGCCCGCGTTTGAGATCGCCGGTCGCCCCGTGGGCGACGCACACGAGCCGCTCGTCATCGCCGAGATCGGCATCAATCACGAAGGCTGTCTCGATCTCGCGGTGGCGATGGCCGATGCTGCGATCGACGCCGGTGCGGAGGTCGTCAAGCACCAGACCCACGTCGTCTCGGACGAGATGTCCGAGGAGGCCCGCTCGGTGATACCGGGCAATGCGGACGTGTCGATCTACGAGATCATGGCGCGCTGCGCGCTGTCCGAGGAGGCGGAGCGCTCGCTGATGCGGCACATCCAGTCGCGCGGCGCGATCTTCCTCAGCACCCCGTTCTCGCGCGAGGCCGCCGATCGGCTGCGTCGCTTCGACGTGCCCGCCTACAAGATCGGCTCGGGCGAGTGCAACCACTACCCGCTGGTGCGGCACATCGCGCGCGCCGGCAGACCGGTCATCCTGAGCACCGGCATGAACTCGATCGCGTCCATCCGGCCGGCGGTCGAGATCCTGCGGGCCGCGGGCGTGCCCTTCGCGCTGCTCCACTGCACGAACGTCTATCCGACGCCGCCCGAGCTGGTGCGCCTGGGGGCGATGACGCGGCTCCAGGAGGCCTTTCCGGACGCCGTGGTGGGCCTGTCGGACCATACTGTCGACAACCACGCCTGCCTCGGCGCGGTCGCGCTGGGTGCGAGCGTGCTCGAGCGTCACTTCACCGATCGTATGGACCGGCCGGGGCCCGACATCGCCTGCTCGATGGACCCTGCCGCGCTGTCGGCGCTGATCCACGGCGCGCGCGTGCTGTTCGCCGCACGCGGCGGGGACAAGGGGCCGGTCGAGGCCGAGGCGCCGACGATCGCCTTCGCGTTCGCCTCGGTGGTGGCGGTGACGGCGCTGCAGGCAGGCGAAGTACTGAGCGAGTCGAACCTCTGGGTGAGGCGGCCGGCAGGCGGCGATTTCGACGCGAGCGACTACGACGCTCTGATCGGCAAGCGACTCGCGCGTCCGGTCGCCCGGGGGGCGCGCCTGTGCCGCGCAGATCTGTCGGAGACGACGTGATGAGCCGACCGCGCAAGATCGTGGTGCTCACGGGGACGCGGGCGGACTTCGGCAAGCTCAAGCCGCTGATGCATGCGGTGGAGCGGGAGCCCGGTCTCGAGCTGCACGTCTTCGTGACGGGCATGCACATGCTGTCCAAGTA
>JBIIPQ010000049.1:0-17854 GCA_044342535.1 Burkholderiaceae bacterium
ATATACCCATGATGCGCCGGACGCCAGCGTGGCGGCACCCGGTCTAACGCAGGAGCACGGCGATGGCAGGGCGACGGATCGGCGGATGGGTGGCGGGGGCGGCGCTGGCGACGGTGCTGACAGCCCTACCCGTCGCCTGGGCCGACACGGGCGCAGGCACGTTGGCCAGCGCCCCGGTGCGGGTCGGCGGCGCCGGTCGCACGATGGTCTACGACGGCACGGTCGAGGCAGTGCGGCAGACGGTGGTCGCCGCGCAGGTGCCCGGTGCGGTCGTGGCGATCGACGTGCGGGCGGGCGACACCGTCCGCGCCGGCCAGTCGCTGATGCGGATCGACGCACGCTCGGCCGAGCAGACGGCTGCCGCGGGCGACGCCCAGGTCGCGGCCACCCGGGCGACGCTCGAGGTCGCACGCCGCGATCTCGAACGCCAGCGACAGCTGTTCGACAAGGCCTACATCAGCCGGGCCGCGCTCGAACGCGCCGAGGCGCAGCACGCGGCCACCCGCGCGCAGCTCGACGCACTGATCGCGCAGGCCGGTGCCGCCCGGACTCAGTCCGGTCTGCACCGCGTGCTCGCCCCCTACTCGGGCGTGGTGGCCGACGTACCGGTCGCCCTCGGCGACATGGCGATGCCCGGCCGGGCGCTGCTCACGCTCTACGATCCGGCCGTGCTGCGGGTCACCGCAGCGGTGCCGCAATCGGTCGCGGCCCGGCCACCGGCCGCCGGCGCGGTCCGCATCGAGCTCCCCGGCGCGGTCCCCGATGGCGCAGAGGTGGTGCCGACGCGATTGGCGGTGCTGCCGACGGTCGATGCCGCGACCCGCACCGTGCAGCTGCGGCTCGAGCTGCCGGCCGGGACGGCCGGTGCCGCACCCGGCGGATTCGCGCGCGTGCGGCTGCCAGCCTCGGCCGAGGCGCCCGGCACCGCCGGCCGCGACCGGCTGTTCGTCCCGCTGTCCGCCGTGGTGCGCCGCGCCGAGCTGGCCGGCCTCTACGTCATCGACCCGAAGGGTCGCCCGCTGCTGCGTCAGGTACGGCTGGGCCCCGTGGCCGGCGACGAGATCGAGGTGCTGGCGGGCCTGTCGGCAGGTGATCGGGTCGCGCTCGACCCGCAGGCGGCGGCGCGGGTCCGGTGAAAGGGGGCGACATGAACGACACCGCCACCCCGATGGGCGTCTCCGGACGGATCGCCCGGGCCTTCCAGTCGGCACGGATCACTCCGCTGCTGGCGCTCGCGGCGCTGCTGCTCGGCGCGTTCGCGGTGGCAGTCACACCGCGCGAGGAGGAGCCGCAGATCGACGTCACGATGGCCCAGGTCATCGTGCCCTTCCCCGGTGCCTCGGTCCGCGACGTCGAGCAGTCGGTGACGGTGCCGGCCGAGCAGGTGCTGTCGCAGATGGCGGGGGTCGAGCACGTGGCCTCGGTGTCGCGCCCGGGCCTGTCGATCGTCACGGTCCAGTTCAAGGTCGGCGTGCCGCGTACCGAGGCGCTCGTTCGGCTGCACGACACGGTGTCGGCGAACGCGGACTGGCTGCCCAAGGGTCTGGGCGTCGGCGAGCCGCTGGTCAAGCCGCGCGGCATCGACGACGTGCCGATCGTCGCACTGACGCTGTATGCGCTCGATGCCCAGACCGGCGCGGCCGACCTGGAGCGGGTGGCGCGATCGGTCGAGACCGAGCTCAAGCGCGTGCCCGGCACCCGCGAGGTCGCCTCGATCGGCGGCCCCGGGCGCGCCGTGCTGGTCGAGCTCGACCCGACCCGCATGGCCGGCACCGGCACGACCGTCGCCGATCTGCGCCAGGCGCTGCAGTCCGCGAACCTGGGCCTGCCGGTCGGCGAGCTGGTGGCGGGCAACCGCTCGGTGGCCATCGAGTCCGGCCCGTTCCTGCGCGATGCACGCGAGATCGAGGACCTGGTGGTCGGCGTGCGCGACGGCCGTCCGGTGTTCCTGCGCGAGGTGGCGACGGTGCGCGACGGCCCGCCGCCCGCCGTGCGCAGCGTCTGGCACGGCGTCGCCGCGCGCGACGGACGGCCCTCGGCCGAGCATCCCGCGGTGACGCTCACGGTCACCAAGAAGCCCGGCGAGAACGCGATCGACGTGGCGGACGCGGTGGTGCGGCGCGTGCAGGCGCTGCGTAACACGGTGATCCCCGACGGCGTCGAGGTGAGCACCACCCGCAACTACGGCGAGACCGCGAACGACAAGGCGAAGAAGCTCATCCAGAAGCTGCTGTTCGCGACAGCGTCGGTGGTGGCGCTGGTGTTCGTCGCCCTCGGCCGGCGCGAAGCGGCGATCGTCGGTACCGCGGTCGTGCTGACGCTGGCGGCGACGCTCTTCGCCTCCTGGGCCTGGGGCTTCACGCTGAACCGCGTGTCGCTGTTCGCGCTGATCTTCTCGATCGGCATCCTGGTCGACGACGCGATCGTCGTGGTGGAGAACATCCACCGGCACCAGGCGCTGCACCCGGAGCGCACGCTGGCGCAGCTGATCCCGGGCGCGGTCGACGAGGTCGGCGGGCCGACCATCCTCGCGACCTTCACCGTGATCGCCGCGCTGCTGCCGATGGCCTTCGTCTCGGGTCTGATGGGCCCGTACATGAGCCCGATCCCGATCAACGCGAGCCTCGGGATGCTGCTGTCGCTGGCGATCGCCTTCGTGATCACGCCGTGGCTCGCGCGGCTCTGGATGAAGCCCTCGGCCGCCGGTCACGCAGACGGCACGCACGGCGAGCCGACCGGTCTCGCTCGATGGCTCGGACCGCTGTTCGAACGGCTCTTCCGACCGCTGCTCGATGTGCGGCGCGGCGCGCGCAACCGCGTGCTGCTCGGCGCGGGCGTCGCGGCGCTGGTCGCCGGATCGATGCTGCTGCCGGTGCTGGGTCTGGTGCAGCTCAAGATGCTGCCCTTCGACAACAAGTCGGAGTTCCAGATCGTCGTCGACATGCCAGCCGGCACGCCCCTGGAGCGGACGGCGGCGGTGCTGCGCGAGCTCGGTGCACATCTGGCCACCGTGCCCGAGGTCACCGACTGGCAGGCCTACGCAGGCACCGCCGCGCCGATCAACTTCAACGGCCTGGTGAGGCAGTACGCGCTGCGCGCCGGCGGCGAGGTCGGCGACCTGCAGGTCAACTTGGTGGACAAGCACCATCGCGACACGCAGAGCCATGCGATCGCCACCCGCGTGCGTCCCGCGCTGCAGGCGATCGGCCGGCGTCATGGCGCCAACGTGAAGGTGGTCGAGGTGCCGCCGGGCCCGCCGGTGCTCTCGCCGATCGTCGCGGAGATCTACGGGCCCGATGCCGACGGCCGCCGCGAGGTCGCGCGCCGGGTGCGCGCTGTGATGGCCGCGCACGAGGGCATCGTCGACGTCGACGACAGCGGCATCGCCGATGCGCCCCGTACGGTGCTGCTGGTCGATCGGCGCAAGGCGGCGATGCTCGGCGTGCCGCAGCAGGCGATCGTCACGACGCTGCGCGCGGGGCTCGCGGGCGAGCCGGTGGCCTGGCTTCACGACGGCAGCAAGTACCCGGCTGCCGCGACGCTCCAGCTTCCGGCCGAACGGCACGGCGACCTCGACGCGCTGCTGCAGCTCACGGTGCGCTCGGCCTCGGGCCGGCTGGTGCCGATATCGGAGCTGGTGCATGCGAGCGACACCCTGCGCGAGCAGCCGATCTACCACAAGGACCTGCTGCCGGTGCACCTGGTCGTGGGCGACATGGCGGGACGCGTCGACAGCCCGCTCTACGGGATGTTCGCGATCCGCCCGCAGGTGCGCGCGCTCGAGGTTTCCGGCGGCGGCACGCTCAAGGAGTATTTCGTGCGCCAGCCCGAGGATCCGTACCGCGAGTACGCGATCAAGTGGGACGGCGAGTGGCAGATCACCTACGAAACCTTCCGCGACATGGGTACGGACTACGCGGTCGGCCTGGTGCTGATCTACCTGCTGGTGGTCGCACAGTTCGGTTCGTACCTGGTGCCGCTGATCATCATGGCCCCGATCCCGCTGACCCTGGTGGGCGTGATGCCGGGCCACGCGCTGCTCGGCGCGCAGTTCACCGCGACCAGCATGATCGGGATGATCGCGCTCGCCGGGATCATCGTGCGCAACTCGATCCTGCTGGTCGACTTCATCCGGCTGCAGGTCGACGAAGGCATGCCGCTCGCCGAGGCGATCGTGCGGGCCGCGGTGACCCGCGCGCAGCCGATCGTGCTGACCGGGCTGGCCGCGATGCTCGGCGCGTTCTTCATCCTCGACGACCCGATCTTCAACGGGCTCGCGATCTCGCTGATCTTCGGGATCCTGGTCTCGACGGTGCTCACCCTCGTGGTGATCCCGGTCCTGTACTTCGCGGCCTACAAGGGAACCCCACCATGAAATCCTGGCAACTCGTCCGCCTGATCGCGGGCACCTTCATCCTGCTGTCGCTCGCGCTCGGCGTCCCCGGCAGTCCGGTCTTCGTCAGCAGCTGGTGGCTGGCCTTCACCGCATTCGTCGGCGCCAACCTGCTGCAGAGCGCGCTCACCGGCTGGTGCCTGATGGAGACGATCCTGCGCCGGCTCGGCGTGCAGGCCGGAGCCTGAGTCGGCGACCCCGGTCGCGGAACGGCGCTGCTTCCGAAGACAGGATGAATTGCATATGATAAGCAACGCATATCATCCGGTCGTCCGATGGTTTCGCCCACCCCCGTGCCGCACGATCTCGCCCGCGCCCCGGCGTCAGCCGCCCGAGCCTCGCGTGCGCAGCCCGATTCCACCGACACCGTCGGCTTCCTCGTCGCCGACGTCGCCCGGCTCATGCGCCGCGCCTTCCAGGCGCGCCTCGAGGGCGCCTCGCTCACCTATGCGCAGGCCCGCGCCCTCGTCTGGCTGGCGCGCGAGCAGGGTCTGCGCCAGGTCGACCTCGCCGAGCAGCTCGAGATCCAGCCGATCACGCTGGCGAGGCTCATCGACCAGCTCGCCGCGGCCGGCCTCGTCGAACGCCGCGCTGACCCGGCCGACCGCCGCGCCTACCGGCTGTTCCTGACGCGCGCGGCCGCGCCGCGGGTGGCCGAGATCCGCGCGATCGGCGACGCGATCCGCGACGAAGCGCTGGCCGGTCTGGGCGCCAAGGACGCGGCGCAGACCGTGGCCGGGCTGCACCGGATGCGCGACGCGCTGTCCGCCCCGCGCCGCGCGGGCGCGCGCCAGCCGGTGCGGGAGGTCTGAGCGTGCGACACGGTGACGGCGGCGACCCGCCCGCGGGCCTGGCCGGCGGGCAGACCGAGGCCGTGCTCGCCCCGCCTGCTGCGGCCGCGCCGCCCGCGGCACCGCCGCCCGGGCCGTCCCTGCTGCGTCGACTGCTGCGCCGCCTGCTGCGTCTCCTGCTGCTCGTCGTCGTGCCGCTCGCGGTCGCGGCGGGCGGCCTGGCCTGGTGGCTGCAGGGCGGCGGCGTGGCCGACACCGACAACGCCTACGTGAAGGCCGACAAGATCCCGGTCAGCGCCGAGATCGCCGGCACGATCCGCACGGTGCTCGTGCGCGAGAACGAGGTCGTGGCCGCGGGCGCCCCGCTCTTCAGACTCGACGAGGCGCCGCTGCGCGTGGCGCTCGCGCGCGCCGAGGCCCGCGTCGCGCAGGCCCGCACCGACGTGGCCGCGCTGCGCGCCGGCTACCGCACCAAGCAGGCCGAGATCGCACTGGCGCGCACCCGGCAGTCCTTCGCACGCCGCGACGAGGAACGCCAGGCCGACCTCGCCGCACGCAACTTCATCTCGGCCTCGCGCCTCGACGAGGCGAAGCAGACCACCGAGCTCGCCGGCCAGCAGGTGGTCGCGGTCGAGCGCGAACTCGGCCGCATCGCCGAGACCCTGGGCGGCGGGCCCGAGGTGCCGATCGACCGGCATCCGCTGGTGCTCGCCGCGCAGGCCGAGCTGATGCAGGCACGGCTCGACCTGTCGCGCGTCGAGGTGCGCGCGCCGGTGTCCGGCACGGTCAGCCGCCCGCCCAAGCCGGGCCAGTACGTCGCCGCGGGCGCGACTGCGCTTGCGCTGGTCGCCGACGGCACGGTCTGGATCGAGGCGAACTTCACCGAGAACGAGCTCGGCTGGGTGCGCAGCGGGCAGGCCGCGACGGTCCGCATCGACACCTACCCCGGCATCGAATGGCGCGGCACGGTCGACAGCCTCGCGCCGGCGACCGGCGCGGAGTTCGCGCTCATCCCGCCGCAGAACGCGACCGGCAACTGGATCAAGGTCGCGCAGCGGGTGCCGGTGCGCATCCGCATCGAGCCCCGGGCGGACGCGCCGCCGCTGCGCGCCGGACTGAGCGCGCGCGTGGTGGTCGACACCGGCCGGCGGCGCTCGATCCGCGACCTGCTGCCGTGATGGCCTGAGCACCCGAGGCCCCGATGTCAGGCTCCACATCCGCCGCGCTCACGCCGGCGCGCCGGCGCGCGATCACTGCAGCGGTCACGCTCGCGACGGTCATCCAGACGCTCGACTCGACCATCGCCAACGTCGCGCTGCCGCGGATGCAGGGCGCGCTGGGCGCCACGCAGGAGCAGATCTCGTGGGTGCTCACCTCGTACATCGTCGCGACCGCGATCTGCATGCCGCTGACCGGCTTCCTTGCCGAGCGCTTCGGCCGGCGGCGGCTGTTCATCGCGTCGGTGGTCGGGTTCACGCTCGCGTCGATGCTCTGCGGTGCCGCCGCCACGCTCGAGCAGATCGTGCTGTTCCGCGTGCTGCAGGGCGCCTTCGGCGCGTTCCTCGTGCCGCTCGCGCAGGCGGTGCTGCTCGACACCTGGCCGCGCGAGCAGCAGACCGCGGCGATGGCGGTCTGGGGGGTGGGCGTGATGCTCGGCCCGATCCTGGGCCCCACGCTCGGCGGCTGGCTGACCGAATACCAGAACTGGCGCTGGGTCTTCTTCATCAACCTGCCGATCGGCGTCGTGACCACCCTCGGCCTGCTCGCCTGGCTGCCGGAGACGCCGACCGACCGCGCGCGGCGCTTCGACCTGGCGGGCTTCGCGTTCCTCGCGATCGGGCTGGGCGCGCTGCAGCTGATGCTCGACCGGGGCGAGTCGCTCGACTGGTTCGAGAGCCGCGAGATCGTGATCGAGGCGGTGCTCGCGGTGCTCGGGCTGTACCTGTTCGTCGCGCACATCCTCACGCACCCCGCGCCCTTCGTGCAGCCGCGGCTGTTCGTGGACCGCAACTTCGCCGCCGGCCTCGCGACCGCGTTTGCGCTCGGCGTGATGCTGCTGGCCAGCACCACGCTGCTGCCGCCGTTCCTGCAGGGCCTGATGGGCTACCCGGTGTTCGACACCGGGCTGCTGCTCGCGCCCCGCGGGATCGGCACCGCGCTGGCGATGATCGCGGTCGGCCGGATCGGCGACCGCGTCGACCCCAGGCTGCTGATCCTGCTGGGCCTCGGCCTGTGCGCGGCCTCGCTGCACGCGATGACCGGATTCGACACCGACGTCACCCCGCGGCTCATCGTGATCACCGGCGTCATCCAGGGCCTGGGCATCGGCTTCGTGTTCCCGCCGCTGACCACGGTCGCGTTCGCCTCGCTCGCCCCGCGCGACCGCAACGAGGGTGCTGCGATGTTCAGCCTCGTGCGCAACATCGGCAGCAGCGTCGGCATCTCGGTGGTGGTCTCGGCACTCTCGCACAACATCCGTGCGAACCGCGCGGCGCTCGCGGAGCACATCGACGACTCGAGCCTGCCGCTGCGGCTGGCGATCGAATCCGGTGCCTGGCGGCTCGACACGCCCGAGGGGCTCGCCGCCATCGATGCCGAGCTGACCCGGCAGGCCACGACGATCGCATTCCTGCAGGACTTCCGCCTGATGATGTGGGTCTGCATCGCGGCGATGCCGCTGGTGCTGCTGCTCAGACGACCGCTTTCGGCTCGGGCACCGGGCCAGGCGGCGGCGATCGACTGACCCGGGCCTCGACGGCACCGCCCGTGCCGCCGGCGCGGCATTCCTCACTGGCCGGCGGGGTCACGCCGGGCTAGACTTCGCGCCCCTGGACGCGCATCGGCCGGCATCGACCGCCCGTCCGCGACCTGCCCCACGGTCCCGATCCCGACCCCGTGCCCGCCCGCCTGCCCCTGATCGATGCGCTGAAGGCCCTGGCCTCGCAGCTGATCGTGCTGCACCACCTCGCGTTCTACGGCCCGATGTCCGACGCCGTGCGCCCGTGGGCCGGCCCGCTCGTCGACGCGCTGTCGGCGCACGGCCGCCTTGCGGTGCAGGTGTTCCTGGTCGTCGCGGGCTTCCTCGCGGTGCGCGGCCTCGCCCCGGGCGGCGTGCCGAAGGCCCTCGAACCGGTGGCGCTGATCCGCCGCCGCTGGGTCCGGCTCGCCGGGCCATACCTGGCGGCCCTCGCGATCGCGGTGACCGCCGCCGCGCTCGGCCGCGCGCTCACCGACCACGACACGGTGCCCGACGCGCCGACGCTGGTGCAGCTGCTCGCGAACGCCGCGATGCTGCAGGACATCCTCGGGCACGACGCCCTGTCGGCCGGCATCTGGTACGTCGCGATCGACCTGCAGCTCTACGCGCTGCTGACGGTCCTGCTCTGGCTCGCGCACCGCAGCACGGTGCCGGGTGCCGGACCGGTGCTGGTGATCGCGCTCGGGGCGGCCTCGCTGCTGATCATCAACCGCGACGCCGACTGGGATGCCTGGGGCCTCTATTTCTTCGGCGCGTACGCGCTCGGCGCGATGGCCGGCTGGGCCGGTCCGACCCGGGGCGGGCGCGCGGCGTTCGCCGCGCTCGTCGTGCTCGGCGCAGTGGCGCTCGCGCTCGATTTCAGGATCCGCATCGCGGTGGCGCTCGCGACCGCGCTGCTGCTCGCGTGGGCGATGCCGCGCGGCCTGGGCGCACGCCGGCTCGCACGGCCGCCGATCGAGTGGCTCGGCCGGATCTCCTACTCGGTGTTCCTCGTGCACTACCCGGTGTGCATGCTGATCGGGGCGGCCGCGGCGCGCTGGTTCCCGGACGCGCCGCTGCCGGCGGCCGCGGGCCTCGTGCTGGCCTGGGCCGGCAGCACCGCCGCCGGCGCCCTGTTCCACCGCTGGGTCGAGGCGCCGCTGTCCGCGCGCTCGCCGGGCCGCAGCACGCCGCCTGCGCCGCGCGCCGCCCCGGCCGATCGCGACGACACGGGCATGCCCGACGACGACGAGGCGGTGGCGCGCCCCGCGCAGCGCTGAGGGCGGCGAGCCCGCTTCAGGCGGGCGAGGCCATCACGTGGATGCGTCGCTCGGCGACCAGCGGCTTCGTCCGCGCGCCGTAGGCTTTCATGTGCGGCGCGGCCGCATGCGCGCCGAGCGCGGCGGCATCACGCCACTTCTCGATCACGACGAAGGTGTCGGGGCCGGCGGGTGCCGCGAAAGGCACACCCGGCGCGTCGACGACCGGCTGGTACTCGATGCAACCGTCCTCGGCGTGCACCGCCGGCATGTTCTCGCGAAAGGCAGCGAGCACCTCGTCGCGCTTGCCGGGCTGGCAGGTGATGAAGGCGAGTACGTGGATCATGGGAAAAGCGTCTCCGTCAGGTCGTGTCGTGCGGCACCGTGCCCGGCGGGCCGGCGGCGCGCCATGCTACCGCTGCCCGCTCGGGAATGCGACCGCCGCCGCCGCGCGGCGCTATCATCCGCGACCGGCCGCGGGGACCGATCCTCACGGAACCGCAACGACGGCCGGCCCAGCGAAGACACGGAGACGCCATGCCCACCGATCCCACCAGCCTGTCGCCCGCCGAGCAGGCGCTCCGGGACGCCGCGCTCGACTATCACCGCGCTCCGACCCGCGGCAAGATCTCGATCACGCCCACCAAGCCGCTGTCGAACCAGCGCGACCTGTCGCTCGCCTACTCGCCGGGCGTCGCCTACGCCTGCCTCGAGATCGAGCGCGACCCGACGCTGGCCGCCGAGTACACCTCGCGCGGCAACCTGGTCGGCGTGGTCACCAACGGCACCGCGGTGCTCGGGCTGGGCGACATCGGCCCGCTCGCCGGCAAGCCGGTGATGGAGGGCAAGGGCTGCCTGTTCAAGAAGTTCGCCGGCATCGACGTCTTCGACATCGAACTCGCCGAGCGCGACCCGGACAAGCTGGTGGAGATCATCGCCGCGCTCGAGCCGACGCTGGGCGGCATCAACCTCGAGGACATCAAGGCGCCCGAGTGCTTCGAGATCGAGCGCCGCCTGCGCGACCGGCTGTCGATCCCGGTGTTCCACGACGACCAGCACGGCACGGCGATCATCTCGGCGGCCGCGATCCTCAACGGGCTCGAGCTGGTCGGCAAGGACATCGGGGCGGTGAAGCTCGCGGTCTCGGGCGCCGGTGCCGCGGCGATCGCCTGCCTCGACGTGCTCGTCGGCCTGGGCATCCGCCGCGAGAACGTCTTCATGGTCGACTCCAAGGGCGTGATCCACAGCGGCCGAGAGAAGCTCGACGCCTCCAAGCAGCGCTACGCGCAGAAGACCGACGCGCGCACGCTCGCCGACGTCTGCCGCGGTGCCGACGTGTTCCTCGGCTGCTCGGCAGCCGGCGTGCTGACCCAGGAGATGGTCGCCACGATGGCCGAGCGGCCGATCATCCTCGCGCTCGCCAATCCCGAGCCCGAGATCCGGCCCGAGCTCGCGCTCGCGGTGCGCCCGGACTGCATCATCGCCACCGGCCGCTCGGACTATCCGAACCAGGTCAACAACGTCCTGTGCTTCCCGTACATCTTCCGCGGCGCGCTCGACGCGGGCGCCACGCGGATCACCGACGAGATGAAGCAGGCCTGCGTGCGCCAGATCGCCGACCTGGCCAAGGCCGAGATCTCCGACGAGGTCGCCGCCGCCTATGCGGGCCAGGAGCTGTCCTTCGGGCCCCAGTACCTGATCCCCAAGCCCTTCGACAGCCGGCTGATCCTGCGCATCGCGCCCGCGGTCGCCAAGGCCGCGATGGACTCGGGCGTGGCCACCCGCCCGATCGCCGACCTCGACGCCTACCGCCGCTCGCTGCAGCGCTTCGTCAGCCACACCGGGCTCTTCATGGCGCCGGTGTTCGCCGCCGCCCGGGCGCACCCGGCCCGCGTCGTCTATGCCGAGGGCGAAGACGAGCGCGTGCTGCGCGCCGCGCAGGCCTCGATCGACGAGGGCCTGGTGTCGCGCGCGATCATGATCGGCCGGCCCTCGGTGATCGAGGCCCGCTGCAAGCGGGCGGGCCTGCGGATCCGTCCCGGCACCGACTTCGAGGTGGTCGATCCCGAGGACGACGCGCGCTTTCGCGACTACTGGTCGGACTACCGGCAGCTGATGGGCCGGCGCGGCGTCACGCCCGAGCTCGCCAAGGCGACGATCCGGCGCTCGGCGAGCACGCTCGCCTCGATGATGGTCCGCCGCGGCGACGCCGACGCGATGGTCTGCGGCCTGGTGGGGCGCTTCGACGAGCATCTCTCGCGCGTGCGCGACGTGATCGGCCTGGCGCCCGGGGCGGGCTGCTTCGCGACCATGAACGCGCTGATGCTGCCCGAGCACACGCTGTTCCTCACCGACACGCTGGTCAACGACGAGCCCGACGCCGAGCAGCTCGCCGAGATCGCGCAGATGGCGGTCGAGCAGATGCGCGCCTTCGCGGTCACGCCCAAGGTCGCGTTCGCGTCGCACTCGATGTTCGGCAGCAGCGAGCGGCCGAGCGCACGCCGCCTGCGGGCGGCGGCCGCACTGTTCCGCACGAAGCAGCCCGAGGTGGAGTGCGACGGCGAGATGAACGGCGACGCGGCGCTGTCCGAGGACGTGCGGCGCGAGTTCCTGCCGGAGTCCTCGATCACCGGCTCGGCGAACCTGCTGGTGATGCCGAACCTCGACGCCGCGAACATCCTGCTGAACGTGCTGAAGGTCACCGGCGGCAAGGGCATCACCGTCGGCCCGATCCTGCTCGGCGCGGCGCGTCCGGTGCACATCCTGACGCCGGCCGCGACGATGCGGCGGGTGCTGAACGCGACCGCGATCGCGGTCGCTCAGGCCGCCGGGCGCACCGGCGACGCGGGCTGATCACGTCGGGCGGTGGGCCGCGGGCCCAGCCGCCCGGACGCACCCGGCGCGGGCGCCCCGGGTGCGGCCTTCACTTCTTCGAGTCGCCGCCGCGCACGCCGGGCATCGGCGAGCCACCCGAGGGGCCGCCGCCGCCCTCGGGCACGGGCGGCAGGCCGAGCTGGCGCGCCATCGCGTTCTCGAGGGTCTTGAGCTTCGGCTCGATCTGACCGCGAGTCTCGGCGACCAGCTTCTCGCCGAGGGTGCGCTGCATGCCCGGAGCGAGCGAGTTGAAGCGCTTGGTGACCGGCGACTCCATCCACTCGATGAGCTGCTTGAGTTCGGCTTCGTTGAAGTTGTTCTCGAGCTCGGTGCCGATCACCGAGGGCGACAGCTTGATCGCGCGGTCGCGCAGCAGCGGCACGGCCTCGTCGGTGTACTTCTTCAGGTCGGCGTCGATCGCCTTGGCGACCGACTCGCGCTTGTCCTGCGGCACGTTGCCGAAGGCCTGGCGCGCGGCCATGGTCAGCTGGATCGCCGGCTGCTCGGCCATGCCCTTGGCCATCGCCTCGATGCCGGGCTGCTGCAGCAACAGCAGCTTGTTGACCAGTTCCTTCTTGGACTGGGCGAAGGCGGGCGCCGCGGCGAGCGCGACGGCGAGGCAGGCGGCGACGGTCAGGGGTCGTCGGATCATCATCGGGAGGGACTCCATGGCGGGCTCGAAGCCCGGGTGTCGAGGCCGCAAGGGTACCAGCAGCCGGCCGCAGGCCTCGCCCGCGGGCCGGGCGGGCCGGCGCACGGGTGCGAGCGGCGGTGCGTCGGACCCGGCTCGCGGGATAATGGGTCTCGCGCACGCCCGACACCGACGATGACCGAACTGATCCTCATCCGCCACGGCCAGACCGAGCTCAACCGCGGCCCGTTCTTCCAGGGGCAGATCGACGTGCCGCTGAACGCCACCGGCCTCGCCCAGGCCGAGCGTCTCGCGGGTCGGCTGGCCGGAGAAGGGCTCGAGCTGATCGCCTGCAGCGACCTGCTGCGCACCCGGCAGACCGCCGCGCCGGCGTCGCGGCAGCTCGCCCTCGACCCGATCCTCGAGTCCGCACTGCGCGAGCAGCATTTCGGCGCGTTCGAGGGCCTGAGCTTCGACGAATGCATCGCACGCCATCCCGAGGCATTCGCCGCGTGGCAGCGTCACACGGCCGGGTTCGCGGTACCCGGCGGCGAGAGCGTCTCGCGCTTCCACGAGCGCGTCATCGGCGCGATCCGGGCGCTCGCCGCGCGGCATCGGGGCCGGCGCGTCGCGGTGGTCACGCACGGCGGTGTGCTCGACATGGTCTGGCGCACCGCGCATGGCCTGCCGCTGTCGGGGCCGCGCGACTGTCCCACCCCGAACACCGGCATCAACCGGATCCGCGTCGAGGGCGATGCGCTGCAGGTGATCGCCTGGGGCGACGACGCGCACCTCGCGGACCTGCCGGCCGCGCAGGCGCCCGCGCCCGGCGCCGACATCGCCGAGCGGCTTCAGGCGCCGATCGCGCCGGCCAGCCCCAGCGCCCGGTAGGTCCGGCGCAGCCGCGAGGCGATCCGGCGCGAGGCCGGCTGCGCGTTCGCCGCGGGCTGCAGCAGGTGCTGCGCCGCGGTCCAGCGCCCGCCCGCCATCAGCGCGTCGATGCGGATCTGCTCGAACAGGTCGCGCTGCGCATGGCTGCCGCCGATCTCCACCAGCCGCGGCAGCGCCTCGCCCAGCCCGCGCACGGCGGCCTCGGCGTCGCCCCGCGCATGCGCGAGCAGCCCGCGGCAGGCCGGCACGGCCACCCGCAGCCAGGCCTCGCGGCCCGCCTCGGGGACACGCACGGCGTGCGCCTCGATCGAGGCGAGCAGCGTGTCGGCCTCCGGCCGGCCGGCGCGGGCCAGGCCGTACAGGTAGTGCATGTCGAGGAAGGGCTGGACGTGGTCGTGCACGCGCGGCGCGAGCCGTGGCGCGAGCGCCTGCCAGCGCCCGCCCACGTCGCCGCCCGCCAGCTCGATGCGGGCGAGCAGCGACACCGCGTTGACCTGGTCCTGGCTGTAGTCCGGGCTCACGCCCCAGACCCGCGCATCGTGCAGCGCGAGCGCCTCGTCGAGCCGCTCGTCCTCGATCAGGAACAGCGCGAGGTGCCACCAGTTGTGCGTCACCATGAACGAGTTCAGGCCCGTCCAGGTGTCGGCGACGCTGCGCAGGAACGCCTCGCCCTCTTCGAAGCGGCCCTCGGTCAGCATCACGTGCGCGAGCGCATGGTGCGCCCACGGCTCGCGCCGGCGCATCGCGACCGCACGCCGCGCCGCCGCCTCCGCCCGGCGCAGCAGGTGGCACTGCTCGAACCCGAACGCGAGCATCCCGTGCATCGGCGCCACGTCGGCGGCAGCCGGTGCCGCCGCGAGCGCCAGCCGAAGCATCCGGGGCGCGTCGCCCGCGTTGAAGCAGTGGTACTGGCCGAGCTTGACCGAGACCAGGTCGCGCGGATGCCCGTCGGCCTGCGCCTCGTGAAGCGCGATCGCACGGGGGACGTCGCCGTCCGCCCAGGCGCGGACCGCCTCGAGGAAGCGGCGCTCGCGCTCGGACGCGATCACCCCCGAGGCAGCGGCGCGCGCGAGGTGGACCCGGGCATTCGCCGGCGCGTCCGGCGTCTCGGCGAACAGGTGCAGCGCCGCCGCATACGCCTGGACGATCGGCGCGTCGTCGTGCGCCGCGGCGCCGAGCACATCGAGCACCCGCGCCTCGCAGGCGATGAAGCCCTCGACGAACGCGTCGACGCCCGCGAGGCTCGACGGATCGCCGAGCGTGAGCGGGTTGCCGAGGGCGTCGTTCACTCCCAATACAGCGCCGACAGGTCGTTCGCGAAGATCGGGACGCCGGGCGCGGGCGCCTCGGTGCGCAGCACCTCCTCGGTCCCGACGACCCGGGCCGATGCCGGCGCCGGGATCGAGATCGCGAGCGTGGCCAGCGCGAGGGGGGCACATACCGTTCGCGCGAAGGTCGTGTTCATCGTGCTGCCTCTCGTGTCGATGCGGCCGGAGCCGGAAGCGATCGAGGCTAGCACCGCGCCGCGATCCGGTACAACCCGCCGCCACGCGGCCGCCCGTCCTACGCGCACCGACGGCAGGGCCCACCCGAGGGCCGCTGCTATGCTTGCCTCGCACCGAGTCCCGGACCCGCAGAGGAGGCCCGCCCATGACCCGACGCAGAGACTGCCTGATCTCCGGCGGCGCGCTCCTGGCCGCAGGCGCCCTGCCCGGCCGGGTGCTCGGCCAGCCCGCCGCCTCGCTCCCCCCGAGCCCCGCCCCGGACGGCGAACCGGCGCGACGCCCCGACGTCGTGTACGTGCCGACGCCGCAGGACATCGTCGACGAGATGCTCGCGATCGCGTCGGTCGGGCCGGACGACGTGCTGTACGACCTCGGCTCGGGCGACGGTCGGATACCGATCACTGCCGCGAAGCGCTGGGGCACGCGCGGCCTGGGCATCGACATCGATCCGCAGCGCATCGGCGAGGCCCAGGCCAATGCCCGGGCGGCCGGGGTCGTCGACCGCGTGCGCTTCGTGCAGGGCGACCTGTTCGCGATGGACCTGTCGCCCGCCACGGTGATCACCCTCTACCTGCTGCCCGCCCTCAACGTGAAGCTGCGTCCGAAGCTGCTCCAGCTCGAGCCCGGCACCCGCATCGTGTCGCACGACTTCGCGATGGGCGATTGGAAGCCGGTGCGCACCGTGGAGAACGGGTCGAGGACGGTCTACTTCTGGACCGTGCCGCCGGCGGGACGTCCCTACCCGAAGGGCTGAACAGGTACGGGCCGCGACCGCCCCGCATCCACCCTTGAGGGGACGCCCGCCCGCCCCCATGTCAGGAGCGTCGACCCGACTCCGACCGAGGGGCATCATGTCCGAAGAACCCGTCTCCCGAACCGCCGTGCTCCGCCGCCAGGGGCAGGTCGAGTCCGGCTTCGCGGTGCTGACCGCGCTCATGCTGCTCGGCGGCAGCGCTTCGCCCGTCGCGGTGCTGGCGATCGGCGGCGCGGCACTGTGGATGGCCCTGCGCGGGCGCCGGATGGTCGAGCTGTCCGTCGCGCTGGACGAGGGCGAGCGGCGCGCGCTGCAGCAGCTGGCCGGCACCTCGAAGCACGTCCGCGAGCTGATCGGCACGCTCGCCAAGACCGGACAGCAGCCGGTCCGCTGGGACCTCGAGCGCTGCCGCAAGCTGGCGCGCGTCGAGGCGCTGCTCAACGACCGGACCTGACGCGCCACGCCCGTGCAGGCACCGACGAACCCGACCACGGTGGCTCACCCCCTGAGCCATCGAGGCCCCATCCTCACCCCACTGACATGAGCCTTCCGACCCTTTCCAATCCGCCGAGCAGGGACACCATGCTGACCACCAACGAGCGAAAGGTTCTTGAACTCCGATTCGGCCTCGGCAGCGACGACGCATCGGCCGGCCTCACGCTGGTCGAGATCGCCAAGCGCCTCGGCGTCACGCCCCAGCGGGCCAGCCAGCTCGAGGCCAGCGCGCTGGCCAAGATGCGCGCCGCGATGCGCGAGCGCGGCATCGCGTCGATCGACGACGTCGTCTGATCGGGGTCGGAGTCGGGGCGGCGTGCCGGGCGCGCCGCCCCGGACCGGTCCTCAGGGGACGATGAGGATCTTGCCGGTGACCTTGCGCGCCGACATGTCGTCGAGCGCCTGCACGGTCTGCTCGAGCGTGTAGCGGCCCGACACATGCGGGCGCAGCTTGCCCGACTGCAGCCAGCCGAACATCTCCTTCATGCCCTCGGCGTTCTTCTCGGGCTCGCGCCGCGTGAAGTCGCCCCAGAACACGCCGACGATCGACGCGCCCTTGAGCAGTGCCAGGTTCAGCGGCAGGGACGGGATCTGGCCGGCCGCGAAGCCGATTACCAGGTAGCGGCCACGCCAGCCGATCGAGCGGAACGCGGGCTCCGCGAAGCGACCGCCGACCGGATCGTAGATCACGTCCGGGCCCTTGCCGCCGGTCTCGCGCTTGACGGCTTCGCGCAGGTCCTCGGTCTCGTAGTTGATGGTCGCGTCGGCGCCGTGCTCGCGGCAGACCGCGAGCTTCTCCGCGGTCGAGGCGGCGGCGATCACCCGCGCACCGATCGCCTTGCCGATCTCGATCGCCGACAGCCCCACGCCGCCAGCCGCGCCCAGCACCAGCATCGTCTCGCCGGGCTGCAGCGCCGCGCGGTCGCGGATCGCGTGCCAGGAGGTGCCGTAGGTCAGCGTGAACGCGGCAGCCGTCTCGAAGGACATGCCGGCCGGGATCGGCATCACCTTGTCGGCGGGCGCGATCACTTCCTCGGCGAAGCAGCCCACGCCAGCATAGGCCATCACCGCGTCGCCGGCCTTGACGTGGGTGACCCCGGCCCCGACCGAGATCACCTCGCCCGCGGCCTCGGAGCCGGGCGAGAAGGGCAGCGCCGGCTGCACCTGGTACTTCTTCTGGATGATCAGCACGTCGGGGAAGTTCACGCCCGCCGCGCGCACGCGCACGCGGACTTCGCCCGGGCCGGGGTCGCGCGCCGGGATGTCCTCGACCACCAGCCGCTCGGCCGGCCCCCATTCCTTGCACAGCACCGCCTTCATCGCTCGTCTCCTCGTGTCGGGGTTCCGCAGAAGTCTACCGCGCCCGGGGAGCGGCTCCGCCGCCGTGTATCCTTGTTCCGCCCCGAAAACGGCTGAGGAACGAGGATGACGCTGCAGGAACTCAAACGACGGCTCCGGATCCCGGTGATCGGCTCGCCGCTGTTCATCATCTCCAATCCGGACCTGGTGATCGCCCAATGCAAG
>JBIIPQ010000258.1:0-6217 GCA_044342535.1 Burkholderiaceae bacterium
CCCGGCCGGGCTGGCAGGCGACACTGCCGCTGGCCGCGGCGCCGCAGTCGATCGGACCGCTGATGCGCTTCCTGGCGCCGGATGCGCCGACGGGCGCCGATGCGGGCCTTGACGTGGGCCTTGACGTGGGCCTTGACGCGGGCCTTGACGCGGCGGCCGGCGCGGGCGCCCGTGCCCGCGATGCGGCGCACGGGGATCCGCGCGACGCGATGCGGGCGCAGGACCAGACCGCGTCGGCCGACGCCACGACCGCCGCCGACGCCGACGCCGACGCCGACGCCGCCGCCGCCGCCGCCACCGCCGCCACCGCCGCCACGACCGCCGCCGGGCTGCCGCCGCTGGGCTTCGCGATCGGCCAGGTCCACGGCGTCTACGTGCTCGCGCAGAACGCGCACGGCCTGGTGGTGGTCGACATGCATGCCGCGCACGAGCGCGTGGTCTACGAGCGACTGAAGGCGGGGCTGGACGCGCGCGAGGTGCCCGCGCAGCCGCTGCTGATCCCGCCCGCCTTCGCGGCCGACGCACACGAGCGGCGCGCCGCCGAGGAGGAGCGCGACGCGCTGCTCGCGCTCGGCCTGGACCTCGTGGCGCTTGACGACGGCGCGATCGCGGTGCACTCGGTGCCGGCCGCGCTCGCCGCGGGCGACCCGGTCGCGCTCGCGCGCTCGGTGCTCGCGGACCTCGCCGAGCACGGCGCGAGCCGCCTGCTCGCCGAGCGCCGCGACGCGCTGCTCGCGACCATGGCCTGCCACGCCGCGGTCCGCGCGAACCAGGCGCTGTCGCTCGCCCAGATGAACGCGCTGCTGCGCGACATGGAGACCACTGCGGGCGCCGACCAGTGCAACCACGGCCGGCCGACCTGGGTGCAGCTGCCGATGGCCGAGCTCGACCGCTGGTTCCTGCGCGGGCGTTGAGCACGATGCCCGCCGAGCCCCCGGCTGCCGGGTCCCGCGCTCCGGCGGCCCTCGAACGCTGCCGCGTCGAGCGTCGCGCCGTGCTGCTGCTGCTGCTCGCGACGCTGATCGCCTTCCAGCCGCTGTCGACCGACCGGTACCTGCCGTCGATGCCCTCGATCGCCGCCGGCCTCGGGCTGGACGCGGACGCGGACACGGACGCGGGCACGGTGCAGGCGACGCTGTCGGTCTGCATCCTCGGCTTCGCGTTCACGCAGCTGCCCGCCGGGCGGCTGCTGCAGTCGGTCGGCACCTGCTGCACCGTGGTGTGCGCACACGCCACCGTGCGCGACCGCTACGACCTGGCGACCGGCGCGCGGCGGCTGGCGCAGGCGATGAGCCGGGTCGCGCTGATGCCACTGGCCGCGCCGATCGCGGGCGGCCTGCTCGGCGCACAGTTGGGCTGGCGTGCGGCCTTCGCCACGATGACCGGCTTCGTGCAGAACATGGTCGCGGCCTGCGCAGGCGCGCTGATCGGCCGGCTGCACGACGGCCGCGCGCTGCCGATGTCCGGCATGGTCGCCGCAGCCGGCGTCGCCGCGGCCGTGGTCGCGCAGACGCTGGTGCGCCGACATGACGGCGTGGACGCGGGGCCGCTGCCGGCGGCGGCGCGATGAGCGGCCCCGCGGGCGCCGCGCGCCCCGATGCGATCGTGCTGCTCGGCCCGACCGCCTCGGGCAAGAGCGCGATCGCGATGGCGCTGGCCGAGCGCTGGCCGCTGGAGATCGTCAGCGTCGACTCGGCGCTGGTCTACCGGGGCCTGGACATCGGCACCGCCAAGCCGACCGCCGCCGAGCGTGCCGCGGTGCCGCACCACCTGATCGACACGATCGCGCCCACCGCGGCCTACTCGGCCGCTGCCTTCGCAGCCGATGCGCGCCGGCTGATCGCCGGGATCCGCGCGCGCGGCCGGCTGCCGCTGCTGGTCGGCGGCACGATGCTCTACGCGAAGGCGCTGGCCGAGGGGCTCGACGCATTGCCGCAGGCCGACCCCGCGGTGCGTGCCGCGCTCGACGCCGAGGCCGCGCGCGACGGCTGGCCCGCACTGCACGCGCGGCTCGCCTGCATCGATCCGATCACCGCGGCCCGCCTCGAGCCCGGCGACTCGCAGCGCGTGCAGCGCGCGCTCGAGGTGCACGCCCTCACCGGCCGGCCGCTGTCGGCGCTGATCGGCACGCGCGCGGCCGACGGCCCGCCGCCGCGGCTGACGACGATCGCGCTCGAGCCCTCGGACCGTGCGGTGCTGCATGCGCGGATCGCCGCGCGCTTCGAGGCGATGCTCGCCGCCGGCTTCCTCGACGAGGTGCGCGCGTTGCGCGCACGCGGGGACCTCGGGCCCGCGATGCCGTCGATGCGCTGCGTCGGCTACCGCCAGGCCTGGTCCTACCTCGACGATCTCGAGGCCGGAGAGGGCAGCGCCGCGCGGCGCCAGCGATTCGTCGACGAGGCGATCGCGGCCACGCGCCAGCTCGCCAAGCGACAGCTGACCTGGCTGCGCTCGATGCCTGCGCGCGAGGCGCTCGACTGCCTCGCGCCCGACGCGCTCGAGCGGGTGTCCGCTATCATCGCCGCCCATGAACGCTGACCCCCTCACCCCTGCCCCGACGCTCGCGATGGTCGGTCTCGGCCGCATGGGCGCGAACATGGCGCGGCGCCTCGCCCGCGGCGGCGCGCACGTGCACGGCTTCGACGCTCAGCCCGAGGCCCGGACGGCGCTCGCCGACGAGCCCGGCGTCGTGCTGCACGCGAGTCTGGCCGATGCGGTGGCCGCGCTCCCGGCGCCCCGCACGGTCTGGCTGATGCTGCCGGCGGGCGAGCCGAGCGAGACGGCGCTGGCCGAGCTCGTCGCGCGGCTCGCGCCAGGCGACCTGGTCGTCGACGGCGCGAACGCGAACTACCTCGACTCGCAGCGTCACGCCCGCGAGCTCGCGGCGCACGGGCTGCGCTTCGCCGACTGCGGCGTCTCCGGCGGCGTGTGGGGCCTCGCGAACGGCTACTGCCTGATGTACGGCGCCGACGCCGAGGCCGCCGCTCGCCTCGCGCCGGTCGCGCGGCTGCTCGCGCCCGCGCCCGACCGGGGCTGGCTGCATTGCGGGCCGCCGGGCAGCGGCCATTTCGTGAAGATGATCCACAACGGCATCGAGTACGGCGCGATGCAGGCCTACGCCGAGGGCTTCGCGCTGCTCGAGGGCAAGACCGAGTTCGACCTCGACCTCGCCGCCGTCGGCGAGCTCTGGCGGCACGGCTCGGTGGTCCGCTCGTGGCTGCTCGACCTCACCGTCGATGCGCTGCGCGATCCGGGCGCGCTCGACGCGGTCGCGCCCTACGTGGCCGACTCCGGCGAGGGCCGGTGGACCGTCGACGAATCGGTGCGCCAGGGCACGCCCGCGCCGGTCATCGCGCTCGCGCTGATGACCCGCTTCGCGTCGCAGGGCCGCGCCGACGTCGGCAACCGGCTGCTGTCGCTGATGCGCAAGGGATTCGGCGGCCACGCCGTCAAGACGAAGTGAGCCGCAGCTGCGATCCACGCGACGCCGCCGACCCGGGCGGCGCGCGGGCGCCTGCGCCGGTCGGCGTCGGCGAGGCGGCGGTCCGCGGCGCCGGCGCGCCGCTCGCGGTCGTCGTGATGGGTGTCTCCGGCTGCGGCAAGACCTCGGTGGGCGAGGCGCTCGCGCGGCGGCTCGGCGCCCGATTCGTCGATGCCGACGACTTCCATCCGCCGGCCAATGTCGAGAAGATGCGCGCCGGCACGCCGCTCGACGACACCGACCGCGCGCCCTGGCTCGCACGCCTGAACGCGGTCATGCGGCACTCGGTCGCCAAGGGCGAGCCGGTGGTGCTCGCCTGCTCGGCGCTCAAGGCGCGCTACCGCGCCGCGCTCGCCGAGCGGCTGCCCGGGCTGCGCGTCGTGCACCTGGCCGGCACGTTCGAGCTGATCTCGACGCGGCTCGCGCAGCGGCAGCACCGCTACATGCCGGCGAGCCTGCTGGCCAGCCAGTTCGAGGCGCTCGAGGCGCCGCAGGACGCGGTGACCGTGGACGTCGACGCGCCGGTCGAGGCCCTGGCCGAGGCCGCGGCACGCGGCCTGAGCGAACGTCGAGAAGCCGTGCAGGAACCGTAGCCCCGCTCTAGTCGTAGCGGTAGGTCCACAGGAGGTCGACCGCGTTCTGAGTGCCGGACTTGGTCCGCACCGACAGCCGTTCGGTGATCTCGTACTGCAGCCGCAGCAGGTTCTGCAGCCCCCGCAGGCTTTGCTCGTAGCTCACGAACAGCCGGTCCGTCAGGCGCTTGCCCAGCGTCACGATGCTGTCCTGCGCCGAGGTCGCGGCCGACCCCGACTCGCCGGTGCTGCCGACCTGCGCGGTCCGTACCGACAGCACGTCGAGCCCGAAGGTCGACGCGATGCCGGGACCGGCGGCGCTCGGGTCGGCGGCCGCGAGGATCGTCGCGGCGGCGGCCTGCAGCGCCGAGTTCTGCCCGCCGCTGCGCGCGCTGTCGGAGCCGATGCCCAGCACCAGCCAGGACAGCTTGTCCAGTTCGGGCACGTCGGGCTTGGAGACCAGCGTGAGCTTCGGCACGCGCGCGGTGCCGGTCAGCGACACACCGGCCTCGACCGGCAAGTAGCGCCGGTAGGCGACCAGATCGATCGAGGGATTGTCGACCGGTCCGCTGAACACCAGCACGCCGCGTTCGATCTCGAGCTTCTGGCCGAAGCCGGTGTAGGTGCCCTGCGCGGCGACCCGCACCGTGCCGTTCAGGCGCGGCGCGTCGGGCAGCCGGCCGCCGAGCGTCAGCTGCCCCACGAGACGCGCGTCGACCCCGGCGCCGAACACGCGGAACCGGTCGCCCAGGTCGATCTCGAGATTGCTCAGGATCCGGAAGCCCTTGCCCGCGGCCGGATCGGCCTCGGCCGCGGCGGACTGCGTCGCACCGCGCCGCTCGGCCGCGCGCCGGCTGGCGCGGGCCGCGGCCTCGGCGGCGTCGCGCACCACCACGACGTCGCGCGAGAGGCTCGGCGTGTCGTACGCGGTCAGCTCGATCACGCCCTCGTCGGCACGCAGCCTGCCGCGCAGCGTCAGCAGCCCGCCCCGCAGCGCGGCACGCGCCTCGCCCGACAGCAGCAGTCGCTGCCCTGCGCCGAGCGGGATCGGCATGCGGTCGAGCACCAGCACCGCCTCGCTGCGCTCGTCGGCCCGCAGCGAGCCGGTCATCGACACCGAGCCCTGCCCGCTGGCGAACCGCAGGCGCTCGATCACGACGGCGTTGTCGGTGATGCTCGCGGCCAGCTCGCCATCGACCAGCTTCATGCCGAGCTCGCGCTGCTCGGCGGCGAGGCGCGTGCCCTCGATGCGGCCGGTCACGCGGGGCGCGCCCAGGGTGCCGGCGAGCGCGAGCCGGGCCTGCAGCGCGCCGTCGAAGCGCCAGGCCTCCCCGGCGAGCGCGCGGGTGAACGCGAGCGAGGGTACCGACAGCTCGGCGCCGCCCTCGAGCGCCACTGCGGTGTCGAGCCTGCCCGCGGGCGTCCAGGCGAGCGGGGCGCGGGCCTCGGCGCGCAGCGTGCCGATCGCGCTGCCGCGCATCGACGCGGTCGCGCTCATCCGGCCGTCGGCAACGTCGATCCGGGCCTCGAGCGCCTGCAGCCCGGCGCGCAGCAGCTCGACGCCGCCGCCGGCCGCCGGCATCTCGATGCTCAGGTCGCCCGATTCCCGGAAGGCCTCGATGCGCGCGCGCAGCTCGCCCGCCGCGCCCGGTGCACCGGCGACGTCGATGCGCACGCCCAGGCGCAGCGCGTCCGGCTCGTTCACCTTCAGGCCGGAGTCGGCGACCCAGGGCGCGAGCCAGCGCAGCGGCACCGCCGACAGGGCGCCCTGCAGCCGCAGCCGGCCAGCCTCCCAGGACGCGGTGTCGAGCTGCAGCCGCGCGCCGTCGGCGCCGTCGATCTCGAGCCGCAGCGGCCCGGCGCGCGCGGCCTCGCCCGACAGCGCGAGCTCGGCCGGCTGCAGCAGCCGCAGCCGCGGCGCGACCACATTGGACGCCTCGACGAGGCGCCCCCGCCAGCGCGGCGGCGCGCCGCGCTCGAGCCCGCCTTCGACGCGCAGCGCCGCATCCATCGCGACGCCCGCACGCCCCGCTGCGCTCGCACGGACCGCGAGCCCGTGGCGGTCGGCGTCGCCGGCGAGCTCGACGCGCAGCGCATCGACCGGGGTACCGGCGAGGTTCCGCCCCTCCGCCCGCCCGCGGACCGCCAGGGGCGCCCAGGCGGC
>JBIIPQ010000051.1:0-17842 GCA_044342535.1 Burkholderiaceae bacterium
GCCGAATCCGGACGACCCCGGAAAACGGTCACGATCCGCCGGATCGATCGGTCACGATGCTCCGGATTCGCCGGTCACGATCAACCGGATTCAGCGGTCACGTTCGGCCGGAATACGCACGTCGAACCTCGATGAGCTGAACCTGCTGCTCAAGGAGGTGATGCTCCGGCGCCGCAAGGACGAGGTGCTGGACCTGCCGCCGAAGCTGCGCTCGTGGATGCCGGTGCAGATCGACGGCACGGCGGCGCGGGACGCCCAGGAGCGCTTCCTCGAGTGGTTCACGGGGTCGGACCCGAGCCGGCCCAACGACACCGAGTTCCTCGCCTGGCTCACGACGCTCAGGCTCGCGCTGCACAAGGCCAAGCACGCGGCCTGCGCCGAGCGCATCCGCGACGTGCTGGCCACCGGGCAGAAGGTGATCGTCTTCGCGTCCTATACCGAGGGCATCACGCGCCATCAGCGCTCGCTCGGCGCGCAGGCGGTGCGCATCACCGGCGCGGACACGGCCGCGCAGCGCATGACCGCGATGGACGCCTTCCAGACCGATCCGCAGGTGCGGGTGATGCTGTGCAACCTGATCGCGGGCGGCGTGGGCCTGAACCTCACCGCAGCGACACACGTGATCTTCCAGGACCTCGACTGGGTGCCTGCGAACCACCTGCAGGCCGAGGACCGCTGCTACCGCATCGGGCAGACGCGGCAGGTGACGGTGGAGTATCTGCTTGCGAGCGGCACGCTCGACGACTACATCGCGCGTCTGCTCGAGGCGAAGCTGCGGCTGGTGCAGGCGGTGGAGGCGGCGGAGGTGCCCGATGCGTCGATCCTGAAGGACCTGCACGAGGAACTCTCGCGGCTGGGCCCGGCGCTGCTGCAGGAATCGCGGGCGGCCCGTGCGGGCGGACGCGAGGGCGCGCGGCTGGAGATCATCGGCGACATGGTGGCCGCGTTGCCGGAGGACACGCCGCTGCTGGAGACGGGGGCGTGGGACTTCCCGAGCTCGCGCGATGCGGGCAAGACCTACACGGTGACGTTCGGGCGGGGCGGGCACCTGCAGTGCACCTGCCCGGGGTTCGAGTATCGGGGGGCGTGCAAGCACGTGCGGGAGGTGTGGAAGTCGGCGATGCCGGCTTGAAGCGATGCGACGGGCCGATGCGGGCGCTGGGGGAAGGCTCGCGAAGGACCCGGTCAGTCGGCCTGCCTGAGGGACTCGTGGGGCCACGCCTCGAAGACCACGGCGCCCATCACGGGCGCCCTGCCGCTCAGAAGTCGGTGGACACCGTGGCCCGCGTGAAGGCCTCGATGTTGTCCAGCAGCGCGTCGAGCGCGCGCGCGGCGGCGGCCTCGTCGCCGATCGCGATCGCGTGCGCGGTGTCGGCGTGCAGGAGCGCGGCCACCGGCAGGTCGGCGGCCTGCCGATAGTGCAGGTACCAGAAGCGGCGCGACAGTCCGTGCATCAGGCTCATCGCGCTGGCGGCGAACTCGTTGCGCGCGGCGCTCAGGCACAGGTCGTTGAAGCGCTTGTCGTCGCGAATGAAGGTGCGCGCGTCGTTGGCGGCGGCGGCCCTGCGCAGCGAGGCCGCCAGCTGCGCGAACTCATCGCGCTCCTCGCGCGTCGAGCGGCGCGCCGCGCTGCGCACGATCAGCCGCTCGACCTCGCGCCGCACCTCGAGCAGGCGCAGCTGGCGCTTGACGTCGATCTCGGGGACCAGGTAGCCGCGCTGGGGCAGCACCACCACCAGATGCTCGCGCGCCAGGCGCTGCAGCGCCTCGCGGATCGGGGTGCGGCCGATGCCCAGGCGCTCGGACAGCGTCGCCTCGGACACCGCGCTGCCGGGCTGCAGCTGCATCGTGACGATCAGCTCCTCGAGCTGCGCGTAGGCCTCGTCGGTCAGCGAGCGGCCGGCGCCGCGCGCGGCACGCGCCGCCGGAGGGGCGACGACGCCGTCGGGCACGGCCCGCGCGGGACGCCGCAGCGCACGGGCGCGCACGGGCTCGGAGACGGCAGCGGCGCGCTTCAAGGGCGGGGCGACGCGGAGGCCGCGGAGCATGCGGCGCCCCCCCGGCCCTGCGCCGCCACGGCACGATCAGGCGAGGACGCGGCGCTCATCGTCGGTGAGCTGCGGACCGTCGAGCGTGACCCGCGAATCGTCGAGACGGAAGCGCTGGATGATCGGCTCGAGCTCGCTCTTCACGTGTGACGTGTCGTAGCCGTTGAGCAGCGTGCCGAGCAGGCCGCGGCGCAGGTCGCTGGTGTTCATCGCCCAGTCGGCGATGGGGAAGGTGAGGTTCATGTTGTAGTGCATCATGATCCCCTGGTTGTGGTGCGCGGTGTGGTGGCGCCGGATCGTGTTCACGAACGGCATGTTGCGCACGAACGCGTTGTCGTGCACGTGGCAGCAGTAGTGGAAGGCCTCGTACACCAGGTAGTGCGCGACCATCGTGATGAACAGCACGTAGCCGGCGTTGGCGTTCACCACCTGCGCCGCGACCCAGCCGAACAGCGTGCCGAACACGCCGAGCACCAGCAGCACGCGCCACGGGAAGAACACGATGCGGAACTCGCGGGTCGTGTCGATGGTGGCGTCGTTGTCGGTGAAGTACTGGTGGTGCTGGCGCGTGTGGCGGTCGTAGATGGCGCGCAGCGCGAAGACGTCGATCTTGCGGTGCATCACGTACTTGTGCATGCCCCATTCGATGAAGTTGCCCGCGATGAACACCGGCACCGCGAACAGCCACTCCCAGGTGGCCGACTCCATCCTGCCCAGGCACCACCCGATGGCGCCCAGCCCCATCGCGTAGATCACGCCGATGTGGAGCAGCCCGTTGTACATGGGGCTGATGTCGGACTTGTACTGCTCGCGGAACTTGCGCTGGCGTTCGCTCATCATGGCTGGGTGCTCCGGTGCGTTGCGGGCGCGTCCTGCTCCTGCTGCTGCAGCGCGAAGATCGAGCTGTAGCCGCCCGACCAGTCGGGCGGCATCGGGCAGGGCCGCGGGTCGTGGTGCGAGCGCACCGCGGGCCGGCCGCGCACGATCGCCTGGTCGAAGCGCGAGCGGATCGGGTTGACCGTATACGGGTAGGCGTCGGCCGAGGAGAAGGTGTTGAGCAGCAGCGGCCGGCCGATGTCCGACAGGTTCCTGGGCGAGCTGTGCAGCATCCGGCAGTTGTGGATCGTGAGCGAGCCGGCCGGGCCGGTCAGGTAGCGGGTGCGCGAGAGGTCGAGCTTCTTCAGGTCGTGCTCACCCAGGCAGCCGGTCCACTTGCCGTCGGGACCGTACTGCGACAGCAGCGGCTCGAACTCGTGGCTGCCCGGCAGCACGCCGAGCGGTCCCTGATCCATGCCGCAGTCGTACAGGTAGGTGCCGACGGTGAGCGGCGAGTAGTTGGTGTGCGGCCAGAAGCCGATGTCGTAGTGCCACTTGACCTCCTCCCCGCCCGCGAGCCACTTGAAGTTGAGCTTGGAGTGGTGGAACTTGACGTCGGGCCCGACCAGGTCGGCCACGATGTCGGGCATCACCGACTCGGTCACGTAGGCCCAGTACACCGGGTCCTGCTCGACCGGCTTGGAGACGCGGCGCAGCCGGGGCGCGTCGGGGCGGTGGCCGGGCTCGAGATCGAAGACCGCGTCGGACACCGTGACCGCGCGGCTGCGCTCGACGAGCGTGGCGGTGGCGGCGCGCAGCCGCTCGAGCCAGGCGTCGTCGATCGCGCGCTCGACCAGCAGGAACCCGTCGCCGAAGTAGGCCTCGCGCTGGGCCTGCGTCAGGATCCGGGGCGGAATCGAAAGGATCTGGTCGGGCGTCATGTCTGCGGTTTCGTTGATCGGAAAGACGTGCGGCAGGCAGCGGCGGGCGGCAGGCCCGCGAGCCCGCCGGTGCCCTATCTGAGCTGCAGCATCACCGAGGGCAGCCAGGTCACCAGACCGGGCCATGCGAGGGTGATTCCCAGCGTGACGAGCTGCAGCAGGATGAAGGGCACGACACCGCGGTACATGTCGCGGATCGTGATCTCGGGCGGAGCGACCGCGCGCAGGTAGAAGATCGCCGGCGCCATCGGCGGGGTCAGGTAGCCGGTCTGGATCATGATCAGGCACAGGATGCAGAACCACACTGGATCGAACCCGGCCAGCTTCACCAGCGGCACGAAGATCGGGATGAAGATCAGGACGATCGAGATCCAGTCCAGGAAGAACCCGGCGATGAACAGGATGAACAGCATCAGCGAGAGCAGCGCCCACGGCCCGAGCGACAGCGTGTCGATCAGCCGGCTCGCGGTCGCGATGCCGCCCCCTCCGACGAACACGCCCGTGAACAGCGTGCCCGCCAGCAGCACCGCCATGATCATCGAGGTGACCGTCAGCGTCTTCTTGAGGGCGTCGTACAGGCCGTGGAAGGTGAACTGCCCGTAGAGGACCGTCAGCGCCACCGCGCACAGCGAGCCGATCGCGGCCGCCTCGGTGGGCGAGGCCAGGCCGAACAGGATCGAGCCCAGCACCGCGAAGATCATGATGACCGGCGGCACGAGGTTGCGGGCGCTGATCCAGAGCTTCTCCACGAACGTGGGGTCGCCCGGCTCGGGCGGGATGCGCCGCCCCATCTCGGGCTTCACGGTGCACAGCACGAAGATGTAGACGAGGTACAGCCCGGCCATGATCAGGCCGGGGAACACCATCCCGTACATCAGATCGCCCACCGACAGGTCGGCGAGCGGGCCCATCACCACGACCACCACCGACGGCGGGATGATCGTGCCGAGCGAGCCGCCCGCGCAGATCGTTCCGCTGATCAGGCCCTTGTTGTAGCCGTAGCGCAGCATCACCGGGATGGTGAGCAGGCCGACGACCGACTCGGTCGCACCGATCACCCCGCTCGACGCCGCGAAGATGATGCACATCAGCACCGTCGCGAGCGCCAGGCCACCGGGCAGCCGCCGCGTCCAGATGTGGATCGCCTCGAACAGCCGGTCGGCGATGCCCGACTTCTCGAGCATCGCGCCCATGAACACGAACAGCGGCACCGCGGCGAGCACGAAGTTGGAGGCCAGGTCGTCGATCTTCTCGATGAACTGGTGGATGACCTTGTCGCCGAAGACCACCAGGCCGAACAGCACCGCGGTGATCATCATCGAGAACACGACCTGCACGCCGAGGAACATCAGCGCGAAGGCGGCCGGAAGCATCAGGAACGGGAGGAGCTCCATGTCAGCGCGCCTGGGCCGGGAGGCGAATGCGGTCGATCGACTTCAGCAGCTCGGCGAAGACCTGCAGCGCGAACAGCGCGAAGCTGATCGCGAACACGAGCCGGAAGGGCCAGACCGGCGCGTTCAGCGCCGACTGCCCGGTGCGCTCGTCGCGCGTGTAGCCGATGATCAGGTACTGCACGAGCATCCATGAGAGCCACACCAGCAGCGGCAGGACGACCGCGTAGGCGATCGCGTCGATCGAGGCGCGCAGCCTGGGCGACATGCTGCCGGTGAAGATGTCGATCCGGATGTGCAGGTCCTGCTGGAGCGTGTAGGCGAGGCCGAGCAGGAAGTGCGAGCCGGTCAGCATGTAGCCGATCTCGTAGGCCCAGGTGGTGGGCGCGCCGAGGACGTATCGGGTGTAGACCTCCCAGCACGTGGAGAGGACCAGGGGCACGAGCAGCAAGGCCGCGACGATGCCGACGGCGATGACGACCTTCTCGATCAGGCGGATCAGCGGGAACACTCAAGACTCCGGATGCACACGGCGATGATGGGAGGACGGGCGTGCCCGGGGCCGGCGCTCGACGGCCGGCCCCGGGCGGCGGGACGCTTCAGACCGGCCTGACCTTCACCTTGCGCCAGCTGTCGGCGTTGCGCCATGCCTTGTCGAAGTCGACCTGGCTCTGGTGCACCTCGGCGAAGTACTTGAACTTGCCGGACTTGGCGGTCCGGTCGGCCCAGTCGAGGCCGAGCTTGCGCGCGGCGAACTGCACCTCGTCGTCGAGCTCGATCATCTCGACGCCCTGCGCCTTGTAGAAGTCGAACGCCTTGACGTCCTCCGCGCCGACCCGCATCCAGCACTCGAGCGTCACCTGCTCGGAGACGATCTCGATCAGCTTGCGATCGGCCTCGGGCATCTTGGTCCAGACGTCCTTGTTGATCACGAGCTCGAAGGGCGCGGTGGGCTGGTGCACCCCCGGGTAGACCAGGTACTTGGCGACCTTGTGGAAGCCCATCGAGATGTTCTCCCAGAAGGTCCCCCACTCGACGGCGTCGATCGCGCCGCGCTCGAGCATCGGGTAGATGTCGCCGCCCGCCGTGGTCAGCGGCGAGGCGCCGAGGTCCTTGGCCATCTCGAGCCAGGCCCCTGCCGTGCGGATCTTGAGCCCCTTCAGGTCGGCCAGGGTCTTGACCGGCTTGCGGGAATGCACGAACACCTCGGCCGTGCGGATCGCCAGGGGCATCGAGATGATGCCGTCGCCGTCGTCGCGGAACTTGCGCTGCAGCTCCTTGCCGCCGCCCTGATAGATCCAGTGCAGCATGCGCTCGGTATCGAAGCTGCCGGCATAGCCGCCGAACAGTGCGGTGGTCTGGTCCTTGCCCCAGTCGGCGCCGATCCAGGTGTGGCCGCACTCGGCCAGCCCGTTCTTGACGGTGTCGGGCACGCGCAGCGTGTTGCCGAGCGCGCCGCCCGGGAACACCTGGATCTTGAAGCGGCCCCCCGAGAGCAGCGCGATGCGTTCGGCGAAGCCCTTGGCGCCGATCTCCATCATCGGACCACCGGGCCAGATCGTGGCCATCTTCCAGTTGTAGGTCGGACCGGACTGGGCCTGCGCGGCGGTGAGCGCCCCCAGGCCGAGCGAACCGGCCGCACCGGCTCGAATGAAGTCACGCTTTCTCATGTCGATCTCCTCCTGTCTCCAAGGCCGGGCCTGTGGCCCGGGATTCGTCGTGCAATGACGGGGACTCACGCCGACTCGGCGTCGGGGACGGCTCGCCGCGGTGTCGCATCCGTTGGCGGCATGGGGCGGCACGGCAGGGAACGGCCGCGTGCGATGCCTTGCAGCGCATGCGCTGCATCGGTCGCGGGTTCGTCGACCGGGCCCCTCCATATCATTGATATATTAGTTCTTCAAGAGTGGCGGCGCGGCCGCGGGCTGTCAAGCACGAGATGCCGAGGGCGACCCGTGGCAACGCGCGGGCCGAGCTGCCGGTGTTCCGGGCGCGCCATGGCGGAGGTGATCGACCCGGACGGACGTGTCGACCAGGATCAGGACGGATGCCCGGTGCGCCGACGCGGCGCGGCCATCAGCGCGGGCTGGGTACCGCGCAGCCGAGCGAGACGCCTCGCGCTCTGGCGCTCGATGAGCGCCGCGAACGGGACGGAGCCGCCGTCGGTTTGGCTGTTCACGCGAAGCTGGAACTTCTTCTCGTCGTTCACCTTCGACGTGAGGTCGCCGATTCGCGGGTAACGCGCCCGGATCACGTCGCTGAAGGCCTTGCGAAGCGGCCCACCCGCCTCCGACGGGCGACCCTGCGCCAGCGCCTCACTGCGGCACCACCCGCAACGGCGGCCCGTACGGGTTCCCGGCACCGAAGGGGTTGTTCACGCTGTCCGGCGAGTACCGGTTCCCGTACCGGCCATACGGATTGCTCGTCGACTCGGGGTCGTACGGGTTGGCGCTCAGCCGGCCTCGGTAGTTGCCCTGCTGGTCGTACAGCTTGGGCGCCTCGGTCGCGTACGGGTTGGTGTGGCTCTTGTTCGAGTACGGGCTGCCGTAGGGGCTGTACGGGTTCATCAGCCCGTCCGCCTTGTAGGGACTGCCGGCGCCGTAGGGGTTGTTCAGGCAGCGGGGGTCGTAGGGGCAGGTCTGGGCCAAGGCGGGCGCGGTCAGCGCGGTGCCGAGGGCGGCGACCGCAAGGACGAGGCGGCCGCGGTACGAATGGCGGAATGTCGGCATCTCGGGAACCTCCAGGGACGAGGTCACGATGGTGGGCGGGGCGAGGCTCGCAGGACGAGCCTGGGGCGCGGCGGCCTCGGTGGTGGCCCTCGCCGATCGGGTCGGGTCGCCCCAGGGGCGACCGGGCTGTTCGACAGCCTCCGCGAGAACTCGAAGCGCCCCGCTACAATGACCAGTCTTCTGACTAGTCACTCACGACCATGAAACGCTGGCCCGTCCAGGACGCCAAGGCGCGCTTCAGCGAGTTCCTCGAGACCTGTCTGGTGGAGGGACCGCAGCTCGTCACCCGGCGCGGCGCGGAGGCTGCGGTGCTGGTGTCGATCGACCAGTGGCGCCGTCTCCAGGAGCAGGCACGGCCATCGCTGAAGGCCTTGCTGCTCGCCGAAGACGCCCGGACGGACTTCAAGGTCCCGGCACGCGGCCGCGCCAAGCGCCGGCCGCCGATCGCCGAGGACTGACGGTGTTCCTGCTCGACACGAACGTCGTCTCCGAGCTTCGGCGACCCCGGCCACACGGCGCGGTGCTCGCATGGATGCGGGCGACCGACGACGCGGACCTGCACCTGTCGGCCGTCACGCTGGGCGAACTGCAGGCAGGCATCGAGCTCACGCGCGCGCAGAATCCCGACAAGGCGGCCGAGCTGCAGCGCTGGCTGGATGCGGTCGAAGCCCAGTACGCGGTGCTGCCGATGGACGGACGGACGTTCCGGGAGTCGGCGCGGCTGATGCACGCGCGCTCGGACACGCTGTACGAGGACGCGATGATCGCGGCCACGGCGCGCGTCCACGGCCTGACGGTCGTGACCCGCAACGTCAAGGACTTCCGGGTCTTCGACGTGCCGCTGCTCGACCCGTTCGAGGCGGTGCGCAAGCGGTGAGAGCTTGCGTGGGTGCTCGGTCCTCGCGAACGCAGGGGGCCGACGATCCATCGCCGGCCAGGCCGGTGCCCGAGCCGCTTCGCCGCATCGCGGACAGCACTCTTGCCGGAACCCAGCCCATGGCATATGCTTTGACATATGCCAGCCCGCCCCTCGGAGGCCCACGTGACTGAGCGCCACGCCGCGTTGTTCCGAAACGGCCGCAACCAGGCTGTCCGAATTCCTCGTGAACTGGAGATGGAAGGATCCGAGGTGCTGATCCGCAAGGACGGCGACACCCTCGTCCTGACGCCCATCCGCAAGCACACGCTTCGCGACCTGCTGGCGTCCTGGGTTCCGCTGGAGGACGCGCTGCCTGAGGTGGAGGACCTGCCGCCCCAGCCGCGGGATGACCTGTGATGGCCCCGTCACCCCGCGCGATGCCCTGCATGCTGGATACGAACGCGCTCTCCGAGTTGGTTCGCAACCCTCATGGCCCCCTGACCCGAAAACTGACCACGCAGGATCCCGATGCGGTGTGCACCAGCATCGTCGCGGCCTGTGAGCTTCGCTTCGGCGCGCGACGCAAGGGCTCGGCGCCGCTGACGCAGCGCGTGGAGCAGTTGCTGCAGGTACTGACCGTCCTGCCCTTGGACACGCCGGCCGATGAACACTACGCCGACATCCGAGCCTCTCTGGAGCGCAGCGGCACCCCCATCGGCAGCCACGATCTGTTCATCGCAGCCCATGCGCGCTCGCGCGGCATGACGCTTCTCACGCGAAACCTGCGCGAGTTCCAGCGTGTGCCGGGCCTGACCGTCGAGGACTGGCCCAGCGACTGACGGGGGTGAGTCGCGAACCACGTGCAACCTCGCCGCCCGAGCGGTGACGTGGCAAGGGCCGGCAAGCGCCCCTGCTACATTCCCGGAACTGCCCGCCCCGCCCGTCCGGCACCTTGGACCACGCCACCCTCACCACCCTGCGCGACCGCCACCCCGCCTGGCGGCTGCTCGCGTCCCAGAACGCACCGCTGGTGGCGAGCTTCCTGCACCGCGTGTTCGTGACGCCGAACGTTCGGGTGATGAGCGAGGCCGATCTCGCGGAGGCCCTGGAGGACGAGCTGTTCGCCCTGCGCGAGCAGCTGGGTGCGGAGGCCTACCCGAAGGGCGCACAGGACTATCTGAACGACTGGGCCGCACCCGACAAGGGCTGGCTGCGCAAGTTCTACAAGCCGGGCACGGACGAGGCGCAGTTCGATCTGACGCCCGCCACCGAGAAGGCCATCGCCTGGCTGCGGACGCTGACCGAACGACCGTTCGTGGGCACCGAGTCGCGCCTGCTGACGCTGTTCGCACTGCTGGATCAGATCACCGCCGGGACCGAGATCGACCCGATCAAGCGCGTCGACGATCTGCGCAGGCGGCGCGACGAACTCGACACCGAGATCGCCCGCGCGCAGGCGGGCGACGTGCCGCTGCTGGACGACACGGCGGTCAAGGACCGCTTCCAGCAGTTCCAGCAGCTGGCGCGCGAGCTGCTGGCGGACTTCCGCGAGGTGGAGCACAACTTCCGGCTGCTCGATCGACGGGTGCGCGAAAAGATCACGCTGTGGGAAGGCGCCAAGGGCGCGCTGCTCGACGAGATCATGGGCGAGCGCGATGCGATCGGTGACTCGGACCAGGGTCGCAGCTTCCGCGCCTTCTGGGACTTCCTCATGTCGAGCCGGCGGCAGGAGGCGCTCTCCGAGCGGCTGGACCAGGTGCTGGCGCTGCCCGCGGTCGCCGCGCTGAAGCCCGAGCCGCGCACCCGCCGCGTGCACCACGACTGGCTGGAGGCAGGCGAACACACGCAGCGCACGGTGGCCCTGCTGTCGCAGCAGCTGCGCCGCTTCCTCGACGACCGGGCGTTCATGGAGAACCGCCGCATCCTGGAGCTGCTGCACGGCGTCGAGGGCAAGGCGCTGGCGCTGCGCGAGGCCCCGCCGTCCGGCACGGTCGTGCAGATCGACGCGATGGGCGCGGATATCGAGCTGCCGCTGGAGCGGCCCCTGTTCACGCCGAGCGTCAAGCCGCGCCTGGCCGATCTCGCACTCGTGGCCGGCGCGGACGACATCGACACCGCGCGCCTGTTCGATCAGGTCGTGGTGGACAAGGCACGTCTGCGCTCGGCGGTCCGGCGAGCACTGGGCCACCGGCCGCAGGTCACGCTGTGCGAGGTGCTGGAGGCCGAACCCCTGCGCGAGGGGCTGGCCGAGCTGGTCGCCTATCTGGAGCTGGCCCATGCGGGCGACGGCGGCAGCGCGCTCGACGGCCTGCGCGCAGTCGTCGACGACGCGGTGGACGAGTCGATCCGCTGGGAGGCCCGCAGCGCATCGGGCGCCGCGGTGACGCGCGAGGCGAACCTGCCGCGCGTGATCTTCACCCGCTGAGGGCGCGCGCGGCGAGAACACGGACACGCATGGACGACACGCTGCACGAGAACGATCCACTCGAGACCCCGCCCGGCGCGCCGCCGACCGTACCCGAGCTGTCGCAACTGATGGTGCACCTGCTCAAGGGGGTCCTCTACCGGGAGGATGACGAGCGCCTGTGGACGGCGCTGCTGCGGCTGCAGGCACGGGTGAGGGAGCAGGCCACCGTGCTGCTGCTCGACCTGGTGCTGGACGAGGCGGAGGGTCACGCCTTCCTGAAAGGTCGGCCGGATACGGACGAGTCCGAAGGAGCGCCCCGCCTGCCGCGGCTCGTCGCACGGCGGCAGCTGTCCTACCCGGTGAGCCTGATGCTGGCGCTGCTGCGCAAGCGAATGGCCGAGTTCGATGCCCAGGGCGGGGACACGCGTCTGGTGCTCTCGCGTGACGAGATCGCCGAGCTGATGCGGGTGTTCCTGCCCAGCAGCACGAACGAGGCCCGCTTGATCGACCAGGTGGACGCGACGGTGTCGAAGGTGGTGGACCTGGGGTTCCTGCGTCGGCTCAAGGCCGCGCCGGGCAGCGCGCAGGATCGCGGTCACTACGAGGTGCGGCGCATCCTGAAGGCCTTCGTCGACGCGCAGTGGCTGGCGGAGTTCGACGGGCGCCTGGAGGCCTACCGCACCGCGCTGTCGGGCGGCACGGGCAAGGAATCCAACGATGCGTGAGGCGCCGACGCTCGGCCTGGACTTCGGCGGCGACGACGGTCGCGTGGGCTTCCGTCTGCAGTGGCTGGAGGTGCTGAACTGGGGCACCTTCGACAGGCGGGTCTGGCGCTTCGAGCTCGACGGGCGCAACGGTCTGCTCACCGGCGACATCGGCTCGGGCAAGTCCACGCTGGTCGATGCCATCACGACGCTGCTCGTGCCGGCGCATCGGGTGGCCTACAACAAGGCGGCCGGCGCCGACGCCCGCGAGCGCTCGCTGCGGTCCTACGTGCTGGGCCACTACAAGAGCGAGCGCAACGAGGTCACCGGCAGCGCCCGGCCGGTGGCGCTGCGCGATGCATCGAGCTACTCGGTCGTGCTCGGCGTCTTCCGCAACGAGGGCTACGACCAGGCGGTGACGCTGGCCCAGGTCTTCTGGCTGAAGGACCCGCAGGGGCAACCCGCCCGCCTGTTCGTGATGGCTGATCGGGCACTCGGCATCGCCGAGGACTTCAGCGGCTTTGGCAGCGACATCACCGCGCTGCGCAGAAAGCTGCGCGGCGCGGGCTGCGAGCTGTCCGACAGCTTTCCGCCCTATGGCGCCTGGCTGCGCCGTCGCTTCGGCATCGAGCACGAGCAGGCCCTGGAGCTCTTCCACCAGACCGTCTCGATGAAGTCGGTGGGCAACCTCACCGACTTCGTGCGCAGCCACATGCTCGAGCCATTCGACGTCGGCAGCCGCATCGAAGCGCTGATCCGACACTTCGACGACCTGGACCGCGCCCATCGGGCCGTGCTCGAGGCCAAGCGACGGGTGGAGCTGCTGACGCCGCTGGTCGAGGACGGCGCGCGTCACCAGCAGCTCGCGGCCGAGGTCCAGGACATGCGCGATGCGCGCGATCAGCTCCGACCCTACTTCGCACGGCTCAAGGAGGCGCTGCTCGATCGCCGCCTCGATCTGCTGGTGGAGGAGGCGGCCCGGCTCGACGCGCAGGTCGAGCGGCTGGACGCACAGCGCGAGATCGAGCGCATCGAGGCCGGCCGTCTGGAGCGCGCGCTGCGGGACAACGGCGGGGACCGGCTGGAGGAACTGGCGGCCGAGATCCGCCGTCTGGAACATGACACGGCGCAACGCCGGACGAGGTCAGACCGCTTCCGGGAGCTGCTGTCCCGCATCGACGAGACGCCACCGGCCGATGACGACGGCTTCATCGCGCAGCAGCGGAGCATCGCCGAGCGGGCCGACGGCCTGAGGGCGCGCATCGCCGATCTGGACAACCGCGGACGCGAGGAGGACTTCGCGTTCCGCAAGGCACGCGAGGCGCACGCCGCGCTGTCCGACGAGATCGACAGTCTGCAGCGGCGCAGGAGCAACATCGACGCAGCGCAGGTCCGCATCCGCGATGCGCTCTGTTCGGCGCTCTCGATCGGAGACGACGCGTTGCCCTTCGCGGGCGAGCTCATCCAGGTGCGGGACGACGAGCGCGACTGGGAAGGCGCCGCCGAACGGCTGCTGCGCGGCTTCGGCCTCGCGCTGCTGGTCCCGGACTCGCACTACGGGGCCGTGGCCGAGTGGGTGGACCGCCAGCACCTGAACGCCCGGCTGGTGTACTTCCACGTGCGTCCGCGCAAGGCCGCGCAGAGCGCGGGCCTGCACGCGCGCTCGCTGGTCCGCAAGCTCGTGGTCAAGCCGGATTCGCCGCACTACGACTGGCTGGAGCAGGAACTGCGTCAACGCTTCGACGTTGCCTGCTGCGACACGGGCGAGCAATTCCGTCGCGAGGCGCGCGCCATCACGCGCACCGGCCAGATCAAGGACCCGAGCGGGCGCCACGAGAAGGACGACCGCAGCCGCATCGACGACCGCGGCCGCTACGTGCTCGGCTGGAGCAACGCCGACAAGCTGCGGGCCTTGCGCGACCAGCGACAACATCTGGAGGACCGGCTGGCCGACCTGGGTGGGCGGATCGGAGCGCTCCAGCAGGCACGCCAGGCGCTGCAGGGCCAGTTGGAGACGCTCGCGCGGCTGGAGGAGTTCTCCCGGTTCGAGGACATCGACTGGACGAGCCCGGCCCGGCGGATGGCCGCACTCGCGGAGGAGCGGGCACGACTCGAGGCAGCTTCGGACACGCTGCAGGAGCTCGCGCGGCAGCTCGAGGCCGTACAGCACCGGCTCCGCGAGCAGGACATCGCGTGGCGCGACGCGCTGGGCAGGCAGGGCGAGGTCCGGAACAAGCGGGACGTCGCGCAGGGCCTTCGGGAGCAGGCCGCCGCCATCTGGGCCGACGCGCCGCTGACCGATGCGCAGATCGAGCGTCTCGACGGCTGGCGTGCCGGGGCGCTGGGCGAGCATCAGCTGTCGGTCGAGTCCTGCGACAACCGCGAGCAGGAGGTGCGCCGCGCGCTGCAGGACAGGATCGACGCGGAGGACCGGCGTCTGACTCGCCTGACCGAACGCATCGTCAACGCCATGCGCGGGTTCAAGGAGGCGTTCAAGGCCGAGACGGTCGAGATGGACGCGAGCCTGGCCGCGCTCCCGGAGTTCGAGCGGATGCTCGGCGGCCTGAAGAGCGACGACCTCCCGCGTTTCGAGGCCCGCTTCAAGGAGCTGCTGAACGTCAACACGATCAACGAGATCGCCGCCTTCAACGCCCAGCTCGCCCGCGAGCGGGAGACGATCCGGGAGCGCGTGGACGTGATCAACCGATCGCTCGAGGCCATCGACTACAACCCGAGCCGCTACATCAGGCTGGTGGCGCTGCCCAGCCCGGATGCGGAGATCCGCGACTTCCAGCAGGACCTTCGGGCCTGCACCGAGGGCGCGATGACGGGCTCGGCGGACGAGCAGTACTCGGAAGCGAAGTTCCTGCAGGTCAAGGCAATCATCGACCGTTTCCGCGGCCGCGAAGGCCTGTCGGATGCCGACCGGCGCTGGACCTCCAAGGTCACCGACGTGCGCAACGGGTTCCTGTTCTCCGCCAGCGAACGCTGGCGCACGGACGGCGCGGAGCACGAGCACTACTCGGATTCGGGCGGCAAGTCGGGCGGCCAGAAGGAGAAGCTCGCCTACACCGTGCTGGCCGCCAGCCTCGCCTACCAGTTCGGCCTGGAGTGGGGCGCCGTGCGGTCGCGATCGTTCCGATTCGTCGTGATCGACGAGGCGTTCGGGCGCGGGTCGGACGAGTCGGCGCAGTACGGGTTGCGCCTGTTCCAGCAGCTCGACCTGCAGTTGCTGATCGTCACGCCGCTGCAGAAGATCCACATCATCGAGCCCTTCGTATCCAGCGTGGGCTTCGTCCACAACGAGGGCGGGCGCGACTCGCGGCTGCGCCGCCTGTCGATCGAGGAGTACCGCGCACAGAAGGCCGCGGGGACGGCCGAGGGGGTGACCGAAGCCAGGGCGGCCGGAGACGACGCGTCGCCATGAGCTGGACCTCCGCGGCCGATCTGCGCGCGCAGGTCCAGCGCGCGTGGGACCGCGGTGACATGCTGCGGGCGACAGTCGACGACGCCGAGTCCTGGTCGCTGCGCCTCACCTTGAAATCACCCGACGCGGCGGACCTCGCCGATCGTTTCGAGGAGGTGCGCCTGTGGGTGCACGCCGTCTCGCAGGTCCCGCAGGTGCGGATCGAATGGCGGGAATGGAACCACCGGGTCCAGGGCTTGCAGCGACTCCCCGCGGCCGTCTGGCTCGACACCCTGCAGGACGCTCTGGCATTCGCCGGCAAGACGCTTGATGCCGAACGGTTCGCAGCGGTGTGGCAGCAGACCACCGTGCTGCAGCCTGCTCTGCTCGCTTGGCTGTCACGTCGGCCGATCCAGGCGCTGGGCCTGGCCGACCGCTGGGCGCGGCTGCTGGCCGTCGTCGCGTGGCTGCGAGCGCACCCTCGACCGGGCGTATACCTGCGGCAGGTCGATGTGCCCGGGGTGGACAGCAAGTTCATCGAGACCCACCGCGGCGTGCTGGCCGAGCTGCTGGACCTGGCGCTGCCACCGGAGACGATCGAGACCGACGCGACCGGCGCCGCACGGTTCACGCGGCGATTCGGCTTCGCGGACAAGCCGGTGCGGATCCGGTTCCGTCTGCTCGACCCGGCCCTCCCCAGCCTGCCAGGCTGCCCGGCCTCGCCCGGTGCGCTGCCCGACATCACGCTGGACGCCGCCAGCTTCGCGGCGCTGACCCTGCCCGTCGAGCGTGTCTTCATCACCGAGAACGAGACCAACTTCCTCGCCTTTCCGCCAGTCGCGGGGGCCCTCGTGGTCTTCGGCTCGGGTTACGGCTGGGACGCGCTGGGGCGGGCCGAATGGCTGCATCGATGCCCGCTGCACTACTGGGGTGACATCGACACCCACGGATTCGCCATCCTCGATCAGCTCCGCGGCGAGCTTCCCGGCACGACGTCGTTTCTCATGGATCGGGAGACGCTCCTCGCCCACAGACCGCACTGGGGTGAGGAGCCCGATCCCGCACGACGGGACCTGCCGCGCCTGAACGCGCAGGAGGCGGCGGTGTACGACGATCTGCGATCCGGTCGGTTCGCGCCTCGGCTGAGGCTTGAGCAGGAACGGGTGGGTTTCGGATGGCTGACGGAGCGGCTCGGACGACAGCCCGCTTAGGTCGCCCAACGCGGCCTTCGTGCCACCCCCGCTCGTCGGCGGTCCCGCTGATCCACGCCCAGTTCGAGACCATCCATCCATTCCTGGATGCAACGGGCACTTCGGGCGATTGCTGATCGCCACGCTGATCGAGTCGGCCTTTTGCAGCGAAAGCTATTCCGATTGGGAGTGGCTACCCATCAACCCGCTCAGGCTACTTCCTCGTCCGTCATCCCACCGCCTATGCAGGCAATTCGATCCCATAGGCCTCGGCGATACGGGCCACGAGCTCGGCGACGGCGACGTTGCCCAGCTGCAGCGCTCTCGGGTCGATGGACGTGTCGGCAGCGACGGCAACAAGGAACCGCGTCATGTCATCGCCGATCTTCTTGCCGACCGGAATGCGTGTGGCGGGCGCCAGCAGTTGCGACAGGCGCAGCACATCGTTGAGATGCTTGCGCACGTCCTTGGCATCCACCTTGGCGCCTTGCTCTTTGCCTGCCTCCTCCATCGTCAAGGTCGCAGCCGTGCCGCCGATCAGGACGTACTGATCGACGTACGCAGCGAACCGCTCCCGGAAAATCTCCAACCCTCTCACCATGGAAGTTGCCCTTTCAGTTCGTCCAGTGCGAGCTGGACCCTGTCGTCAGCGTTCTCTTGCAGGCTGAGCGTCAGCGAGAGCGGGTCCACGGTGGTGGCGTCTGGCATCAACGCCGGGCTGTAGGTCCACAGCTGCCATTCTTGTGCGCCCGTTTCGGGCTCAGGCAACTCCTGAACCCCAGCATCCATCGCAGCCTTCCAGTCGGCGGTGGTCATCGCATACACCGGCCATTTCGGCTCGGTCAGCATGGAGTAGCGCGCCAGTGCGCTCAAGCCCGCGATGCGGCCGGGCCGATGTGCAACGACCCCGTGGGCTGCCACCCAGACCCCGCGCCTGACTGGCGTTCGCAGTGCGGGCTTCGCCCGCTCCCAGGCCTGCTCCGGTGGGAGTTCCATTCGCAGCCGACGCGAGCGGCCGATCGTGTATGCGGTAGCCAGCCCGGCCGCAGTCAGTTCCTTGACCACGCGTGACACGGTCATGGGCGTGTAGCCCAAGGCGACTGCGTCCTTGGAAGGCTGCCAATCGGATTGCCACGGCTTGCGCAGCAAGGCGGTGATCAGCATGGCTTGCGCGGAGGGGCTCAGCACTTCCGTGGCCGGAGCGCGCCGCCGAAAATACTCTCGCAGGTCCAGGCCCAGGTCCGGCAGATAGAGCTGGTTGCCCGGCACGATGAACGGGACCTTGTGCTCGATCAGGCGTCGACGGTCATAGGAGGCCAGTGCATCGGTGATGTAGACCGCCGGCTGACCG
>JBIIPQ010000259.1:0-6173 GCA_044342535.1 Burkholderiaceae bacterium
TGCGACGGCCCTTAGGGTTGTTGACGTAAGGGATCCGGATCGAGGCCGAGCGGTTGCGCGCCGAGTAGGCGAGCTTGACCGGAGCCTCGTAGCCCGGGACGAGCCGCTTGTACGAGTTGGTGCCGGGGTTGGTGATCGCGTTCAGCGCACGGGCGTGCTTGATGATCCCGCCGATGTAGTACAGCGCGAAGTCCGACAGGCCGGCGTACTTGTCGCCGGCGAACAGGTTCGCTCCGTCCTTCCAGATCGACTGGTGCACGTGCATGCCCGAGCCGTTGTCGCCGACGACCGGCTTCGGCATGAAGGTCGCGGTCTTGCCGTAGCTGTGTGCGACGTTCATGACGACGTACTTGAGCAGCTGCGTCCAGTCGGCGCGCTGCACCAGCGTCGAGAACCGGGTGCCGATCTCGTTCTGACCGGCGCCCGCCACCTCGTGGTGGTGGACCTCGACCGGCACGCCCATCTGCTCGAGGATCAGGCACATCTCCGAGCGCATGTCCTGGAACGAATCGACCGGCGGCACCGGGAAGTAGCCACCCTTGACGGCGGGACGGTGGGCCAGATTGCCACCCTCGAAATGCTTGCCGGTCGACCAGGAGGCTTCCTCCGAATCGATCTTCACCGAGCAGCCCGACATGTCGACGGACCAGGTGACCGAGTCGAAGATGAAGAATTCGGGCTCCGGACCGAAGTAGGCGGTGTCGCCCAGGCCGGTCGACTTCAGGTAGGCCTCGGCACGCTTGGCGAGCGAGCGCGGGTCGCGGTCGTAGCCCTTGCCGTCGGACGGCTCGACGACGTCGCAGGTCAGGATCAGCGTCGGCTCTTCCCGGAACGGGTCGATGTTGGCGGTCGAGGGATCCGGCATCAGCAGCATGTCGGAGGCTTCGATGCCCTTCCAGCCGGCGATGGACGAACCGTCGAAGGCATGCCCGGACACGAACTTGTCTTCGTCGAAATGCGAGACCGGCACCGTGACGTGCTGCTCTTTGCCCTTGGTATCCGTGAAGCGGAAATCAACGAACTTGACTTCGTTGTCCGCGACTTTCTTCATGACGTCCTTGGCAGATGCCATCGGTGCTTTCTCCTGGGGGTGTGCGAAGGGGGTCGTTTCGATCAAACGAGGAAAGGACGCGCGATTGTCGGAGCACTTCCTCGACGCCCGAATTTAGCAGGAACCGTGCCATTTGCCGGCGGGGGTCGACCGCCCGGGGGGAGGTCGCCAGGCGGCTCTGCGGGTGGTGCGCGCCGGATCACGCCGCGACGCACCGACCCGGGGCGCATCACGGCGGTGCACGATACCGCATAACGCCCCACGCCAGGGCGAGACCCTCATTCCGGAAGCACGTAGCCCGCGAAGCGCTCGCGCAGCCGCGCCTTCCAGAACTTGCCCGTGGATGTCCGCGGGATGGCGTCGATGAACTCGAAGGCGTCGGGAAGCTGCCATTTCGCGAAAGCGGTCGACAGGTGGGCCCGCAGCTGCGCGGCATCCGCGGATGCGCCGGGCTTGAGGACCACGCAGGCGAGCGGTCGCTCGGCCCACTTCGGATGCGCGACCGCGATCACCGCCGCCTCGGCGACCGCGGGGTGCCCCATGATCGCGTTCTCCAGGTCGACCGAGCTGATCCACTCCCCGCCGGACTTGATCAGGTCCTTGGTCCGATCCGAGATCCGCAGGTAGCCGTGGGCATCCATCGCACCGACGTCGCCGGTGCGCAGCCAGCCATCGCCGGTGAACTTGTCCGGATCGGCATCGACAGCGTGGTAGCCGCCGGTGATGAACGGCCCGCGGACCTGGATCTCGCCGACCGAGTCGCCGTCCCAGGGCTGCTCGCCGGTGTCCCCCACGATCCGCAGGTCCACCAGGGGCACCAGGACGCCGGCCATCGCGCGGCGGGCGAACCACTGGTCATCGGTGAGGCGACCGGCGAGCTCGGACTTCTCGTAGAAGATCGTGCACACCGGCGAGGTCTCGGTCATTCCCCAGCCCTGCTGGATCATCACGCCGTGGCGGGCGAAGGCCCGGATCAGCGCCTCGGGCACCGCCGAGCCGCCGACCATGCTGCGCAGCCCCGCCGGCAGCGTCCAGCGCCCGGGGTTCGCCTCGTGGAGCTGGATCATCGACAGCCAGATCGTCGGCACACCGAGCGTGAAGGTCGGCGGATCGACCTGCATCTGGTCGAGCAGGTCCTCGGGATGCAGATGCGGCCCGGGGAACACCAGCTTCGCGCCGAGCATCACCGCACCGTACGGGATGCCCCAGCTGTTCGCGTGGAACATCGGCGTGACCGGGAACACGACGTCGCGCCCAGACAGGTTCCAGAGGTCCGGCATCGACGCGGTCAGCGTGTGCAGGATCGTCGAGCGGTGGGAATACACCACGCCCTTGGGGCGACCGGTGGTGCCGGAGGTGTAGCACATCGCCACCGGCGCATCCTCGTCGTGCGGCACGTACTGCAGCCCGCGGACCGCCGCCTCGGGCACGGCGGCGAGCCACTGCTCGTAGTCCTCGAGCGGCGGCGCCTGCTCGCCGAGACCAGAGTCGGACGGCACCGGCGCGCCCGAGAACGGGAACACGAACACCCGCTCGAAGCGGTGGTGCTTCGCGAACTGCGCGAACAGCGGCAGCAGCACGTCGTCGACGATCAGGAAGCGGTCCTGCGCGTGGCCCGCGATCCAGCCGATCTCGTCGGGCGACAGCCGCAGGTTCAGCGTGTGCATCACGCCGCCGGCGGCCGGGATGCCGAAGTAGGCCTCGAGGTGCGCGTGGTGGTTCCAGCAGAGCGTCGCGACCCGGTCGCCCGGCTTCAGCCCGGCCGCCAGCAATGCCGCGGCGAGCCGGCGCGTGCGCGCGTGCCACTGCGCGTAGGTGTGCCGGCGCATCGACTTGTCGGGCAGCCTCGAGACGATCTCCGAGGCGCCGAACATCCGCCCCGCCCTGTCGAGCAGGCTGTTGAGCGACAGGGGCGTGCGCATCATGGTGGCGTGCATGGGGTCTCCTCATCGTGGGGGTGATGCGGGGCGGTGCCGCTCGGCGGGCACCTCAGCCCAGGAACATCTGCTGCAGGTCGTTCAGGAAGCGCAGCCCGAGCGGCGTCGGGCGGATCGTGCCCGGGTCGGGGTCGAGCAGGCCGCGCTCGGCGGCCCGCGCGAGCGCCCGCGCGATCGAGGCGAGCGGCAGCCCAGTGCGCTCGGCGAAGCTCGCCGCGGGCACGCCGTCGACCAGGCGCAGCGCATTGAGCATGAACTCGAAGGGGAGCTCGTCGGCGTCGAGCGTGCGGCGCGTCTCGACCGCGTCGCCGGCCAGCGCCGCCTCCATGTAGCGGCGCGGATGGCGCAGCCGCGCGGTCCGCTCGATGCGGTCGTGGAAGGACAGCTTGCCGTGGGCGCCGGCGCCCAGGCCGAGGTAGTCGCCGAAGGCCCAGTAGTTGAGGTTGTGACGCGCGCGGTGACCGGGGCGCGCATAGGCCGAGACCTCGTAGTGGACGAGCCCGCCGGCGGCAGCGCCCGCCTCGATCGCCTGCTGCATGTCGGCGACGGTGTCGTCATCGGGCAGCCCCTCGGGCGGGCGGCTCGCGAAGAGCGTGTTCGGCTCGAGCGTCAGGTTGTAGTACGACAGGTGCGGCGGCGAGAAGGCGAGCGCCTGGGCGAGGTCGGCGCGCAGCGCGGCGAGGTCCTGGCCGGGCAGGCCGTACATCAGGTCGAGGTTGAAGGTCGGATAGTGCTCGGCGGCGGCCTGCGCGGCCGCGCGCGCCTGCTCGCGGTCATGGACCCGGCCGATGCGCTGCAGGGCGCCGGCGTCGAAGCTCTGGATGCCGACCGAAAGACGCGTGACGCCCGCCTCGCGGAACGCGCGGAACTTATCGCGCTCGAAGGTGCCGGGGTTGGCCTCGAGCGTGACCTCGGCCTCGGGCGCGAGCTTCAGGTGCGTGCGCAGGTCGGTGACCAGCCGGTCGATCGACGCCGGCGAGAACAGGCTGGGCGTGCCGCCACCGATGAACACCGTCTGCACCGAGCGGCCCCAGACCTGCGGCACCGAAGCCTCGAGGTCGGCCCGCAGCGCGTCGAGATAGCGCGCCTCGGGCACCTCGCCATCGGCCTCGTGCGAGTTGAAGTCGCAGTAGGGGCACTTGCGCAGGCACCAGGGCAGGTGCACGTAGACCGACAGCGGCGGCGACTGGACGAGGCCGCTCGCGCGCCGCGACAGCGCGCCCACGGGGATGATCGCGATGGTCATGGTGGCTCGGGCCCGTGCGCGGCGCTCAGCGGACCGGGGCCGCCGGCAGAAGCCGCGCGTGGGCCAGCTTCGCGAGCAGCTCGCGCATCGCCAGGCCGCGGTGGCTGACACGGTTCTTGGCCGCGGCGTCGAGCTCGGCGGCGGTCTGGCCGAACTCGGGCAGCAGGAAGTGCGGGTCGTAGCCGAAGCCGCCCTCGCCGCGCGGCGGGTCGACGATCTCGCCGTGCCACAGGCCGTCGGCGATGACCGGCTGCGGATCGTCGGCGCCACGCACCAGCACCAGCGCGCAGTAGTAGTACGCGGACCGGTCCGCCTGCGCGGCGAGCTCGCGCACCAGGCGCGCGTTGTTCGCGGCGTCGGAGCGGGCCCCACCGTCGAGGTCTGCGGCGAAGCGCGCCGAGCGCACGCCGGGCGCTCCGCCCAGCGCCGGCACGCAGACCCCGGAATCGTCGGCGATCGCGGGCAGCCCCGTCGCCGCGCTCGCATGCCGGGCCTTGGCGAGCGCGTTCTCGATGAAGGTGGCATGCGGCTCCTCGGCGTCACCCACACCGAGGGCGCCCTGGGCCACCACGTCGACGCCGGTCGGCTCGAGCAGCGCGCGCAGTTCGCGCAGCTTGCCCGCGTTGCCCGAGGCGAGGACGACCCGTGACAGCGACGCGGCCATCGTCGTCAGGCGATCGAGCCGATCGCCTGACGCTGGGCGATCGCGAGCCGGCCGATGCCGTCAGCGGCGAGGTCGAGCAGCGCATCGACCTGGACCCGCGAGAACGGCCTCCCTTCGGCCGTGCCCTGGACCTCGACGATGCCGCCCGAGCCGGTGATGACGACGTTCATGTCGGTGTCGCAGCTCGAGTCCTCGGCGTAGTCGAGGTCGAGCACCGCCTGCCCGCGCCACAGGCCGACCGACACCGCCGCGACCGAATCGAGCAGCGGCGTCTCGGCGAGCACGCCGCGCCCGCGCAGCCACTCGATGGCATCGTGCACGGCGACCCACGCACCGGTGATCGCGGCGGTGCGCGTGCCGCCGTCGGCCTGCAGCACGTCGCAGTCGATCAGGACCTGACGCTCGCCCAGAGCCTTCAGATCGACGACGGCGCGAAGCGAGCGGCCGATCAGGCGCTGGATCTCCTGGGTGCGCCCGGACTGCTTGCCCCGTGCCGCCTCGCGGTCGCTGCGGGTGTGGGTCGCCCGCGGCAGCATCCCGTACTCGGCAGTCAGCCAGCCCTGCCCCTTGCCGCGCAGGAACGGCGGCACCTTGTCCTCGACGCTCGCGGTGCACAGCACGCGGGTGTCGCCGAACTCGACGAGGACGGAGCCCTCGGCATGGCGGGTGAAGCCGCGCGTGATGCGCACGGTGCGCAGCGCGTCGTTCGCGCGGCCGCTGGGCCGTGCCAGCGTCGCGTCGTCGGGGGTCTGGGTCAAGCGTCGCCTCCTGGTGTGCTCTCGCCGGAGCGTTGGATCGCCTTCTGGATCTCGGCGATCTGCCGTTCGATGTCCTCGTCGGACAGCGCCGCCTCGGGCACGTCGGCGACCTCGTCGAACGAGATGGTGGTCGTGACCGCGCCGTCGGCCAGGTCGAGCGAGGACAGCGTGGGCACGTCCTCGATCGACTCGCTGTTCTCCCAGGTGAGCGCGACCACGGTGGTGTTGTCGGCGACGCGGCCGTTGTGCGCCACCGCGCGCTGCACCAGCGCTGGCACGGTGAGCGCGACCGGCTCGCGGGCGAAGGCCGCGGCGAACTCGCTCTCGGGCAGCCCGGTCCAGAAGCCGTCGGAGCACAGCACCAGCGTGTCGCCGCTCTGCAGCTTCGCACGGGTGGTGATCTCGACCGTCGGCTCGTAGGGCGAGCCGAGGCAGTTCAGCACCTTGTTGCGCTCGGGATGGTTGTCCTGCTCGTGCACGGCGATCAGCCCGAGCGACACCATCGACTGCACCTTGG
>JBIIPQ010000260.1:0-6154 GCA_044342535.1 Burkholderiaceae bacterium
CGGCCTGAGGTCGGGTGCGGGGCGGCGCACGCCGCCCCGCTTCCGGATGTCCGATCGCAGCGCCGCGACACGATCCGGAAGCGTTCGGCACCGCCGCCACACCCTTGCCGTAGCGTGGAACCGCCCATCGGCATGGCCGCGCCTGCCATCCGTGGTGCCTGAGTCTCGGGAGGGCTCGCGTCGAAGATGAGGCCATACCTCGACTTCGATGGCCCTTTTCCTCATGCACGCACTCGAAGCCGGTCAATTGAACCGGCTCCTTCGCGACCTCGAGCTCACCGCGCCGGTGGCGATCCGGCGTGCCGCGCCGCAGGCAGGGCAGCACCTGTGGCTGCTGATCCGCCTGCGCGAGACGGACGTCGGCACCGATGCGATCTTCCAGCAGCGCCTGGCCCGTCACATCGGGCTGCGTGGCAAGCTCCGGGCGCGCAAGCAATCGCTCTTCGACGTGCTGCAGGACATCAAGTCGCTCGAGCGCCCGGCCTTCGAGGACGTGCTGCTGCGCGTGAGCGAACTGACGGGGCAGATCGAGAAATCCGTGGCGTCCTCGCTGTTGTCGCTGCTCGACCCCGAGCAGCCGTCGATCGACCGCGACCTGCGCGAGCTGCTGCCGCGCTACGGCTTCCCGGTGCTGGCCGAGGCGCCGATGTTCGACGAGTGCGTGGCCTGGCACCGCAGGCTGAGCGGGCTCTTCGAGCAGGTGACCGCGTCGACGCGCTGGACGTCGATCTCGGGGCGCCTGGACAGCGGCCTGCCGACCGCGACCGGCGCGGTGCTGACCGAGGTCAGAAAGTTGAACCTGCACCTGAGCCATTCGCGGCGCGTGGTCGCGCTGATGCCCACGCTCGAGCCGGTGAACCGGATCGCCCGGCGTCTGCCGGCGGCGGTCGCGGTCGCTGCGGAGCCGACCGGCATCCGCGCCGGCGGTCGACTGCACCTGTGCCGCTGAGCGCAGGCGCCGCTCGGGCCGCCTGACCCCGACGCCGTCGAGGCGTCGGGCAGTCGCTCCAGCCGGAGCCGGTCAGGCGTCGGCCACGGTCCCCAGCAGCAGGTACTCCATCAGGGCCTTCTGCACGTGGAGCCGGTTCTCGGCCTCGTCCCAGACCACCGACTGCGGACCGTCCATCACCTCGGCGGACACCTCCTCGCCGCGGTGGGCCGGCAGGCAGTGCATGAAGACCGCGTCCGGCTTCGCCTGACGCATCATGTCCGAATCGACCTGCCAGTCCGCGAAGGCCGTCAGCCGGTCGCGGCTCTCGTCCTCGAAGCCCATGCTCGTCCAGACGTCGGTGCTGACCAGGTCGGCTCCGGCGCATGCGAGCATCGGGTCGTCGAAGCATTCGAGGTGCGCGGCGTCGCGCGGTGACACCCGCGACGGGTCGATGCGGTAGCCCGGCGGCGTCGAGATGCGGATCCGGAAGTCCAGCAGTCCGGCGGCCTGGATCCAGGTGTAGGCCATGTTGTTCGCATCGCCGATCCAGGCGACCGTGCGGCCTGTGATCGGTCCGCGCTGCTCGATGAACGTGTACACGTCCGCCAGCACCTGGCAGGGGTGGTAGTCGTTCGTCAGCCCGTTGATCACTGGCACCCGGGAGTGGGCGGCGAAGCGCTCGACGATCGACTGCTCGTAGGTCCGGATCATCACCAGATCGCACATCCGCGAGATCACCTGCGCGGCGTCCTCGACCGGCTCGCCGCGCCCGAGCTGCGAGTCGCGGGTGTTCAGGTAGACGCCGGCGCCGCCGAGCTGGTGGATGCCGGCCTCGAAGGACAGCCTGGTGCGTGTCGACTGCTTCTCGAAGATCATCACTAGCGTGCGGTCTGCCAGCGGGTGATAGGGCTGATAGCGCTTGAACCGGTCCTTGATCACGCGGGTGCGTGCGAACAGGTGCTGGATCTCGGCGCGCTCGAAGTCGACGAGCTGCAGGAAGTGCCGGATGGGGAGGGTGCTCATCGAGGTCTGCCCGTCAGGTCGGACCGACCGGGCGCGACGCGACGTCGCGCAGGATCGGCGCCAGCGTGGCGACCGCGAGCTCGGCCTGCTCGCGCGAGAGGATCAGCGGCGGCAGCAGCCGCACGACGCTGTCGGCGGTGACGTTGAGCACGAGGCCCGCCTTCAGCGCGAGGCCCACGACCTCGCCGCAGGGGCGATCGAGCTCGATGCCGATCATCAGGCCGGTGCCACGCACCTCGCGGACACCGGGCACGCCGGCGAGCTCGCGGCGCATGCCGCCCATGAGGACCTCGCCCATCGCCGTCGCATGATCGAGCAGTCCGTCCTCCTCCATCACGTCGATGGTGACCAGGCCGGCCCGCATCGCGAGGGGGTTCCCGCCGAAGGTCGTGCCGTGGTTGCCCGGCTTGAACACCTCGGCCGCGGCGCCGTGCGCGACCACCGCCCCCACCGGGATGCCCGAGGAGACGCCCTTGGCCAGCGGCATCACGTCCGGACGGATGCCGGCCCACTGGTGGGCGAACCACTTGCCGGTGCGGCCGGTGCCGCACTGCACCTCGTCGACCATCATCAGCCAGCCGCGGGCGTCGCAGAGCGCCCTGACCTGACGCAGGTAGTCGGTCCGGGCGGGCTGGATGCCGCCCTCGCCCTGGATCGCCTCGAGGAACACCGCGACGACGTTCGGGCGTTCGGCGGCGATGCGGTTCAGCGCATCGATGTCGTTGAGCGGCACGCGCACGAAGCCGGGGACCAGCGGCTCGAAGCCCTTCTGCACCTTGTCGTTGCCAGTCGCCGACAGCGTCGCCAGCGAGCGGCCATGGAACGCCTTCTCGTAGACCACGATCTCCGGCAGGTCGATGCCGCGGTCGTGGCCGTACTTACGGGCGATCTTGATCGCCGCCTCGTTGGCCTCGAGCCCGGAATTGCAGAAGAAGACGTTGGTCATCCCCGACAGATCGACCAGCCGCTGGGCGAGCTGGCGGCGCAGCGGGATCTCGAACAGGTTCGAGGTGTGGATGATCTTGGAGGCCTGGTCGGCGATCGCTGCGACCAGCCGCGGGTGGTTGTGCCCGAGGGTGTTGACCGCGATCCCGGCGAGGAGGTCGAGGTAGCGCCGACCGTCGGTATCGTAGAGCCACGCACCATCGCCTCGGTCGAACGCGACCGGCTGGGGGGCGTAGGTCGGCATCACGGGGCTGGCGGCGGTCATCGCGGTTCCTTCGCGGCAGGGCTTCGAGCCTAAGGGGCTGAATTCTAGGGGATTTCCGGCCGTCCGGCGAATCGTCGGACGGGTGCCGCCGTGGTACCGCCGTGGAGTCGCCGCAGTGTCGCCGCAGTCTCGCTATACTTTGGGTTTGCATTCCGTACCGGCGCCCCGCCCGGCCGATGTCGTCCGACACCCCGACTCCGACCGTTGCCGCGACCGCCGTCGAACAGCCGCCGGCGACGCCGTTCCTGATCGTCGGCGTGACCTCCGCCGGTCGGGGCTTCCGGCCGAGCGACTGGGCGGATCGGCTCGCAGGGGTGATGGCCAGCTTCCAGCCTCCGGGCAGCGGCCCGCACTCGCACCTGCACTACTCCCCGTACGTCGTCCCCGGGCTGCACGGCGCCCACAAGTGCGTGCGGGTCGACCCCGCGATTTCCGAGGTCGAGCCGATGGCGCTGGCCTTTCTGCTCAACTTCGCCCGGGACAACGACCTGCAGCTGGTCATCAGTTCTGGCGGCGCGTGAAGTTCCTCGCGTAACGCCCTGCGCGGCAAGGTATTTTTTTGTCGGAACCGCTTACACAGCGAAGCGGTCAGCAGTTTAGAATCTCGGTCGGAGCCGACTCCGACCCCCCCGACCCCCCGACCCCCCAGATGCCTGGAACCCGCCACGACCGCCTCGCAGCCGACGCTTCGACGAAGGCGCCTGCACCGCCGGCATCGGGCAACGATGCGCCGCGTCCCGAGATCCGAGTCGCCGCTTTCGGGCTCGCCGTGCGCTTCCAGCGGATGCTCGAGATCGTGTTCCGGCATGCGCGCCACAACCCGTACCAGTTCGTGCTGTCGGTGTCGCGCGGACCCGGCGACTATGACCTGGCGCTGGTCGACATGACCGCCAAGGGCGGGCCGGAGGTCGCGCAGACGCTGCGTCGGCTGCCGGAGAACCGCCCGATCGTCACCGTGGGCCGCCGCGAGGACCCGACGCGGGCCTGCGACGACCTGACCCTGCAGCGATTCGCGATCAACCTGCTGGGGGTGCTGAACCGGACGGTCGAGCGCAACGTGCGGCGCCCGGCCCGGCTCGGCGCCGCGGCGATCGCCCGCAGCGCCGCCGCCCTGATGGGGCGGCTCGACGCCGAGACCTTGCTCGGACGCAAGGCGCGCGCGCTGCTGATCGACGAGAGCCCCGCGGTCCGCCGGCAGCTGTCGCTGGCGCTGCACCAGATGGGGCTCGACTGCGAAGGCGTGGGCAGCGGCCGCGAGGCGCTCGACGTGATGGCGGTGCGCCGCTACGAGCTGGTGTTCCTCGAGGCCGATCTGCCCGACATGCCAGGGCTGCGGCTCGCCCGCGACATCAAGCGCGACCCGGCCCTGCGGGGCATGCCGGTCGTCGTGTTGACCCGCCGCACCGGTCCGCTGGACATGCTGCGCGGCGCCTGGTCGCGCTGCGACAGCTACCTGGTGAAGCCGGTGACGCTGCAGACGCTGCGCGAGACCGTGAACCGCTGCCTGCGCAAGTCGCTCGCGTCGACGGTCCGGGGCGGGGCGGTCGCGCCCGCCTGAGACGGGCCGCGCTCACCTCACTTCACTTCACCTCACTTCACGCGGCTCTTGTATTCGCCGGTGCGGGTGTCGATCTCGATCTTGTCGCCAATGTCGACGAACGCCGGAACGGGCAGCTCGAAGCCGGTCGGCTTGATGCGCGCGGGCTTCATGACCTTGCCCGAGGTATCGCCCTTGACCGCGGGCTCCGTGTACTCGACCTCGCGCACGACGCTGTTGGCCATCTCGACCGAGATGGCGCGACCGTCGTAGAACACCACGTCGCAGGGCATGCCCTCGTCGATGTAGTTCAGCGCGTCGCCCATGCTCTCGGCCTCGACCTCGTACTGGTTGTACTCGGTGTCCATGAAGACGTGCATCGGGTCGGCGAAGTAGGAGTAGGTGCACTCCTTGCGGTCCAGCATCAGCACGTCGAACTTCTCGTCGGCCTTGTACACCGACTCGGTGTTCGACCCATTGAGCAGGTTCTTGAGCTTCATCTTCACGACCGCGGAATTGCGGCCTGACTTGTTGTACTCGGCCTTCTGCACGACCATCGGCTCGGTGCCGATCATCACGACGTTGCCGGTGCGCAGTTCCTGGGCGGTCTTCATGGCGAGAGGATTGTCCTACGTTAGCCCCCGATTATAGCTTGCCGGCGACGAAGTCGACGAGCAGCGCGGCGAGGTCTCGCCGGCTCGCCGCGTTCCGGACCCAGCGCGCGGCAGCGTCGCGCAGTGCGGGCAGCGTCGGGAGCAGGCGATCGACGGCCGCCGGCAGCCTGCCGGGATCGGCGGCCAGCGTCTCGGGGGCGGCGTTCCAGGCGAGCGCCATCCCGGTCAGCGCCGTGGCGGCCGCGGGGCCGGGCGAGGCCGCATCGCACCAGCCGTCGACGAATGCACGGACCTTCGGCAGGTGCGCGCCCTCGGCCTGTCGATAGGCCTGCCAGACCATCGGGCGCTGCGCCCACAGCCCGCGCACGAAGGACTCCTCGCCGCGCACGAAGTTCAGCGTGCTGCTCCACAGCAGCCGGTCGTAGTCGGCCTGCGGCACGAACGGCACCGGCACCGCCAGCGGATGGCCGGTGGCGGCCGGGGCCACGCCTGCCGGGACCAGCACGCGCCAGCCTTCGCGCCGGGCGGCCAGGGCGTCGAGCAGGGCCACGGCGGGTGCGTCCGGATAGCAGAAGAGCGAGGCGATCGGCTCGCCCGGGCGCGGCGCCACGCCGATGGACGCGAGGAAGGCGCTGCGGGCCGCGTCGTCGAAGGCGTCGTGGCGCGCGAGCAGGTCGGTCTCGCGCAGCAGCCCGCCGGTGTCCGCGTCGAAGCCGGGAAAGAAGAAGTGCTCGACCAGTCCGTCGGACTTCGGCGAGGGCAGGCCGTGGTGCGTGCGCACCCAGCCTTCGGCGGACAGGTATTCGAGGTCGATCCAGACGGGCTGGCGTACGCTCATC
>JBIIPQ010000052.1:0-17640 GCA_044342535.1 Burkholderiaceae bacterium
GACCCGCCCGTCGGCCCCGCACGGTCGGCGGGCGGGCGGCCGGCCGGCGGCCCCGGCACAGGACGAACGCGCCACCCGATACGGCTAAGCTCCGACGGCCGGGCATCTCGTCCCGGCACGCGTTACCGGGGCGAGCACCGGCGATCAACGGACGACAGCGCGGATGCGATCGATGGGTGGTGGGCACGAGGGCACGCCGGAAGAAGACGGCACGAGCGCCGGATGCGCGGCGCGACCCGTCGGTCCGGCGCAGGGCGACGCTCCGGCGCCGTCCGAGGGCTCGGCGGCGGTCGGCGCACCGGCCGCCGGGGCCCTCCGGCGCACGCCCGACGAACTGCTGTCGACGATCGGCCACGACCTGCGTTCGCCCCTGAACGGCGTCGTCGGCATGGTCGAGCTGCTGCGCGGCACGCGCCTCGACGGCGAGCAGCGCGGCTATGTCGACGCGCTGCAGCGCTCGGCCGACGCGCTGGTGGGCGTGGTCGACGACCTGATTGACCTGTCGAGCCTGCACGGCAGCCGCATGGGCCTGGCGCGCGCCGCGTTCTCGCCGCAGCGCATCGCGCAGGACGTGATCGCGCTGCTGCGCCCGCGCGCCGAGCGCAAGGGGCTGTCGCTGCTGCTGTGGAGCCGCGCGATGCCGGATCGGCTGCTCGGCGACTCGGTCCGCCTGCAGCAGGTCCTGATGAAGCTGCTGACCCACGCGATCGAGTCGACGACGCGGGCCGAGGTACGGCTGGAGCTGTCGGCGCTGCCGCAGACCGACGGGCGCTGGCGGCTGCACGGCCATGTCGCCGACACCGGCGCGGGGCTCGATGCGGCGCAGCGCGACCGCCTCGAGGGCCTGTTCGCCGGCGAGACCGCGGGGCAGGCGTTCCGCGAGATCTCCTCGGGCCTGGGGCTCGAAGTCTGCGCACGCCTGCTCGCGCTGATGGGCGGCACGCTCGGCGTCGACAGCCGACCGGGCGAAGGCACGCGCCTGCGCTTCGACGCGTTGCTCGAGTCCGAGGTGCCCGCCGCCCCGGCCGCGGGCGCACCGGCCACGGTGGCCGGGCTGCGGGTGCTGGTGGTCGACGATGACGCGGTCTCCCGCACGATGGCGCTCGGGGTGCTGGGTCGGCTGGGCATCGCGGCCCGCATCGCGCACGACGGGCGCGAGGCGATCGTCGAGGTCGCCGAGCGCAGCTTCGACGTCGTCGTGATGGACGTCCGCATGCCCGGCCTCGACGGGCTCGAGGCGACGCGGGCGATCCGCGCGCTGCCGCCCGGCGCGCGCCAGCCGTGGATCGTCGCGCTCACCGCGGCGCTGCATGTCGATGACCGGCGCCGCTGCATCGAGTCCGGCATGGACGACTTCATCGCCAAGCCCTTCCGCGCCGAGACATTGAAAGACACGCTGCGGCGTGCGCTGCAGCGCCCGGGATCGACGCTCGCCTGAGACGCCGGCGCGGCGCGGCGCGCTTCAGACTAGCGCGCGCTCCAGCACGCGTGCGACGTGCAGCGCCTCGCGCGAGGCGCCATCGGCGATCTGGTGGCGGCAGCTGGTGCCGTCGGCGACGATCAGGGTGTCCGCGCCCGCGGCGCGCACCGCGGGCAGCAGCGCGGCTTCGGCCATCTTCATCGAGACCTCCAGGTGGGCGGCCTCGTAGCCGAAGCTGCCGGCCATGCCGCAGCAGCTCGACTCGATCGGCTCGACGGCCAGGCCCGGAATCAGCCGCAGCACGGCGAGCGTCGGCGCGAACGCGTCGAACGCCTTCTGGTGGCAATGACCGTGCACCTTCGCGCGCGACTGCGGCAGCGCCTCGAGCGCGAGCGAGAGCCGGCCCGCCGCATGCTCGGCGGCGAGAAACTCCTCGAAGAGCATCGCCTTCGAGGCCAGCAGGCGGGCGGCGCCCGGGCGGCCGACGGCCTCGTCGAGCCGCAGCGCGAGGAACTCGTCGCGCAGCGTCAGCAGGCACGAGGGTTCGAGACCGACGATCGCGACGCCCCGCTCGGCGAAGGGCAGCAGCGCCGCCAGCGTGCGCGTGGCCTCGAGCCGGGCCTCGTCGACCAGGCCGGCCGACAGGAAGCTGCGGCCGCAGCACAGCGGCCGCTCGCCCTCGGCGATGCCCGAGCCGCGCGCACCGGCGACCTGCACCCGGTAGCCCGCGGCGCGCAGCACGCGCAGCGCGGCATGGGCGTTCTCCGGCTCGAAGTGATCGTCGAAGGTGTCGACCCAGAGCACCACCTCGGTGGCGCCCGCGGCCGGCGCCACGCCCACGCCTGCCCCGCCCGCATCGCTCGCGCCGGCGGCATGGCGCTGCGCGAGCGTGCGCAGGAAACCGTCGCGCCGGAAGCGGGGCAGCGTGCGCCGTGCGCTCAGCCCGAGCCAGCGCTCGGTCAGCGCGGCCAGGCCGGGCACCGTGTCGCGCAGGTTGGCGAGCGGCGCGAGCCGCGCGGCCTTCGAGGCCCAGCGCGGCAGATAGGCGATCAGCCTGGCCCGCACCGACAGCCCGTGCTTCGCCTGCCAGTGGTGCAGGAACTCGGTCTTCATGCGCGCCATGTCGACGCCGGTCGGACACTCGCGTCGGCAGCCCTTGCATTGCACGCACAGGTCCATCGCGTCGCGCACCGCCGGCGAGGCGAGCCCGTCGGCCCCGAGCTGACCGCTGACCGCCAGGCGCAGCGTGTTCGCGCGGCCGCGGGTGACATGCGCCTCGTCGCGGGTGGCTCGGTACGAGGGGCACATCGTGCCGGCGTCGAACTTGCGGCAGTGCCCGTTGTTGTTGCACATCTCGACGGCCTTGCCGAAGCCGCCGGCCGGATCGCCGCCGGTGCCCGGGGGCGAGACCGCGACGCCGTTGCCCTCGCGCACCCAGCCCTCACGGGTGCCGTCGGCGTCGGACGGATCGTTGGCGCGGTTCCAGTCCGACCAGTCGAGCGCGGTCGCAAGCGGGCGAATTGCATAGCCCGGCGCGAACCGGAAGAGGCTCGCGTCGTCCATCCGCGTCGGCCGCACGATCTTGCCCGGGTTCATCCGATCGTCGGGATCGAACAGACCCTTGACCTCCTCGAAGGCGCGTACCAGCCGCGGCCCGAACTGCCAGGCGACCCACTCGCTGCGGACCAGGCCGTCGCCGTGCTCGCCGGAGAACGCGCCCTTGTACTCGCGCACCATCGCGGCGGCGTCCTCGGCGATCGCGCGCATCTTCGCCGCGCCGCCACCGTGCTCGCGCAGGTCGAGGATCGGGCGCACGTGCAGCGTGCCGACCGAGGCGTGCGCGTACCAGGTGCCCTGCGTGCCGTGCCGGCGGAACACGTCGGTGAGCCGTGCGGTGTAGTCGGCCAGGTGCTCGAGCGGCACCGCGCAGTCTTCGATGAAGGACACCGGCTTGCCGTCGCCCTTCATCGACATCATGATGTTCAGGCCCGCCTTGCGGACCTCCCAGAGCGCCTTCTGGCGGGGCTCGTCGACCAGGTCGACGACGCTGCCCGGCAGCCCCAGGTCCGCCATCAATTCGTGCAGTCGCGCGAGCTTCGCGATCTGCGCGTCGCGCGTCTCGCCGGCGAACTCCACCAGCAGCACCGCCTGCGGCTCGCCGACCAGCGCCGAATCGATGGTCGGACGGAACGACGGGTTCGCCCGCGACAGCTCGATCATCGTGCGGTCGACCAGCTCCACCGCGACCGGCCCGAGCCGCACGATGTGCTGGGCGGATTCCATCGACTGCTGGAAGCTCGGGAACGACACCACACCGAGCACCTTCGCGCCCGGCAGCGGCGCGAGCCGGAGCGTGAGCCGGCGTGTCCAGGCGAGCGTGCCCTCCGAGCCGACCAGCAGGTGGGCGAGGTTCAGCGAGCCGTCGGCGGTGTAGGGCCGCTCCGAGCGCGGCTCGAAGACGTCGAGGTTGTAGCCACCGACCCGGCGCATCACCGTCGGCCAGACTCGCCGGATCTCGTCGCGCTCGCGGTCGGCGATCGCATGCAGGCCGCTGACGATCTCGCGGATCCGCTGGTTCGACAGGCTCATGTCGCCGGCCGAGCCGTCGCCGCGGGTGAACGTGCCCCAGTAGCCCTGCGTGCCGTCGGCGAGGATCGCGTCGATGCCCGCGACGTTGTGCACCATGTTGCCGTAGGCGAGCGAGCGCGAGCCGCAGGAGTTGTTGCCGGCCATGCCGCCCAGCGTCGCCTGCGCCGAGGTGGAGACGTCGACCGGGAACCACAGCCCGTGCGGCTTGAGGCGCGCGTTCAGCGCATCGAGCGCGAGGCCCGGCTGCACGGTGACCGTCGCGTTCGCGGGGTCGGCACGCGCCGCCTGCTCGTTGAAGCCGACCACCTCGTTGAGCCACTTCGAGTGGTCGATCACCAGGGCCGCGCCGATCGTCTGCCCGCATTGCGAGGTGCCGCCGCCGCGCGGCAGCACCGGCACCTTCAGGTCGCGCGCCACGTCCAGCGCGATCGCCAGGTCGGCCTCGGTGCGCGGCACCGCGACGCCGATCGGCTCGACCTGGTAGACCGAGGCATCGGTCGAATAGCGGCCGCGCGAGGCGACGTCGAACAGCACGTCGCCCTGCATCTCGCGGCGCAGCCGGGTGGCGAGGTCGCCTCGCGCCAGCCTCGGCGACAGGAACACGCGGCGGGTGCCGTCGATGCGTTCGGGGGCGTTCATCGGGAGTCCTCCGCACGGCCGCCGTCGGCGCCGCGCACGGCCGGCGGCGGGGTCGCGCCGGCATCGAGCTGCGCGAGCACGGTCGCGCGCTTGTGGTCCAGGTGCCCGCGCAGCACCGCGGCGAGCCGCTCGCCGTCGCACGCGTCGAGCGCATCGATCATGGCGGCGTGCTCGGCGACCGCCGCGTCCCACTTGTCGCGGTTCAGGTTCGAGCGGAAGCGCAGCGACTGGAGCCGCGCGTTCAGGCGTGCATAGGTGTCGGCCAGCACCGGATTGCGCGCGCAGGCGACCAGGCGGCGGTGGATGCTGCTGTTGAGCCGGTAGTAGGCCGGCAGGTCGCGGCGGGCATGCGCGGCGAGCATCTCGAAGTGCAGCGCGCGCAGCTCGTCGCGCTCGGCGGCGGTCGCGCGCTCGGCCGCCAGCCCGCCGGCGAGCGACTCGAGCGCGGCCATCAGCTCGAACGCATGCTCGACGTCCTGGCGCGACAGCGCCGCGACCACCGCACCGCGGTTCGGCTGCAGTTCGACGATGCCTTCGCCCGCGAGCGTGCGGAAGGCCTCGCGCAGCGGCGTGCGCGAGACGCCGAGCTGCTCGCAGAGCACGCGCTCGTTCAGGTGCGCGCCCGGGGCGAGCACGCCTTCGACGATCAGCGCGCGCAGCCGCTCGGCGACCGCCTCGTGCAGGACACGACGATCGGGCACGGTCGATGGCGGACCCGCGGGCGCTGCGGCTTCGGAAGACAGACTGTCGAGTTGCATGCGATATCGGAGCACGACCCGGCACTGGCGCCCCGGACCGCTGCCCGGAGAAACGCCTCTGCGGGCCGATGAACAGGCCTCGGTCGACCGCGGACCACGTTGCACGCCCGGGACGTTTCACATATTGTATGCAAAACGGAGGCGACATGCTCGACCTGAACTCGCACCCTGCAGGGCGACACTTCCTGCAGATCCCGGGCCCCACCAACGTCCCCGACGACGTGCTGCGGGCAATCGACCACCCGACCATCGACCATCGCGGTCCCGAGTTCCAGAAGCTCGGCCTGAAGATCCTCGCCGACATCCGGCCGGTCTTCCAGACGACCCGGCCGGTGATCATCTACCCGGCCTCCGGCACCGGCGCCTGGGAGGCGGCCCTGGTCAACACGCTGTCGCCCGGCGACGCCGTGCTGATGGCCGAGACCGGGCACTTCGCGGCGCTCTGGAAGCGGCTCGCCGAGCGCCTGGGCCTCGCCCCCGAATTCATCCCCGGCGACTGGCGCAGCGGCGTCGATGCCGCCCGAATCCACGAGCGCCTGGCGGCCGATCCGCAGCACCGGATCAAGGCGGTCTGCGTGGTGCACAACGAGACCTCGACCGGCGTCACCTCCGACATCGCGGCCGTGCGGCGCGCGATCGATGCGGCCAAGCATCCGGCGCTGCTGATGGTCGACACCATCTCGTCGATGGGATCGGTCGATTTCCGGCACGACGAGTGGGGGGTGGACGTGACCGTCGCGGGCTCGCAGAAGGGCATGATGCTGCCGCCGGGGCTGTCGTTCAATGCAGTGTCGGCCAAGGCGATGGAGGCCTCGCGGCACGCCCGCCTGCCGCGCGCCTACTGGGACTGGGAAGAGATCGTCGCCGCCAACGAGAAGGGCTTCTGGCCGACCACGCCGTCGACCAACCTCCTCTACGGCCTGGCCGTCGCGCTCGACCGCCTGCATGCCGAGGGCCTGCCGAACGTCTTCGCCCGCCACGAGCGCCATGCCGAAGCGACCCGCCGCGCCGTACGCGGCTGGGGCCTGGAGATCCTGTGCCGCAACCCGGCCGAGTACAGCCCGGCCCTGACCGCGGTGCTGATGCCGCTCGACGCCAGCGGTGCGAGCCACGACGCCGACGCCTTCCGGCGCGTCGTGCTCGAGCGCTTCAACATGTCGTTGGGCACCGGGCTGTCGAAGCTCGCCGGTCGGGTGTTCCGCATCGGCCACCTCGGCGACTTCAACGACCTCACGCTGCTCGGCACCCTCGGCGGCGTGGAGATGGGCCTGCAGGCCGCCGGCGTGCCGCACCGCAAGGGCGGCGTGCAGGCCGCGATCGACTGTCTCGCCGAGACCGGCACGGCCCGTGCCGTGCTGAAGGCCGCCTGAGCCCAGCGAGCCCACCGAGCCCCCTGAACCCCCTGAACCGCGCGGCCGGGCAGGCGCCCGAGCCCGCAGCGCCTCACGACGGCGGCCGACGAGCCGCCGCGATCGACCACGAGGAGACGACCCGATGACGATGCCCCGACGTTCCCTGCTCGCCGCGGCCCTCGCCGCCGCGACCCTCGGCGTGCCCGCTGCCGCACTCGCGCAGCAGCAGGCCTGGCCCGCCCGACCGATCCGGCTGCTGGTGGGCTTCGCGCCCGGCGGCGGCACCGACATCGTGGCGCGCACGCTCGCCCCGAAGCTCTCCGAGCTCCTCGGGCAGCAGGTGATCGTCGAGAACCGCGCGGGCGCCGCCGGCACGATCGCGGCCGATGCGGTCGCGAAGGCTGCCCCCGACGGCTACACGCTGCTCGCCGGCCATGCGAACAGCAACGCGATCGCGCCCCACGTGCTCGCGAAGGTGCCGTACGACGCGATCACCGATTTCACGCCGATCACCTACATCGGTTACGTGCCGAACGTGCTGGTGGTGCATCCGGCGGTGCCGGCGAAGACGGTCGAGGAGCTCGTCGCGCTCGCCCGCGCGAAACCGGGCGTGCTCACCTATGCCTCGTCCGGCGTCGGCAGCACCCAGCACCTGGCCGGGGCGCTGTTCAACCGGATCGCCGGCACGCAGATGAACCACGTGCCCTACAAGGGCAGCGGCGCGGCGATCGTCGACCTGCTCGCCGGGCAGGTCGACACGAACTTCGACACCATGCCGCCGGTGCTCGAGCACATCCGCTCGGGCAAGCTGCGCGCGCTCGCGATCTCGACACCGCAGCGGCTCGCGCAGCTCGGCGACGTGCCCACCTTCGAGGAGAAGGGCATCAAGGGCTTCGAGGTCACCAACTGGTACTCGGTGATGGGCCCCAAGGCGCTGCCGCGCGAGATCGTCGCGAAGCTCGACGAGGCGATGAAGAAGGCGATGGCCGACCCGGAGATCCGCGCCAAGCTCGATCCGCAGGGCGTGCAGTTCGGCGGGCCGCAGACGCCCGACGCCTTCGCCGCGTTCATCCGTGCCGAGAACACGAAATACGCGAAGCTGGTCAAGGACCTCAACGTCCGCGCCGAATGAACGAGGTTCTCGTCGAGCGCGACGGCGACATCGCCACCGTCGTGCTGAACCGTCCGGCGAAGCTCAACGCGATGACCCGGCCGATGTGGCGGATGCTCGGCGACGCGTTCGAGTCGCTGTCGGCCGACGACGCGGTGCGCTGCATCATCGTGCGCGGCGCGGGCGAGCGGGCGTTCTCGCCGGGCAACGACATCGCGGAGTTCGAGACCGAGCGCGCGACCAAGGCGCAGGCCACCGACTACGGCCGCGACATGCACCGCGCCGCGGCGGCGATCGCCGGCTGCCGGCATCCGGTGGTGGCCCGCATCCACGGCATCTGCGTGGGCGGCGGGCTGGAGATCGCGGCGCTGGCGGACCTGAGGATCTGCGGCGCGTCGAGCCGATTCGGCGCGCCGATCAAGAACCTCGGCCTGGTGATGGCGTATGCCGAGATGGCGCCGCTCATCCGGCTGGTCGGCGAGGCGACGACGCTCGAGATCCTGCTCGAGGGGCGGATCTTCGATGCCGCCGAGGCGAAGGACAAGGGCCTGGTCACGCGCGTGGTGCCCGACGAGCGCGTCGGCGCCGAGGTCGACGAGACCGCGCGCCGCATCGCCGACGGCGCGCCGCTGGTGGCGCGCTGGCACAAGCGGTTCGCGCGACGGCTGGGCGAGGCGAGACCGCTGTCGGCGGCCGAGCTCGACGAGTGCTTCGACTGCTTCGACACCGAGGACTTCCGCCTCGGCTACGCGGCCTTTCTCGCCAAGCGCGCGCCGCGCTTCGAGGGGCGCTGATGGCCGGGCCGCTCGCCGGCGTGCGCGTGCTCGAATGCGCGCAGATCATGGCCGGGCCGACCTGCGGCGCGCTGCTCGCCGACCTGGGCGCCGACGTGATCAAGGTCGAGAAGATCCCGGGCGGCGACGACGCGCGCGCCTACCGCGAGCCGCGCATCGGCGGCGTCTCGGCCCCCTTCCTGGTGATGAACCGCAACAAGCGGGGCATCGCGCTCGACTTCAAGCGGCCCGAAGGCCGCGAGGCGCTGCTGCGCCTGGCGGACTCGGCCGATGTGCTGGTCGAGAACTATCGCCCCGGCACCCTGGACAAGCTCGGGCTCGGCTGGGAGGTGCTCCATGCGCGCCGGCCTGCGCTGATCTACTGCTCGATCAGCGGCTACGGGCTGACCGGTCCGATGGGCGGCGGCGGCGGCTTCGACCTGGTCGCACAGGCCTTCGCGGGCCTGATGAGCATCACCGGCGAGCCCGGGCGCCCGCCGGCGAAGGTGGGCAGTTCGGTCGCCGACCTCAACGCCGGGCTGCTGGCCGCGAGCGGCATCCTCGCGGCCTACATCCATCGGCTCAAGACCGGCGAAGGCCAGCGGGTCGACACCTCGCTGATGGAAGCGGCACTGCACCAGACCGGCTGGCACGCCTCGGTGTGGTTCGCCACCGGCGCCTCGCCCGGTCCGCTCGGCTCGGGTCACGTGCTGACCGCGCCCTACCAGTCGTTCCGCACCCGGGACGGCTGGATCGTGATCGGCGGGGCGAATCAGGCGAACTGGGCGCGGATCTGCGACGTGCTCGGCCACCCCGGCTGGAAACACGACCCGCGCTTTGCCGACGGCAGCGCGCGGATGGCGAACCTGCCGGCGCTGGTCGAGGCGATGGAAACCGCGCTCGGCGCCCGCGATTCGGCGCACTGGCTGGCGGCGTTCGAGTCGGCGGGCGTTCCCGCAGGCCCCGTCCAGTCGATCGGCGAAGCGCTCTCGCACCCGCAGACCCTCGCCCGCGGGATGGTCGTCGATCTCGAGCACCCGGTGGCCGGCCCGACGCGCGCGCTCGGCCCGCCGATCAAGCTGTCGGCAACGCCGACCCACGTCGCCCGGCATGCCCCTTCGCTCGGCGAGCACACGCGCGAGGTGCTGCGCGAGCACGGCTGGGCCGATGCCGAGATCGATGCGCTGCTCGCCTCGGGCGCCGCGATGCAGGCGGACTGAGGGCGCGGCGGGACAGCCCGGGGATTCCGTACCGGAGACACCGGGTCGAGCGCAACCTTAGGCCGCCCGGCGGGATTCGGCGTCCGCCGGTCCGGTCCGACCGGGATGGCGGCGCGTCGGACTTAGGATCGGTCCGGAGCGCTCCCGAAGAACCCCCATGCCCGCCGCACCCCTCCTGCCCGCCATCGAACCGGACCATGCCGCGCGCATCGGCCGCTGGTGCGATGCGCTCGCCCGGGCCTGCGCCGCGACCGAGCCCTGGCGGCTGCACGGCTGGGCGCGTGCTGCGGCCACCGCGGTCGGCGCCCTGTCGGCACGACGCATCGAATGCAGCCTGAGGCTCGACGGCGCGCCGGCCGACGGACGGGTCGACGCGGGCTCGGTCGGCACGCTGCCGGCGCATCGCGCGTGGCTGCGCAGCCGACAGGTCGCGTACGGCCGGGCCGGCGCCGCCACGGCTGCAGCCGACGCTGCCCTCGCATGCCGCGGCCTGCATCGCGGGCTGCTCGACGACCCGTCGCGCGCCGCGCCGCGGCTGGCCGGGCTGGTGCTCGCCTCGCTGCGCGTGCGCGACGAACAGGCGGCCGCCCCGGACGTCGAGTTGGTGCTGCTCGGGCCGAGCGCCTCGCTCAAGCCGTTCGCCGAGGCGGTGGTACGCGGCGAAGCCCTGCACGACACGCTCCGCGCCCTGGCCGCGCTCGCCGGTGTCCTCCGCGCGCAGCTGACCGCGGACGCCCAGGCGCCCTGGGCCGACCTCGACCGGATCGGACGGGTCTGCAGCGCAGCCGACCGCAAAGAGACCTTCGTCGCGCTGGCCTGGCATCTGCTCGACGACCTCCTCGGTCCTTGCGGCCCGCGCGCCGAGCCGGGCATGGCGGATGGCGAGCGGCACCGGCTGCTGCGCGCGGATGGGGCGCTGCTGGACGATGCCCGGCTCGAGCTGCCGGTGGCGCTGGCCGGTGCCCTGCCCTCGCCCGTACGCCGCGACACCGCGCGGCCGCCCGATGCACCGACGGCGGACAACGCCGCGGCATCCGGCGAGGCTGGGCCCTCGGACGGACGCCCTGCATCGGACAGGTTCCCGCCGCATGACGACGCTCCGACATCCCGGGAGGGGGATGTCGGGCACGAGGAACACGAAGGGAACGACGGGCCTCACCCGCGCTCGGACCCGTCGCGAGACCTGCACCTCGATGCGCTGTCGATGCCGTTCAGGGTCGATCCGGCCGCAGCCGCCGAAGCCGGACTGGACGCGGTGGAGGTCGAGCGCCTCGTCCGCTTCGGCAGCTGGTACGAACGGCTCGCCGACGGGCGGCTGATGCCCGACAGCGCCGCGCAGCATCACTTCGTCCTCGCGGCCAAGGGACGTGCCGACCCGGTCGGCGATCACGAGCGACTGTGGCGCAGTTATCGGACGGCGGTCCGCAGGCTGGCCGTGTCGGCGGCGACGCCGACGCCGACGCCGACGCCGACGCCGACGCCGACGCCGACGCCGAGCACGCCCTCGCACACGAAACCGGCGATCGATCCGGCCGAGACCGAGGGTCCGCTGACGATCCCGATGCCCGTGCCGGCGAGCGCCTCGGAGCGCGCCACCGGTCCGAGCGCCTCGAGCCGCATGATGTTCGAGACCCTCGAGCGCGCCACGATGGAGGAGCTGCTGGAGCTGACCCGCGCGCTGGACGGCCAGGAGGACGCCTCGGCGCCGCTGGCCACGGCGCCGCTGGTGGAGCGGATCGGCATCGCCGGTCGCAGCGGCCTGACGACCGCCGCGACCCTCGGCCGTGCCTCCTACCTCGAGATGCTGCGCGACGCGGCCGAGGCGATCGGCGCCGACCGCGTGTGGTGGACCGCGCGGACCGGTCCGACCGGCGGCGACCTCGCATCGATCGACGCGGCCCGCGGACTCTCCCTGCGCGATCCGTCCCAGCGCGACGCCGCCGCGGCGCTGCAGGCCTGGGTGGACGAGCTGGAGACCGAGGTGCTGCGCAGCATCCTGGGCATGCTGCAGCTCAGGCTCGCGCCGACCCAGCGCACGCGGCTCGCGCAGGCCGTGCTGCTGCGGGCCGGGCGCCACGGCATCGACCTGTCCGACTCGGTCACGCCCGGCGGCGACCTGTCGGTGCTGCACCTCGGCGGGTTCGCCACCTACACCGCCCTGTCGTCCGCGCTCGGCTTCGCCGCCGCCGCGCTGCCCGCGCTCTCCGGCTACACGCTGGCCTCGTCGCTGCTCGGAGCGATGCTCGGACCGGCCGGACATCCGGTGCTCGGCGACGCGCCCGCAGGACGCGCGATCGGACCGAACGCCCGACGCGTGCTGCGTCTCGTCGCCATCGTGGCGATGATCCGCCAGGGCGCCGCGGCCAGCACCCCGCCCGGCGTCTCGCGGCGGATGCGGGAACCGGCGCCCGCGTGATCAGACGCGCACGAGGTCCGAGAACGACGCCGTCCAGCCGATGATCCCGCCCTGCGCGCGGATCATCGCGAGCGTGGCATCGCGGAACTCCGGGAAGTAGCTGCCCGTAGCCTCCTCGACCAGCAGGCACTCGTAGCCGCGGTCGTTGGCCTCGCGCATCGTCGTCTGCACGCAGACCTCGGTGGTGACCCCGCCGAAGATCAGGTGCGTGATGCCCCGCGAGTCGAGCACGTGCGTGAGGCTCGTGTTGTAGAACGCACCCTTGCCCGGCTTGACGATCTCGACCTCGCCCGGCAGCGGCTCCAGCCCGGGCACGAAGTCGGCACCGGCCTCGCCGTCGATCAGGATGCGTCCCATCGGGCCGGGATCGCCGATCCGCGTGGACGGCGCACCGCGCAGCCGCTTGGCGGGCGGGCAGTCCGAGAGATCCGGCCGGTGGCATTCGCGCGTGTGCACGATCAGCAGGCCGCGCATGCGCGCCCAGGCGACCAGCGCCTTCGCGGGCGCCACGACCTGCGCGAGATGCCCGACGTCGTTGCCCAGCGACTCGCCGAAGCCGCCGGGCTCGATGAAGTCGCGCTGCATGTCGATCATCACCAGTGCGGTGGTCCACGGCTCGAACGAGTACGCGGCGGGCAGCGCACGGACCGTACGCGGCGCGCGGTCGGCAGGGGGCGGGACGGTCATGCGGCACCTTCGGCTAGGGCGGGCTCGGCGCTGCCCGCGGTCGTGTCGGGCGTCTCGTGCGCGCCGCCCATGCGACGGCCGATCTCGGCCCGGTCGACGGCGGCGCTGGAGGTCTGGTAGACCAGCGCACCTTCGGACATCACCACGACGCGGTCGGACAGCTCGATCAGCTCGTCGAGGTCCTCGCTCACCAGCAGCACCGCCGCGCCGCCGTTGCGCGCCTCGAGCAGGCGGCGGTGGATCTCGTCGACCGCCGCGAAGTCCAGGCCGAACACCGGGTTCATCACGACCAGCACGCGACAGCCGCGCGAGAGTTCGCGCGCGAGCACGGCGCGCTGCACGTTGCCGCCCGACAGCGTGCCGATCGGCGAGTCCGGCCCGCGGGTCTTGACGCCGAAGGCCTCGATGCGCGGCCGTGCGGCCGCCACCAGCCGGGCCGGGCTGAGCCAGCCGGCGCGCGCCAGCGGCGCCACGTCGAACTCGCGCAACGCCAGGTTCTCGGCCACCGACATCGCCGCCACGCAGGCGTTGCGCAGCGGCTCCTCGGGCAGGCTGCCCACGCCGTGCCGCGCGATCTCGGCACGCCGCCCGCGATAGCGCTCGCCGCCGATCCGGATGGCGCCCGCTGCGGCCTCGCGCTGCCCGAGCAGCGTCTCGACCAGCTCGCGCTGCCCGTTGCCGGACACCCCCGCGATGCCGAGGATCTCGCCGGCACGGACCGCCAGCGTCGCATCGCGCACCACGCGCCGGCCGGCATCGTCGGTCACGGTCAGCCCCTCGACCGCGAGCACGGGCGCCACGGCCTGCACGACCGGCCCGCGCTCGGGCAGCTCACGGCGCCGCGCCGCGCCGATCATCGCGTCGGCCAGCCGCACCGCGTCGAAGTCGCCGACCGGGCCGGCCGCGACCCGCTTGCCACGCCGCAGCACAGTGACGTCGTCGGCGAACGCCGAGACCTCGCGGAACTTGTGGGTGATCATCACCACCGTCAGCCGGCCCGAATGCGCGAGGCCGCGGATCGCGCCGAGCACCTCGTCGGCCTCGTCGGGCGCGAGCACCGAGGTCGGCTCGTCGAGGATCAGGAGCCGGTTCTCGGCATAGAGCTGCTTGAGGATCTCGGCCTTCTGCTTCTGGCCGGCGGCCAGGTTCGAGACCGGCACCTCGAGCGGCAGCGTGAACGGCGTGCCGTCCATGAACGCGCGCATCTCGGCGATCCTGGCCGGCCAGTCGATCACCGCGCCGAGCCCGCCGCGCGCGAGCGCGAAGTTCTCGGCCACCGTCATCGAGGGCACCAGCGTGAAGTGCTGGTAGACCATGCCGACGCCGAGCGCGCGCGCGGCCTGCGGCGAGCCGATGTCGCGCTCGCGGCCGTCGAGCAGCACCGAGCCCGCGTCGGCGCGCTGGAAGCCGACCAGGCACTTGACCAGCGTCGACTTGCCGGCGCCGTTCTCGCCGAGCAGCGCGTGGACCGTGCCGGGCCGCACGTCGAGGTCGACCGCATCGAGCGCGACGAAGTCGCCGAAGCGCTTGGTCAGCCCGATGGTCTGCAGCGACGGTGCCTTCATGCGGCGCCGCCGCCGAGCGCGTCGATCACCTGCGCGGATCGGCCGACCGCCCCGAACACGCCGCCCTGCATGGTCACCATCCTGATCGCGGCCTGATGGTTGCCGAGGTCGGTCGCACCGCAGCAGTCCTCCAGGATCAGGCACTCGAAGCCGCGGTCATTGGCCTCGCGCATCGTCGTGTGCACGCACACGTCGGTGGTGATGCCGGTCAGCAGCAGGTTGCGGATGCCGCGCACGTGCAGCATCAGCTCGAGGTCGGTCGCGCAGAACGAGCCCTTGCCGGGCTTGTCGACGATCGGCTCGCCGGCGATGGGCGCGAGCTCGGGGATGATTTCCCAGCCGGGCTCGCCGCGCACGAGGATGCGGCCACAGGGCCCCGGGTCACCGATGCCGGCGCCGATGCGCCGCGAGCGCCAGCGCTTGTTCGCGGGCAGGTCGGCGAGGTCGGGCCGATGCCCCTCGCGGGTGTGGATCACCGTGAGACCGCGGGCACGCGCCATCGACAGCAGGCGCGAGATCGGTTCGATCGGCGCACGGGTCATCGACAGGTCGTAGCCCATGCGGTCGACGTAGCCGCCGATGCCGCAGAAGTCGGTCTGCATGTCGATGATCACCAGCGCCGTCTCGGCCGCGCGCCAGCGGCCATCGTACGGCCAGGGGTACGGGTCGGCGGCGATCTGGGGGAAGTCGATCATCGCGGTCTCCGGGGCGGGCTCGGCGGGCGGACTCAGGCGGCGCGCACGATCGGCGCGGCCACCGGCACGCCGTCGGGGCCCGCCGGCTGCGGACCGGCATAGGCGCGTGTCGGCGCAGCGAAGCCGCAGGAGGCGCCGTCGACGTGGACGACCTGCGCCTCCCAGGGCAGCCGGTAGCGCCCGCCCACCATGTCGTGCATGAAGGTGTACGGGCAATCCTGCGCGCCGCCCTTGACCGCCACGTAGCCGCGGTGCCAGAGCTGATAGGGGTTGTTCTCGACGCCCCAGTGCTGGCGCGCCTCGCGGACCAGGTCAGGCCGCAGCTCGCAGGTGACGATCTCGTCGGGCCGGTTGCCGCCCTCGACCCGCACCGTGCCGTCGAAGTCGCAGACCATGCCCTCGCCCATCGAGTCGAAGCTGCCGTCGCTGCCGCACAGGCAGACGCTGGCGGTGATCATCAGGTTCTGGAAGGCGTTCGCCTGGTTGGTGACCTTCCAGGCGTGGCGGATCGGCGCGGTGTAGCCGGCGGTGCGCAGCATGATCTCCGCGCCCTTGTAGGCGCACTCGCGCGCCATCTCCGGGAACATGCCGTCGTGGCAGATGATCAGCGCGAGCCTGCACCCCTTCGGCCCGTCGATGACCGGAATGCCGAGGTTGCCCGGCTCCCAGGCCTCGACCGGCACCCACGGGTGCAGCTTGCGGTAGTAGAGCGCGAGCCGGCCGGTGTCATCGAAGATGATCCCGGTGTTGTACGGGTTGCCGCCGGGGTTGGCCTCCATGATCGAGAAGCATCCCCAGATCCGGTGCTCGACGCAGACCTGCCGGAAGGCCGCGACCTCGGGCCCGTCCATCGACACCATCAGCTCGGGCGCGGTGCTCATCGACAGCCCGTGCAGCGCGTACTCGGGAAACACCACCAGGTCCATGCCCGGGCTGTTGCGCCGCGCCTTGCCGACCATCGCGACGATGCGCGCGGTCTGCGCGGCGAGCTGCGCCGGCGTCTCGACCACCGGCAGCTGCAGCTGCACCAGCCCCACGACCACGCCGTTCGGCGACTTGTTCAATCCGCCCAGTCCGCTCATCGAAACGCCTCGTTCGTGTGATGCGCGCGTCGTCAGCGCGTCATGGAGAGTTCGCCCGGCGCGCCGATCGACGCGCGGGCCTTGGAGGTGCTGGCCAGCATGATCGCCAGCGTCAGCACGTACGGCGCGGCGTTCCACAGGTGATAGCCGGCCTGGATGCCGACCGCCTGCAGCGCCGGGCCGATCGAGCCCGCGCCGCCGAAGATCAGGGCCGCGCGGAAGCAGCCGAGCGGCCTCCATCGCGCGAAGATCACCAGTGCCACCGCCATCACGCCCTGCCCGCTCGACAGCGCCTCGTTCCAGCTGCCCGGGTAGTAGAGCGACAGGTAGGCCCCGGCCACGCCACCGAAGAAGCCGCCCACCGCGGTCGCCATCACGCGGGTACGCCCCACCGACAGGCCGAGCGCGCGCGCCGCGTCGGCCGAGTCGCCGACGGTGCGCAGCTGCAGCCCCCAGCGGGTGTTGGCGAACGCCCAGTGCAGCACGAACGCGAGCACCGCGCCGACGATGAACAGCACGTTGACCTGCAGCGCCGCGCGCAGCGCGGGCCGGTCGCTCCAGGCGCCGAGGTCGAGCGAGGGCAGGCGCGGCGCGGTCGGCTGGATGTAGGCCTTGCCGAAGAAGTACGCCAGCCCCAGCCCCAGCACGATCAGCGAGATGCCGATCGCCGTGTCGTTGACCCGCGGCAGGCTGCACAGCAGGCCGTGGACCGCGCCGAACACCACGCCCGAGCAGCCGGCCGCGAGCACGCCGAGCCACGGCGATCCGCTGTGGTACGAGACCGCGTAGCCGAACATCGCGCCGAACACCATCGTGCCCTCGAGCCCGAGGTTGATGCGACCGGACTTCTCGGTGATGCACTCGCCGAGCGACACGAAGAGGAAGGGCGTGGACACCCGGATCGCGCCGCCCATGACGGCGATCAGCACGGTCAGCACCGCGTCGAAGCTCATCGCTTCGCCTTGGGCATGAACGCCTCGCCTGCCAGGATGGCGACGAACAGCAGGCCCTGCAGCACCAGGGTCGTCGCGTCGGGCAGGTCGAGGCGGCGCTGCAGCAGGCTGCCGGCCGCGGCGATGCCGCCCATCAGGATCGCCACCGGCACGATCGCCAGCGGCTGCTGGCGAGCCATGAAGGCGACCAGGATGCCGGTGGTACCGTAGCCGGCGAGCACCGAGGCGTTGGCCGCGCTGTGCACCGCCATCACCTCGATCGCGCCGGCCAGGCCCGCGGCCGCGCCACCGAGCGCACAGGCCGCGACGATCAGCGCGCCCACCGGCAGGCCCCCCGAGTTCGACAGATATTCCCGTAAGTCGTTGAAATGTCGATGATC
>JBIIPQ010000261.1:0-6128 GCA_044342535.1 Burkholderiaceae bacterium
GCTCTCTACAGCGCGACGCCGCTTCGCTTGAGCTGCTGCCAGACGCGCCAGCTCGTGTGCGGCATCGTCATCTCGGTCACGCCCAGGTGCGCGAACGCGTCGACCACCGCCGACGTGAAGGTCGGAATCGACCCCACGTGCGGCGACTCGGCCACCCCCTTCGCCCCGATCGGATGGTGCGGGCTGGGGGTCACCGTGAAGTCCGTCTCCCACTTCGGCGTCTCGACCGCGGTCGGCAGGTAGTAGTCCATCAGCGTATTCCCGAGCAGGTTGCCCTGCGCGTCGAACGGCATCTGCTGGCCCATCGCCACCGCGAAGCCTTCGGTCAGGCCGCCGTGGATCTGACCCTCGATGATCATCGGGTTGATCCGCGTGCCGCAGTCGTCGAGCGCGTAGAAGCGACGCACCTTGGTCTCGCCGGTGGCGCGGTCGATGTCGACCACGCACAGGTAGATGCCGAACGGGAAGGTGAAGTTCGGCGGGTCGTAGTAGTGCACCGCCTCCAGTCCCGGCTCGAGGCCCGCGGGCACGTTGTTGTACGCGGCCCAGCTGATGTCCTTCATCGTCTTGTGGCGCGCCGGTTCCCCCTTGACCTGGAAGCGGTCGATCTCCCAGTCGAGGTCGTTCTCGCCGACCTCCAGCAGGTGGGCGGCGATCTTGCGGGCCTTCGCGTGGATCTTGCGCGAGGCCAGCGCGATCGCGGCGCCCGCCACCGGCGTCGAGCGGCTGCCATAGGTGCCTAGCCCGTAGGGCGCGGTGGAGGTGTCGCCCTCCTCGACCTGGATCACCTCGCTCGGGATGCCGAGCTCGGTGGCGATGATCTGCGCGTAGGTCGTCTGGTGGCCCTGGCCCTGCGTGATCGTGCCCATCCGCGCGATCGCGCTGCCGGTCGGATGCACGCGGATCTCGCAGCTGTCGAACATGCCGACGCCGAGGATGTCGCACATCTTGCTCGGACCGGCGCCCACCACCTCGGTGAAGGTCACCAGGCCGATGCCCATCAGCGTCGGGCAGTCCGGATCCGCGCGCTTGGCCGCCTGCTCGGCCCGCAGCGCGGGGTAGTCGACCGCATCGAGCACCTTCTTCAGCGCGGTGTGGTAGTCGCCCGAGTCGTACTCGAAGCCGAATGCGCTGTGGTAGGGGAACTGCTCCTTGCGCACGAAGTTCTTCTCGCGGATCTCGGCCTTGTCCATGCCGAGCTTCTGGGCGAGCACGTCGACCATGCGCTCGATCAGGTAGACCGCCTCGGTCACGCGGAACGAGCAGCGGTAGGCGACGCCGCCCGGCGCCTTGTTGGTGTACACGCCCTTGACGCGCGCGTAGGCGGCAGGAATGTCGTAGCTGCCCGAGCAGATGTGGAAGAGACCCGCCGGGAACTTGGTCGGATCGGCGCAGGCGTCGAACGCACCGTGGTCGGCGACGACGTTCACGCGCAGCCCGGTGATCTTGCCGTCCTTCGTCGCGGCGAGCTCGCCGTCCATGTGGTAGTCGCGGGCGAACGCGGTCGAGGAGATGTTCTCGATGCGGTCCTCGATCCACTTGACCGGCTTGCCGAGCACGATGCTCGCGGCGATCGCGCAGACGTAGCCCGGGTAGATGCCGACCTTGTTCCCGAAGCCGCCGCCGATGTCGGGGCTGACGATCCGCACCTTGCTCTCTGGGATGCCCGACAGCAGCGACACCACCGTGCGCACCACGTGCGGCGCCTGCGAGGTGATGTAGGTGGTGAGTTCGCCGCGCACCGGATCGAAGCTCGCGACGCAGCCGCAGGTCTCGAGCGGGCAGGGATGCACGCGCGGGTAGAAGATGTGCTCGGCGACGGTGACCTCGGCCTGCTCGAAGGCCGTGTCGGCCGCCGCGCTGTCGCCCGCGTCCCAGGTGAAGATGTGGTTGTGGTGCTCGCGCGGGCCGTGTGCGCCGCTGGTCTTGCCGGCGAGGTCCTCGCGCAGCACCGGGGCGTCGGGTGCGAGCGCCGCGTACGGGTCGATGACGACCGGCAGCTCCTCGTACTCGACCTGCACCGCCTCGACGCCATCGGCGGCCGCGTAGCGGTCCTCGGCGATCACCACCGCCACTTCCTGCATCTGGAAGTGGACCTTCTCGTCGGCCAGCACCGCGGCGACGTCGCCGGCCAGCGTGGGCATCCAGTGCAGCTTGAAGGGCTTGAGGTCGTCGGCGGTCAGCACGGCGATCACGCCCGGCACCTTCAGCGCCTCGGACTTGTCGATGCCCTTGATGCGCGCGTGCGCGTACGGGCTGCGGACGATGTCCATGTGCAGCATGCCGGGCATCTTGATGTCGTCGACATAGTTGCCCTTGCCCTGGATGAAGCGCGCGTCCTCCTTGCGAAGGCGCGAGTCGCCCATCCCCTGGAGGGCGGCGAGGCGGTCGGGCGCGTTCATGCGGCCTCCTTCGCGGTCTGCTGCAGCTTGGCGGCGGCGTACTGCACCGCCTTGACGATGTTCTGGTAGCCGGTGCACCGGCACAGGTTGCCGCTCAGGCCCGCGCGGATCTCCTCCTCGGTCGGGTTCGGAGTGTCCAGCAGGAACCGGTAGGCACGCACCAGCATGCCCGGCGTGCAGAAGCCGCACTGCAGCCCGTGCTCCTTGTAGAAGCCTTCCTGTACCGCGTGCAGCACGCTGCCCTGCGCGAGGCCCTCGACGGTGAGGACCTCGGAGCCGTCGCACTGCACCGCCAGGTGCGTGCAGCCCTTGACGCTGCGGCCGTCGATGTCGACGGTGCAGGCGCCGCAGTGACTGGTCTCGCAGCCGATGTGCGCGCCGGTGAGGCTGAGCTTCTCGCGCAGGAAATGCACCAGCAGCGTACGCGGCTCGACCGCCTCTTCGTGCGTGCGGCCGTTGACCTTCACGCTGATCAGTTTCTTCGCCATGGGTCGTCTCCCGGGTTCACTGGGCCCGCGCCGCTGCGGCGCGGATCGCGCGGCGGACCATCTGGCCGGCCATCGCTGTCTTGTATTCGCGGTCGCCGCGCAGGTCCTCGGCGGGGTCGCAGATCGCCATCGCGGCGGCGGCGGCGGCGTCGATCGATGCGTCGTCGAGCGGGCGGCCGACGAGCGCCGCCTCGGCGGCGGCGGCGCGCAGCGCGGTGGGGCCGACGTTGGTCAGGCCGATCCGTGCGTAGGAGACTGTGCCGCCGTCCAGACGCAGGGCCACCGCGGCGCCCGCGGTCGCCCAGTCGCCGGTCTTGCGCTTGAGCTTCTCGTAGCCCCAGCCGGTCTTGGGCGCGAAGGCCGGCACGCGGATCTCCACCAGGATCTCGTCCTCGGCCAGGGCGGTGGTGTACAGGCCCAGGAAGAAGTCGTCGGCCTTGACGGTGCGCTCGCCGGTCGGGCCCGCGATCACGAAGCTCGCGTCGAGCGCCAGCGACAGCGCCGGATGGTCGTTGGCGGGGTCGCCGTGGGCGATGTCGCCGCCGATGGTGCCGCGGTTGCGCACCTGCGGATCGGCGATCAGGGCGGCGGCCTCGGGCAGCAGCGGCACGCGGGCCTGCAGCACGGGCGAGGTGATCAGGTCGTTCTCCACCGTCATCGCGCCGATCCGGATCGTCGCGCCGTCCTCGCGGATGCCGCGCAGCGAATCGATGCGGTTCAGGTCGATCAGGTGAGCGGGCTGCGCGAAGCGCAGCTTCATCATCGGCAGGAGGCTATGGCCTCCTGCCAGCAGCTTGGCATCGCTGCCGAGCGAGCCCAGCAGGGCCACGGCCTCGCCGACGGTGCGCGGCGCGTGATAGTCGAACGCGGGTGGAATCATCGTGTCTCCTCGTGGGTACCGCCGGGATCGGACACTTCAGCCGATCGTCCTGGACAGAAGGCGAGTCTGCCTCGGTTCGGGCCGCCGGTGCGGCTGGCTGAACGCGTTTCGGGGGCATTCGCGCTCCGGGTGGAGGCTCAGCACCTTCCGCTCGGCGGGCTACATCCGCTCGAGCGGGAGCCCGCGGCCCCTACTTGCCCAGCAGCACCGACGGCAGCCAGGTCGCCAGCCCCGGGAACAGCATCACCAGGAACAGCATCAGGATGCCGAACAGCACGAAGGGCATCACCGCCGCGAAGATCTCGCGGGTCGGGATCGCCTTGGGCGCCACGCTGCGCATGGTGAACAGCAGCATGCCGAAGGGCGGCGTCAGCAGCCCGAGCTGCATGCAGATCAGGAACATCACGCCGAACCACAGCGGGTCCCAGCCGTAGTGCTGCACCAGCGGCATGAAGAAGGGCAGGGTGATCAGCATCATGCTGACCTGGTCGACGAAGCAGCCGAGCACCAGCAGGATGCCCATCATCCCGAGCAGCACCACCCACTGCGACAGCCCCGCGCCCTGCACCAGCCCGACCAGGCCGTTGGTCGCGCCGGAGAACGACAGGATCTGCGAGAAGGTCGTCGCGCCGATGATGATGAACAGGATCACGCCCGAGATCGCGGCGGTGCCCAGCAGCGACTTCGCGAGTGCGCGCACGGTCATCGCGCGGTAGGCCGCAGCCACCAGCACGGTCGCGGCCGCGCCGACCGCAGCCGACTCCGTCGGCGTCGCCCAGCCCGCGGTCATCGACAGGATGACGATCACGAAGATGAACACCAGCGGCGTCACGTAGACCACCAGCGGTCGCCAGCGCGCCCAGCCGCTGATCTGCTGGTGCTCGAAGGTCGGCGCCAGCGTGGGGTCGAGGATGCAGCGCCCGATGATCCAGCCGAGGAACAGCACCGACAGCAGGATGCCCGGCACGACGCCGGCCACCAGCAGCCCGGAGATGGAGATGCCGGCGAGGCTGCCGAGCAGCACGGTCAGCGCCGACGGCGGGATCAGCATGTCGACGCCGCCGATCGCCATGATCGGGCCCATCGCCATCCGCGGGCTGTAGCCGCGCGCGAGCATCTGCGGCAGCAGCAGGCCGCCGAGCAGCGCCGTGGTCGCCACCGTCGAGCCCGAGATCGCCGAGAACACCGTCCCGGCCACCACCGCGATCACCGACAGGCGACCGGGCATCCGCCAGATCAGGTTGTCGAAGGCGTCGATCGCCTTCATCGCGACGCCGGTGTGGAACAGCACCTCGCCCATCAGCACGAAGAACGGAATCGGCGTCAGCGAGAAGTTGGTGATCGAGGCCACGCCGTTGCGCACGACCTGCATCAGGCCGGCCTCGCCGCCGAGGAAGATCACCGCGCCGACGAGGTTGATCGCGAGGAACGCGAAGCCGGCCGGCAGGCCGACCAGCAGCAGGATCGTCAGGATGCCGAACAGCAGCCCGAGGGTCTCCCACCAGGGCATCATCTCGCGGACTCCGGGGCGTCGGCGGCCTCGCCCGGGACCGCCAGGCCCGCGTCCGCGATCGAGCCCGTAGGCGGCGGCGGGAACACCAGCCGGCGCGCGCACTCCATCGCCAGCAGCAGGAAGCACACCGGCACCGGCAGGAACAGCCACCACTCCGGGAAGATCAGGCTCTTGATGACGAGCGCGCCGACCTGCTTGGTGTCGAGGATCACGCGGACCGCGTACCAGGCGATCACGAGGCTCACCACCATGCAGATCGCGGCGGTGACGCGTTCGACGCGCATCAGGTTGGGCTTGGAGAGCTGGGTGGCGAGCAGGTCGAGCCGAACGTGCTCGTAGCGGAACATCAGCCACGGCGCCGCGAGGAAGGTGGCCAGCGGCAGCGCGTACTCGGTCGCCTCGACGATCCACGGCAGGCTGCGTGCGCCCAGGTTGCGCGCCACCACGTCCCAGACCACCGCCACCGTCACCAGCCCGAGGATCGTGGCCGACGCCGCGCCGCAGGCCTGCATCAGCCTCGACCAGGCCTTCATCGGGCGTCGCCGTCCCGGAGCGGGCCCGCGCCCGCTGATCCGAACCGGCTCACTTCGGCGCCATCATCCCGCGCAGCTTCGGGCCGTGGGTCGGACTCGCCTTCACGATGCCGTCCCAGGCCGAGTCGTACGCGCTCTTGAGGAAGGCCCGGGCGTCTGCATCCGACAGCTTGACGACCTGGATGCCCGCATCGGTCTGCTTCTTGATCTCGGCCGCCGAGTCCTGCTTCGACTGCTCGAGAAGTTGCGCCTCGAGCCAGGCGCCCTGCTTCTCGAGGTAGGCGCGCTGCTCGGCGTTGAGCTTCTTCCAGG
>JBIIPQ010000053.1:0-17589 GCA_044342535.1 Burkholderiaceae bacterium
ATCGTCCTCCCGGGACGGCGCGAGGAAGGTCGGCTCGACTCGAATCGGCGCGGCCGCGGCACGCGGCGCGACCGGCTGCGCGGCGGCGGGGGCCGCCGGGCGCTGGGCCGCCGGGCGCTGGGCCGCCGGGCGCTGGGCCGCCGGGCGCTGGGCCGCCGGGCGCTGGGCCGCGGGCACCGCGGTCCGCGGCTCGGCGGGACGTCCCTCGACGGGACGTGCCTCGACGGACCGGGGCGCAGGCTGCGTTGCCGGCTGCGTTGCAGGCTGCGTAGCGGGCTGCGTAGCGGGCTGCGTTGCCGGCTGCGTAGCGGGCTGCGGCGCGAGCTGCGGCGCGGCCACGGACTGGGCCGAAGCCGCGGCCGGCTGCGGCGCGCGTTGGGCGGCCACCGGTCGGGCCGCCTGCACGTCGGCATGGACCGGCGACTGCGCGGTGGCCGCGCGGGCACCCGCGGCGAGCGCCGCTGTGCCCCCCGAGGCCCGCTCGTCGAGCTTCGTCTGGTGCCGCTCGCGCAGCCGTTGACGGACGTAGTCCTGGAACGACACCGTGCTCATGCCTGCAGGCGGCACCTCGGCCTCGAGGGGACGCGCGGACGGAGCGGTGCGCGGTGCGGGCTCGTCCGCCTCGACGAACTCGCGACGCGCGGACGCCATGGCGGGCTCGGCCGCATCGGCGGCCAGGCCGCCGAGCTCGCCCGGCGCCGCAGCCAGCAGCTCGACGCCCTCGGCGCAGGGCCGATTCGCGAGCACCAGCGCGTCGGGCCCGAGCGCGTCGCGAAGCTTGCGCATCGCGTCACGGGACGTCCGTCCGACGAATCGCATCACCTTCATGTCGCGTCTCCGATGATCCGGCCGATCCGGATCGAATGCGTGTCAGGTATTTCCGCGTGCCCGAGGACCCGCAGGCGCGGGGCGCCCTTGCGGAGCAGCCGCGCGACGGGCACGCGGATGCGATCGGGCACGAGCAGGCAGGCGGGCACGCCGGCGGTCTCCTGCCGCGCGGCCGCGTCGCTGGTCGCCTTCACCACCAGGTCGGCGACGCCGGGCTCGAGCGCACCGGCCGCGCCGGGAGCGAGTGCCTGCGACAGCAGGTTCTCGAGATTCGGGTCGAACGCGATCACGTCGAGCTCGCGGGCATGGCCGTAGATCTGGTCGACGATCGCCGGCGCCAGCGCGATCCGCACCTCGCGGGTCAGCTCGGCCGGGTCCTGCGAGCGCGGGGCGTTCTCCGCCAGGTTCTCGACGATGGTGCGCAGGTCGCGCACGTGCACCGACTCGTCCAGCAGGTTCTGCAGCACCTTCTGCAGCGCCGCGATCGGCAGCAGCTTCGGCACCACCTCCTCGGCGAGCTTGCCGGCGTACTTCGCCAGGTGATCGAGCAGCTGCTGCACCTCGGCGCGCCCGAGCAGCTTGCTCGCATGCACGCCCATCAGGTGATTCAGGTGGGTCGCGATGACGGTCGCCGCATCGACCACCGTGTAGCCCGCCACCTGCGCCTCGTCGCGCCGACCGCCGTCGATCCACACCGCCGGCAGCCCGAAGGCCGGATCCTGGGTCGGGGTGCCCGAGAGCTGACCCATCGCATGGCCGGGGTTGATCGCGAGGAAGCGCTCCGGGAAGGCCTCGCCCTCGCCGATGACCGCGCCCTTGAGCGTCACGCGGTAACCGTTCGGACGCAGTTCCAGGTTGTCCTTGATGTGCACCGCCGGGGGCAGGAAACCGACCTCGTTGGCGAACTTCTTGCGCACGCCCTTGATCCGGGTCAGCAGGTCGCTCGCCTGGTTGCGCTCGATCATCGGGATCAGCCGGTAGCCGACCTCGAGCCCGAGCAGGTCCACCGGCACCACGTCCTCCCAGCTCGCCTCGGTCGACGGCGTCACCGGGCGCTCCACCTGTAGCGGCTCGGGCGGCCGCGCCGCCTGCTCCCTCTCGCGCTTCGAGAGCCACCAGGCGGCATAGCCGCAGGCGGCCGCCAGCAGCAGGAACGCGACATGCGGCATGCCGGGGATGACGCCGAGCAGACCGAGCACCGTCGCCGACAGGCCGAGCGCGCGCGGCATCCTGAACAGCTGGCTGCCCACCTGCCCGCCGATGTCGTCTTCCTGCCCGACCCGCGAGACGATCAGGCCGGCGGCCAGCGAGACCACCAGTGCCGGGATCTGCGCGACCAGCGCATCGCCGATGGCCAGCAGCACGTAGTTCGAGGCCGCGCGCTCGAGCGGCAGGTCGTGCTGGATCAGCCCGATCGCCAGGCCCCCGACGACGTTGATCACCAGGATCAGCATCGAGGCGATCGCGTCGCCCCGCACGAACTTCGAGGCGCCGTCCATCGAGCCGTAGAAGTCGGCTTCCTGCGAGACCTCCAGGCGTCGCCGCCGGGCCTCCTTGTCGTAGATCGAGCCGGCGTTGAGCTCGGCGTCGATCGACATCTGCTTGCCGGGCATCGCATCGAGGGCGAAGCGCGCCGACACCTCGGCGATCCGGCCGGCGCCCTTGGTCACCACGATGAAGTTGATTACCGTGAGGATCGCGAAGACGATGATGCCGACCGCGAAGTTGCCGCCGATCAGGAAGTTGGCGAACGACTCGATCACCTTGCCGGCCGCATCGGGGCCGGTGTGACCGTGCATGAGCACCGCGCGCGTCGACGCCACGTTCAGCGCCAGCCGCAGCATCGTGGTGATCAGCAGGATCGTCGGGAACGCCGCGAAGTCGAGCGGCTTGATCGTGTACGACGCCACCAGCAGCACGACCAGCGCGACCGCGATGTTGAACGAGAAGAACACGTCGAGCAGGAACGGCGGCAGCGGCAGCACCAGCATCGACAGCATGATGCAGATGAGGACCGGCGCGGCCAGCGCCTGCCCCCGCGGCAGCGGGAACGGAAGCCAGGACGGCGGGGCGTTCGCGCTCACCGCTCACCCTCCAGCGGGTCGAGCCCGTCCGGTACCACGATACCCGGCTCGTTCGGCCGCTTGCCATGGCCCGCGACGTGCTGGTTCAGCTGGTAGACCCAGGCGAGCACCTGCGCGACGGCCGAATAGAGGGCCGCCGGGATCTCCCCGTCGACCTCGACATGCTTGTAGAGCGCCCGCGCGAGCGGCGGCGACTCGAGCAGCGGCACGCCGGCCTCCTGGGCGAGCTCCCGGATCTTGGCGGCCAGCAGGTCGGCTCCCTTGGCGACCACGCGGGGCGCGGACATCGCACCGTCCTCGTACTTCAGCGCGACGGCGAAGTGGGTCGGGTTGGTGACGACGACGTCGGCGGTGGCGACCGCCTGCAGCATCCGGCCGCGCGACATCGCGCGCTGGCGCTCGCGGATCCGCCCCTTGACGTGCGGATCGCCCTCGGCCTCCTTGTATTCCTGCTTGGCTTCCTGGGGCGTCATCATCATCTTCTGGTGATGGCGGAAGATCTGCAGCGGGCCATCGGCAAGCGCCACCGCGATCACCACGCCGGCGACGGCGATCAGCCCGTAGCGCAGGTCCGCGCCGGCGGTGGCCAGCGCGGCCGGCAGCGACATGCCCGCAAGGGCGGCGAACTGCGCGAGTCCGCTGGCGGCGAGCCAGAAGCCCACGCCGCCGACCGCCATCGCGATCGCCGCGAGCTTGCCGATGTCGACCGCGGAATCCTTGGAGAACATCCTGCCCAGGCCCTTCATGGGATCGAGCCGGGTCAGGTCGGGCATGGCGGGCTTGAGGGTGAACACCAGTCCGCCGACCGCGAGGGTAGCGGCGGTCGCGGCGACGATGGGGGCGATCACCAGCGGCAGGGTCGCCCACACCGCCTCGGCGGCGGTCGCGCCCGCGGCCGCCAGCGCCTGCGCGGGTTCACGGGTCAGCACGCGGTCGAAGCGCAGCGAGCCGCGGATCAGCGCGAGCGAGCGCTCGGCGAACTGCGGTCCGTAGAGCGACAGGCATGCGATGAAGGCGAGCAGCGCCGCGGCATGGGACACCTCACGCGAGCGCGGGACCTGCCCTTCTTCTCGGGCCTGCCTGAGCTTGCGTTCGGAGGCTGGCAGCCGCCGTTCGTCGCGATCTTCTGAAGATTCCGCCATATGTGCCGATTGAAGTGCTCACGGGATTGTCCGTGGATGGGGCATGGGTCGAAGCGCGGAATAGGTCGATGGATACGGCTCACATCTCGGGTGTGGGTCGGGGTCGGTTCGTGTGTTCGCGTGTTCGCGCGGTCGCCGGTTGACGCGCGGCGCCGCTGCCCTTCAGGCCGTCGCTTCCTCCGAGGGCCGCACCCCGGGCTTCGCCCGGGGTCCCCGTCTCGTGCAGGCGTCCCAAAAGCAAAGGGCGCCTAAGCGCCCCTGCCTCGTTGCGCCTCAGCGCTTCGGCGATCCCGGGTCGACCGGTGCAGCCGGCGCAACCTGTGCAGCAGGCACCGCAGGCGCCGCGGACTGCGGCGACGGCACCACGGTCGGCGGTGGCGGGACGATGCCGCCCACGCCGGGCACCCGGCTCAGCGCCCTCTCGAACCCCTCGATGTCACTCGCCTGCAGCTCGGTGCCCGAGAGCACCCGGCGCTCGGCCATCGAGTTCATCACCACGATCGAGATGCGCCGGTTGATCGGCGCGTCGGGGGCCTCCTTGTCGAACGGCACCACCGCGGCCAGCCCCATGACCCGCAGGATCTTGCGCTCGTCCATGCCGGCCGCCAGCAGCTCGCGCCGCGACGCGTTCGCGCGGTCCGCCGACAGCTCCCAGTTCGAATAGCCGCGCTCGCCGCCCGAGAACGGCGAGGTATCCGTGTGGCCGGTCAGCGTCACCTTGGCATCGACCTCGTTCAGTGCACGCGCGATCTCGCCGAGCAGCTCGCGCATGTAGGGCTTCACCACCGACGAGCCCGAGTCGAACATCGGCCGGTTCTGGTCGTCGACGATCTGGATCCGCAGGCCGTCGGGCGTCACGTCCATCCGGACCTGGTTGCGCAGCTCGCGAAGGCGGGGGTTGCGCTCGATCGCTTCCTCGACGAGCGCACGCACCTTGCGGGCCTGCGCTTCGGTCATCTTCTGCATCTCCTCGGGGAGCTGCTGCAGGTTGACCTTCGCCTTGGGCTGCTCGACGTCTCCGCGCTTGACCTGCCCGGTCGTGCGCGTCAGGTCCTCGCCGCCGCCCTTGATGATGCTCGAGCTGTCGCCCGACCCCGATCCGCCGAACATCGCCACCTGCAGCGGCGTGCTGAAGTGGTCGGCGATGCCCTTCAGGTCGCCCTTCGTCGTCGAGCCGAGCAGCCACATCAGCAGGAAGAACGCCATCATCGCGGTCACGAAGTCCGCGTACGCGATCTTCCAGGCGCCGCCGTGGTGACCGTGGCCGCCGCCCTTCTTGACCTTCTTGATGATGATCGGCTGGATCTTCTTGTCGGCGCCTGCCATCGCTCAGGCCTTCTTCTGCTTGACGTGCGACTCGAGCTCCTGAAACGACGGGCGCTCCGTTGAGAACAGCACCTTGCGCCCGAACTCCACCGCGATCGCGGGCGCGTAGCCCTGGAGGCTGGCCAGCAGCGTGATCTTCACGCACTGCAGTTCCTTGTGCGCCTCCTCGCCCTTCTGCTCGAGCACCTTCGCCAGCGGGCTCACGAAGCCGTAAGCCAACAGGATGCCGAGGAAGGTGCCGACCAAGGCGCCCGCGATCATCCCCCCGAGCACGGCCGGCGGCTGGCCGACCGAGGCCATCGTCTTCACCACACCCAGCACGGCGGCCACGATGCCGAATGCCGGCAGGCCGTCGCCCACCGCCTGGATGGCGCCCATCGGCTTGTGCGCCTCCTGGTGATGGGTCTCGATCTCGCTGTCCATCAGGTTCTCGATCTCGTGCGCATTCATGTTGCCCGACACCATCATCCGCAGATAGTCGGTGATGAACTCGACCAGGTGATGGTCGGCCGCGATGTTCGGGAACTTCTTGAAGAGCGCCGAGTCGTGCGGATTCTCGACGTCGGCCTCGATCGACATCAGGCCCTCCTTGCGGGCCTTGGCGAGGATCTCGTAGAGCAGCGCCATCAGCTCCATGTACCGCGCCTTCGTGTACTTGGAGCCCTTGAACAGCGTGGGGATGGCGCCCATCGTCGCCTTGATGGTCTTGAGGTCGTTCCCGACGAAGAACGCGCCCAGCGCCGAGCCGCCGATGATGAAGAGCTCGATCGGGGCGGCCTTGATGATGACGGCGAATTTCCCGCCCGCCAGTGCATAGCCGCCGAAGACGGCGACCATCACCACGACGTACCCGACGATGACGAACATTGGGGAGAGCCTATGCGACCGGCGCCGGAGCGGCGCGTACGGTAACTTTTTCGGCCCTTCGGGTGCCAACTTGAGCAGGGGCCCGAGGACGCCCCGCGGTCATTCGACCGTTCGTCCAGCCGGTGCCGCCACCTCGCCGGACGCTGGGGAACTGCCGAGGCGCCGCCCGGCAGTTCCGCGCCTCGACACTCAGTGGATGGTGCCGGTGCGCAGCGCCTTGCCGGCGCGCGCGGGCGGCTCGCACAGCCCGCAGACGAAACCGCGGTCGATCTCGTAGGTGTGATTCACGAACTGTCCCTTGCACTTGCCGCAGCGCGTCAGGCAGAGCATCCCCGAGTCCACGAAGCGGACCAGCCGCCAGGCGCGGGTGATCGACAGCATCGGATCGACGCCGTGGGCGTTGACCTCGTCGCGGTACAGGCGCCAGGCCTTCGCGATCGCGTCGATCGACTCGATGTCGGTCGACTTCTGCAGGTATTCGTAGATGTTCAGGAACAGCGAGGCGTGGATGTTCGGCTGCCAGGTCATGAACCAGTCGGTCGAGAACGGCAGCTGGCCCTTCGAGGGGGAACGGCCCGCCACCTCCTTGTACAGGCGCAGCAGGCGCTCGTACGGCAGGTCGGTCTCGGACTCGAGGACCTGGAGCCGCGCGCCGAGGTGGATCAGCTCGATCGCGCGCTGGATCTGGCGGTTCTCGGCCAGGAGGCTGCGGGCGGCCATGTCAGACCGCCTCGACGAAGTTGCCGGCCATCACGATGCTGGCGTGCAGGCGCGAGGCGTTGTTGTCCACGCCCTGCGGGCTGCGGCGGCCGTGCTCCGTGAGCAGGCCCCAGACCATCTCGTCGTCGAAGCGGAACCGGCACATCAGCATGTTGCCCGAGGCGATCTTCAGGAGCTGCCCGGGGCCGAGGTCGGCAAGGATGTCGGCGACTTCTTCCGAGACGCCCAGGCAGAACATCGCGTGGACCTTGTCGGAGCGCACCATGCTCTGCGCCAGCATCAGATATGAGAGGTTGACTTCCCGGATTTCGGGCATCCAGCGGCTGTCGACTTGTGATTCCATGAGGGTGTCCTGTGGGTGGCGGCTTGTTGATGTGACCAAGTCTCCACCACCCGCTGCACCGCGAACATCGGCACATTTCCGCTTCATTCGTGCAGCGTCCGCCGACACCCTGTAAGGCTTTCCCGACCTGCGCCCCATGGGCGGTCGATGCAGCCGGTCGGATGGCATTCCTAAAGTCCGCGGCCCCTGCGCCCGATAACCCACACAACGGGAGTGATCCCGCCGCCGGGTCCGGCGAGTGTCGGCCAGGCAACACACCCACCCGCCGCTTTCGGCAGGTGCGTGGTCCTGAGACGGACACACGCCTAGAGACAGGAGTATCGGGAAATGCAAGTCATCAACACCAACCTGATGTCGCTGAACGCGCAGGGCAACCTGTCGGGCACGCAGAAGGACCTGAGCACCGCGATCCAGCGCCTGTCGACCGGTCTGCGCGTGAACAGCGCCAAGGACGACGCAGCGGGCCTCGCGATCGCCAACCGGATGGACGCGCAGGCGCGCGGCATGAACGTCGCCGTGCGCAACGCCAACGACGGCATCTCGCTGTCGCAGACCGCCGAGGGCGCGCTCGGCAAGGTCACCGACATGATGCAGCGCATGCGCGAGCTGGCGGTGCAGGCGGCCAACGCCTCGAACACCTCCACCGACCGCACCAGCCTGAACGCCGAGTTCACGCAGCTCGGCGCCGAGGTGAACCGCACGCTGCTGGCCACGCGCTTCAACGGCCAGGCGATCCTCGCCGGCAGCGCGGGCGGCCTGCAGTTCCAGATCGGCTCGAACAACGCGACGACCGACCAGCTGACGGTCACGACGACCAACATGGCGACCGCGGCGAACGTCGCCGCGGTGACGACCGCCACCACCGCGGTGCTGACCGGCACGACCGCGACCAACGCCAACGCGATGATCACCGCACTCGACGCGGCGATCGACACGGTCAACAGCGAGCGGGCGACCTACGGTGCGGTGCAGAACCGCTTCGAGGCGGTGATCTCGAACCTGCAGATCGGTGCCGAGAACCAGTCCGCGGCCAAGAGCCGGATCATGGACGCCGACTTCGCCGCGGAAACCGCGAACCTCACGCGTGCGCAGATCCTGCAGCAGGCCGGCACCGCGATGCTGGCCCAGGCGAACGCCGCACCGCAGGGTGTGCTGTCCCTGCTGCGCGGCTGAGCCCGGCGCGACGCCCCCGCGGGGGTCGCGTGGCGCACCCGGCATGGCCCCGAAACGGGTCGGCGCCGGGTGCGCCGCATCGGCCCAGCCCGAGATCAGCGCCGTGCGCACCCCGCTTATCCGGCCAATGACCCGATCCCGACTCCGGCATCGTGGCTTCCACTCGGGAGCCACAGAGGCATCGTGCCCAGCACGGTTCCCCACCACCGGAGAACCGCATGTCGCAAGTCATCAACACGAACCTCGCTTCGCTGAACGCGCAGCGGAACCTGTCGAGCACCCAGAACCAGCTGTCCACTGCGATCCAGCGGCTCTCGAGCGGCCTGCGCGTGAACAGCGCCAAGGACGACGCGGCCGGCCTGGCGATCGCCAACCGCATGGACGGTCAGGCACGCGGCATGGCCGTCGCGGTGCGAAACGCCAACGACGGCATCTCGCTGTCGCAGGTGGCAGAGGGCGCGCTCGGCAAGGTCACCGACATGATGCAGCGCATGCGCGAGCTGGCGGTGCAGGCGGCCAACGCGTCGAACACCACCACCGACCGCACCAGCCTGAACGCCGAGTTCCAGCAGCTCGCGCAGGAAGTGGACCGCACGCTGCAGAGCACGCGCTTCAACGGTCAGGCAATCCTCGCCGGCAGCGCGGGTGCGCTCCAGTTCCAGATCGGCGCGAACAATGCGACGACCGACCAGCTGGCGGTCACCACCACCAACATGGCGACGGCGGCGAACATCATCGCCGTGACCACCGCCACCACGGCGGTGATCTCGGGCACGAACGCGACCAACGCCAACGCGATGATCTCGGCGCTGGACACCGCGCTCGACACCATCAACAGCGAGCGGGCGACCTACGGCGCGGTGCAGAACCGCTTCGAGGCGGTCATCGCCAACCTGCAGATCGCCTCCGAGAACCAGACCGCGGCCAAGAGCCGGATCATGGACGCCGACTTCGCCAAGGAGACCGCCATGCTCACGCGTACGCAGATCCTGCAGCAGGCCGGCACCGCGATGCTCGCCCAGGCCAATCAGGTTCCGCAGCAGGTGCTGCAGCTCCTGAAGGGCTGACGCCCCGGTTTCCCGCAGCGCACGCGCCGCCGGCCGGGAGTCCTATCCCGCCCGGCGGCGCGTCGCGTTCGTTCTTCTAGAAGGAGCCTCGACATGGCATCGCCGATCACCGCCAGCAGCACCATCGACGTCCAGGGCATGGTGTCGAACCTGATGTCGTTCGAGCGCAAGCCGCTGACGCAGATGCAGACCGAGGCCAAGAAGATCGACACCAAGGTGTCGGCCTACGGCAAGCTGCAGAGCCAGGTGGCGGCCTTTCGGGACGCGTCGGCCACGCTGTCCAGGCTCGAGACCTGGCGCACGGTCAAGGCGGCGAGCGCCGATGCGGCCTCGGTCGAGGTCACCGCGAGCGCAGGCGCGGGCGCCTCGCAGCACATGGTGGCGGTGCAGCGGCTCGCGCAGTCCCAGACCGTCTCCAGCGGTGCGTACGCGTCCTCGGCGGCAATCGTCGGCGGCGGCACGGTGCGCATCCAGCTCGGCACGCAACCCACTGGCGCCGCCAGCTTCACGCCCGACGCCGCGCGTCCGGAGGTGGCGGTGACGGTGCCCGCCGGGGCGACGCTCGCCGAGGTCCGCGACGCGATCAATGCAACGGGCGCAGGCGTACGCGCCTCGATCGTGCGCGACGGCGATCAGGTCAGGCTCTTCGTCACCGGCACCAACAGCGGCGGCAACCAGGCGTTCCGCATGCAGGTGGACGACGCCGACGGCACGCCCACCGATGCCGCCGGCCTGTCGGCCATCGCCTTCGACCCGGTCGCCGCGGCCGGGGCGGGGCGTAACCTCGCCCTGGTGCGGCAGGCGGTCGACTCGCAGTACACGATCGACGGCGTGGCGCTCACCGGACGCAGCAACCGGATCGCCGGCGCCATGGACGGCATCGACCTGGTGCTGAAGAAGGTCACCGCCGCGGACGTGCAGGTCGACGTCACCGTCGACGCCGAGGCGCTGAAGAACTCGACCCAGAAGTTCGTCGACACCTACAACGCACTGAACAAGCTGCTGGCCGAGCAGACCAGGTACGACGACACGACCAAGACCGCAGGGCCCCTGCAGGGCGACCGCACCGCGGTGGGCATCCTCGGGCAGGTCCGGGCGATCGTGCGCGAGACGGTCACCGGCGGCACGCTGTCGAAGCTGGCCGACGTCGGCATCACGCTGCAGCGCGACGGCTCCCTGGCGCTCTCGAGCAGCGCGTTCGCGTCCGCCACCGTCGACCCCTCCAGGCTCGAGAGGCTCTTCGCCGCCCCGGGCACGCCGGTCACCGCCCCGGACGGCTCCGTGAGCACGCCCGACCGCGGCCTGATGGTGCGCTTCAAGTCGCTCGGCGACTCGCTGCTGGCCAGCGACGGCTCGGTGCAGACCGCCACCGACGCCTGGGCGGCGCGGCTCAAGGCGAACAAGAACCGCCAGGCCGCCTTCGAGATCAGGATGACCGACGTGGAGAAGCGGCTGCTGCGCCAGTATTCCTCGCTGGACGCGCAGCTCGCTGCGGCACAGCAATCGAGTTCGGCCCTCGCGAGCGCGCTGTCGGCACTGCCGAAAACCTGACCTTTTCCGGGCTTGGGCGACTCAAGCGGCCGCATGGAGCGCCGATAACCAATACATCGGCTCACCTATCGGTCACACGCCATGTTCGCCACCGCTGCCAACGTCTCCAACGCCTACAGCCGCCTCGCCGTCGAGAGCGCCGCCCTCGGCGCCGATGCCCACCAGCTGGTCGGTATGCTCTTCGCCGGCGCGATCACCGCGATCGGCCAGTCCCGCGCGGCGCTCGCCCGCGGCGACATCGGGGCGAAGGCGCTCGCCTCGTCCAAGGCGATCCGACTGGTCGACGAAGGCCTGAAGGTCGCCGTCGACCGCAGCGTCGGCAGCCTCGGCGAGCAGCTCTACCAGATCTACGACTACTGCGCCCGCCGCCTGCTGCACGCGCACCTCAAGCACGACGACCGCGCCTACGCCGAAGTGGCCGCCCTGCTCTCGGAGATCGAGTCGGCCTGGCTGGCGATCTCGCCCACCGCCGGTGCGCCGATGCGCCGCGCGTCATGACCACGGTGCGAGCCGAAGCGGAGATCGACCGCCTGATCGGCTTCTACCTGTCTATCGAGCGGGCGAGCCGCGACATGCTGGCCGCCGCCCAGGACAGCGACTGGGACCGCGTGAGCGCGATCCAGGAGCACTGCGGCGTGCTGATCGACCAGGTGCGGCGCCTGCACGGGCGGGTCGCGCTGTCCCGCGCCGCGCAGCGCGCCAAGCTGAAGATCGTGCGCCAGATCGTCCAGAACGAGGCCCAGATCAGGCGCTTGGCCTATCCGTGGACCGAGCGCTACGATTACCTGATGCTGGGCAAGGACCTCGGGCCCGGGGCCGGCCTGTCGGTGTCCTGAGGCTGCGGGGGCCGACACGATGCCGCACGACACCGGTCCGGTCCGGGACGCCGGCGTCCTGGAGCGCTTCGGCATCGAAGACGTTGCCGAACGCCTGAGGCTGCTGCGGGCGCTCGCCGACTCGCGCGAGCGGGTGACCCTCCACACCGCCGACGACGCCGACTGTCACGTGGTGTCGCGCGTGCTCGGTGTGGACGCTGCCGCCGGCACGGTCGACCTCGAATTCAACACCGACGAGGCGCGCCGCGATGCCTTTCGCAGCGCCGACAGGGTGACGGCGGTCGCGCTGCTCGACCGGGTCAAGCTGCAGTTCGGGCTGGCGCGCTTCACCGTCGTCGGCGAAGGCGAGCGCGGTCACATTCGTGCGCCGCTGCCGCCCAGCCTGGTGCGGCTGCAGCGCCGCGACGCCTTCCGGGTCGAGCCCCCCCTGTCCGCCGTACCCCGCCTGTGGCTGCGCGAGCACGGCGGCGAACGGGCGGTGCACATCCTCGACGTCTCGGCGACGGGCCTGGCGTTCGAGGTCGTGCCGGATGCCGTCGTGCCGCAGGTCGGCACCTGCCTGGGTACCTGCCGGCTCGAGCTGCCGGCGATGGCGCCGATCCGCTGCGACCTGCTGGTCCGGTCGGTCGAGCCGAACGTCGATCCGTTCTCTGATCCGGCCGAAGGCGCCCCGCTGAGGGTGGGGTGTGCATTCGACGCGCTGGAACCCTCGGCCGCGCGGGCAGTGCAGGTGTTCGTGAACCTCGCGCAGGCGCGCGGGCGCCGCGCCCGACCGCGGCTGGGCTGAGCGGCCCCGGGCCCGCGGCGCGGCGCGATCAGACCTGCATGTTCATCACGTCGGTGTAGGCCGACACCAGCCGGTTGCGGACCGCCATCGCGGCCTGGAAGCCGACCTGCGCCTTCTGCATGGCGATCATGGTCTCTTCCAGACTCACGCCCTCGGCACCGGTCTGGAACTTGCGCTGCAGGGCGCTGGCGTCGTTCTGCGTCTCGGAGACCGACTTCAGGGCCTCGCCGAGCGCATTCGAGAAGCTCGTGCCACCGGACGCGGCGGCCGCAGCCGGGCCCGCCGCCGAGGGCGCGCCGGTCTTCAGCGCGTTCTGCAGCGTGCTCAACATGCCAGGCGTCAATCGAACGTCCACGGTCGCCTCCCGCAGGGGTCGGAGAAGTGAACCGATGCTAGGCGTGCGCGCGGAAACTTAAGCAGGGATAACCGGGGGGTGCGACCCGCTTATCGGGCTCAAGATCCGCGTCGGGGCTTCGACAATGGCCGCCACGCCCGTGATTGGAACCCCATGGACACCTCGCTCGACCGACCGTCGCTGCCCGCAGCCCCGCAGACCGCCTTCGCGGCGCTCCCGGCGCGCAACAAGCTGATGCTCGGCCTCGGCACCGCCGCGCTCGCGGCGGTGATCGCGACTGCGGCGATGTGGGCCCGGCAGCCGGACTACAGGGTCCTCTTCACCAACCTGTCCGATCGCGACGGCGGCTCGGTCGTCGGCGCGCTGTCGCAGATGAACGTGCCCTACAAGTTCTCCGACGTCGGCGGCGTCATCATGGTGCCTGCCGACAAGGTGCACGACGCGCGGCTGCGGCTCGCCTCGCAGGGCCTGCCCAAGGGCGGCACGGTGGGCTTCGAGCTGGTCGAGACGCAGAAGTTCGGCACCACGCAGTTCCAGGAGCGGCTGAACTACCAGCGCGGCCTCGAGGGCGAGCTCGCCCGCTCGATCATGGCGCTCTCGCAGGTCGCCGCCGCCCGCGTGCACCTGGCGCTGCCGACCCAGAACGGCTTCTTCCGCGAGCAGCAGAAACCCTCGGCCTCGGTGCTGCTGACGCTGCATCCGGGCCGCGTGCTCGAACGCGGGCACGTCGCGGGCATCGTCCATCTGATCGCCTCGTCGATCCCGGAGATGACCCCGAAGCAGGTGAGCGTGATCGACCAGAGCGGCGCGCTGCTCTCGAACCAGGACAGCAACCAGGCCGCGGGCCTGGATCCGAATCAGCTGCAGTACCTGCGCGCCATCGAGCAGAACTACATCGCGCGGATCGTCGAGATCGTCGAGCCGATCGTCGGCCGCGGCAACGTCAAGGCCCAGGTCACCGCCGACGTCGACTTCACGCTGTCGGAGTCGACGGCCGAGCAGTTCCGCCCGAACCAGGGGAACGAGCCGGCGGCGGTCCGCAGCCAGCAGGTCAACGAGTCGGCGGGCGCCGCCGCCGCCGGTGCGCAGGGCGTGCCCGGCGCGATGTCGAACCAGCCCCCGGTGCCGCCGACCGCCCCGATCAACGGGCCGGGCCAGGCGCTGCCGCAGGGCCAGGGTGGGGCCGCCGCACAGGCGGGCCGCGAGACCAAGCGCGAAGCGACGACGAACTTCGAGGTCGACAAGACGGTACGCGTGACGCGCAACGCCAGCGGCAACCTCAAGCGGCTGACCGCCGCGGTCGTGGTGAACCACCGCCGCAGCGTCGATGACGAGGGCAAGGTCACGTTCGCGCCGCTCGACGCGAAGGAAGTCGAGCAGATCCAGTCGCTGGTCCGCGAGGCGATCGGCTTCACGAAGGACCGTGGCGACGCGCTGAACGTGGTCAACGCGGCCTTCAGCGTCGAGGAGATGCCCCGCGCCGAGCCGGTGCCGCTGTGGCGCGACCCGGACGTGGTCGGGCTCGCCAAGAGCATCGGCGCGCAGGTCGGCCTGGTGCTGCTCGGCCTGATGGCGATCCTGTTCGTGATCCGGCCGGCGCTCAGGAAGTCGACTCCGCCGCCGCCGCCGCCAGGACAGCGCACCAGCGCCGTCGTGGCCGACGACGTGGCCCTGCCGCCGCCGGCGCCGACCACGCCCTTCGGCCAGCTCTCGGGCGCCAGCGAGCAAGTGATCCAGCTCGCCCGCGACAACCCGGCCACCGTCGCCAACGTGGTGCGCTCCTGGGTCAACACCTGACCCCGCCCGCCTCCGAAACCTCGACCTGAACCCAGATGGACGACCAAGGACTCGAGCGAAGCGCCATCCTGCTGATGACCCTCGGCGAGGACGCGGCCTCCGAAGTCTTCAAGCACCTCTCCCCGAAGGAGGTGCAGAAGATCGGCGAGATGATGACCCAGCTGCGCACCGTTCCGAAGGACAAGGTCGGCCAGGTGCTCGACCAGTTCCAGGCCGAGGCCGCCGCCAACGGCTCGCTGGTGCCCGACACCGACGAGTACGTCAAGGCGGTGCTGCGCAAGGCGCTCGGCGAGGAGAAGGCCGGGCTGCTGATCAACCGCATCCTGCAGGGCAGCGATACCAGCGGCATCGAGAGCCTGAAGTGGATGGACTCGGACTCGGTCGCCGAGCTCGTGCGCAACGAGCATCCGCAGATCATCGCGTCGATCCTGGTGCACCTCGAGCGCGACCACTCCGGCGAGATTCTCTCGAAGCTGTCGCCGCGCGTGCGCGCCGACGTGATCCTGCGGGTGGCCACGCTCGACGGCATCCAGCCGAACGCGCTCAAGGAGCTCAACGAGGTGCTCTCGCGCGTGCTGGCGGGAGCTGACAAGCTCAAGAAGGCCGCGCTCGGCGGCCCGAAGGTGGCCGCTGAGATGCTCAACGGCCTGGGCACATCGCTGGAGACCGAGGTGCTCGACTCGGTGCGCGAGTCCGACGAGGAACTCGCGCAGTCGATCCAGGACCAGATGTTCACCTTCGACGACGTGATCAAGCTCGACGACCGCGCGATGCAGTCCGTGCTCAAGGAAGTCGCCAACGACGGGCTGGTGATCGCGCTGAAGGGCGCGAGTGCGGAGATTCGCGACAAGTTCCTGAAGAACATGTCGCAGCGTGCCGCAGAGGCGCTGCGCGAGGACCTGGAGTCGCGCGGACCGGTACGGGTCGCGGACGTCGAGATGCAGCAGAAGGACATCCTGAAGACCGTTAGGCGTCTGGCCGACGCGGGCGAGATCTCGATCGGCGGCGGAGGCGAGGATGCTTTCGTCTAGCCGCATCGTGTTCGCCGAGGACCTCGGCGTCGCCACGCCCTGGCGGCCCGGTGCGCTCGAGGGCGACCGCCGCGCGGGCGCCGAGCGGCGTGCGACGCCGGAACGCCGGGCCGATGCTCGGCCGGCCGGACCGAGCTACGAGGACGGGCTGCGCGACGGCTATGCGCGCGGCCTCGAGGAATCGCGACTACAGGGCGAGGCGGCACGCCGGGCCGAGATCGAGGCGATCGCGCAGCGTGGCGACGCGCTGGTCGCGGCGCTGACCGAGCAGTTCACGGCCCTGCAGACCAGTCTCTCCGGCGAGCTCGTGCAGCTCGGCGTCGAGATCGCGCGCAGCGCCTTCGGTGCGGCGCTGCGGGTGCGTGACGATGCGGTCGTGCCGGCGGTCAACGCCGCGCTCGCCGCGATCGTCGACGAACGCGCCCGGCCGATCATCAGGGTCCACCCGGACGATGCGCTGCTGCTCGGCGAGCAGCTCGGGCCACTGCTCGAGGCGCGCGGCGCGCAGCTGGTGCCCGACGCCTCGGTGCTGCCCGGCGGCTGCCGCGTCGAGACGCCGCGTCAGGCGGTCGACGCGACGGTGCAGACGCGCTGGCGCACGGCCCTGGCCGCGCTCGGCCGCGACGACGCTTGGATCGAGGCATGAGGCGGCCCCTCGTGTTTCCGAACGCCCCCGCCCCCGCGCCGCGGATGGCCGCCACCGCCGACTTCTCGCGGCTGCTGACCGATCTGCGCGGCTTCGCGGCGCAAGGCCCGACCCATGCCGTCAGCGGGCGCCTGACGCGGGTCGCCGGCCTGGTGGTGGAGGCCAGTGGCCTGCGCCTGCCGGTCGGATCGGTCTGCGCGATCGCCCCCGAGGGCGGCCAGCCGGTCGACGCCGAGGTCGTGGGCTTCGAGGACGACCGCCTGTACCTGATGCCGCTGTCGGACGTCGCCGGTCTGCGTCCGGGCGCCACCGTCGTGCCGGTCGACGAGACCATCCAGCCGCCGACCCTGACGGCGCCACGGCGACCCCGGCGTCGCGCCGAGGACCGCTCGCGGTGGCTGCCCAACGGAGACGCCCTGCTCGGCCGCGTGGTCGACCCGCTGGGCCGTCCGCTCGACGGCCGGGGCTCGCTCGAGCACTGCGAGCGCGCGCCGGTGATGAGCCGCCCGATCAACGCGATGGACCGCGAGCCGATCCGCGAGCCGCTCGACACCGGCGTGCGTGCGATCAACGGCCTGCTCACCGTGGGGCGCGGCCAGCGCCTCGGCCTGTTCGCGGGCTCGGGTGTCGGCAAGAGCGTGCTGCTCGGGATGATGGCTCGCTACACCGCGGCCGACGTCACCGTGGTCGGCCTGATCGGCGAACGGGGCCGCGAGGTCAAGGAGTTCATCGAGGACATCCTCGGCCCCGAGGGCCTGGCGCGCGCCGTGGTCGTCGCGGCCCCCGCGGACTGCTCGCCGGTGCTGCGGATGCAGGGCGCGGTCTACGCGACCTCGATCGCCGAGCAGTTCCGAGACCGCGGCCTGAACGTGCTGCTGCTGATGGACTCGCTCACGCGCTACGCCATGGCCGCGCGCGAGGTGGCGCTGGCGATCGGCGAGCCGCCAGCCACCAAGGGCTATCCGCCCTCGGTGTTCGCGCGCCTGCCGCATCTGGTGGAGCGGGCCGGCAACGGCCGCAAGGGCAACGGCTCGAT
>JBIIPQ010000263.1:0-6101 GCA_044342535.1 Burkholderiaceae bacterium
AGACAGGCGACACTCGGATTGCCGACGATCGTGCCGTGACCTCGTCGAACGGGGTCGGTGTCGATTGCACGCCTCGTGCTGGGACACGACGATGCAGAGCGTACGATGAGCCTGCCTCAACGCCTGACCCTGGAGGACGTGCTCCACCGGTAAGCCGGTTCGACCGCGGTCGACCGGGTGTCGCTCGACATCGCGCCCGGCGAGCTGGTGGCGCTGCTCGGGCCCAGCGGATGCGGCAAGACCACGCTGCTGCGGATCATCGCCGGCTTCATCGCGTAGACCTCCGGGCGCGTGGTGATCGGCGATCGCTGTGTCGATGCGCTCGCGCCCCGCCAGCGCGAGGTGGGCATCGTCTTCCAGAACCACGCGCTCTTCCCGCACCTGACGGTCGCCGACAACGTGGCCTACGGGCTGGCGGCCCGCGGTGTCGCCCGTTCGGCCCAGCGCGCGCCGACCGCGGAGATGCTCGAGCTCGTGCAGATGGCGGCCCTCGCCGAACGCCTGCCGCGCGAGCTGTCGGGCGGCCAGCAGCAGCGCGTCGCACTCGCGCTCCAGCAGGGCCAGATCGACATCAGCCCGGGCAACTTCAACGCGATCCAGATCCTCAAGGCCCGCGGCGTGCCGGTCGAGTTCGTCAATCCCGAGGAGGGCACGACCGCCTTCAAGACGACCGCGCACGTCGTCAAGAACTCGCCCGACGACGCGCTCGGTCGGCTCTCGCGCGGCCTGGCCTCGCTGTGCATCCCGCCGCCGGGCTGCTCGCTGCAGTGGTACCAGGCGCTGATCGATGCCTGGCAGCTGCACTGCGCTGCCGGCAACAGCCTGAAGGTCGCCGCGGCGGCCACCGTCCTGTCGGTGGTGCTCGGGGTGGGCGGTGCGATGGGCATCTCGCGCTCCGCCACCTGGACGGCGCATGGGCTCGACTCGCTGTTCATGTCGCCCCTGGTGCTGCCGGCGCTCGCCTTCGGCCTGTCGGCACTGATCCACTTCTCGTGGCTCGGGCTGCAGGTGTCGATGACGACGCTGGTGATCGGCATCCGGTGGTCTGAGTGCCCTACGTGGTGAGGACGACGGTGGCCGCGCTCCTGCAGCTGCCCGGCGCGCTGCTCGAGAGTTCGGAGAGCCTCGGCGCCAGCCGCTTCTACACCTTCCGCCACGTGACCCTGCCGCTGATCGCGCCAGGGGTGGCGGCCGGTGCGTTCATCGCCTTCATGTCCTCGTTCGACAACGTGCCGGTCTCGCCGTTCCTGCGCGACGCGAACACCGACATGCTGCCGATCCGGATATGGGCGGACCTCGAGGGCAAGCTCGACGTGACGATCGCCGCCGTCTCGAGCGTGCTGATCGGCGTCATGCTGGTCCTGATCGTGGTGATGGAGCGCCTGACCGGCATCAGCCGCCGGATTCGCTGAGACGCTGCGGGCGCTCAGGAGACGGCGCACTCGGAGAGCGGCGATACGGTCACCGCGTCGCGCCCGCTGGTCTTGCTGCGGTACATCGCGCGATCGGCGCGGTCGATCGCGGCCGGCAGGGTCTCTTGCCGGTCGATCGCGGCGACGCCGACCGACACGGTCACCGGCTCGGCGTCCGGGGTCGGCCGGACCGGCCGCGCGGCGAGCGAGGCCCGCAGCCGCTCGCCCGCGCCCACGCCGCCGGCTGCGTCGGCGTCGGGCAGCAGCACCAGGAACTCCTCGCCGCCCCAGCGGGCCACCAGGGCGTCGGGCCCCGCCACCTCGATCAGGCGCGCGGCGACTTCGGCCAGGACCTGGTCGCCGGCCGCGTGGCCGAAGCTGTCGTTGATCCGCTTGAACAGGTCGATGTCGGCCAGCAGCAGCGCGAAACGGCGCCCCTTGGGCAGGCCGCGGGCGAGCGCATGCTCGGCCTCGCTGCCGAAGTGCCTGCGGTTGGAGAGCCGCGTCAACGGGTCACGGGTGGCGAGGACCTCCAGCCGGCGCTCGGCCTCGCGGACCTTGCCGACGTAGAACAGCGTCAGCCCGGCGAGCATCCCGAAGACGATGGCCGCGTTGACCGTGTGCACGACCACCAAGCCTGCGTCGCTCACCGGGTCCAGCGCGCCGGTCGTGGCCGCCAGGCGCTCGAGGCCGAGGTAGGTCACGAAGGTCAGACCCATCGGCACGACCGCCTGGCGCGGCCGCGCCACGCTCGCCGAGATGGCCGGCACGAACAGCAGCAGGTAGTAGTAGAAGCCGCTCGACCAGCCGAGGGCCAGCGTGCCCACCGTCGCGTGCACGAAGACCTCGAGGCGGATGAGGTCGATCGCGAGGCGGTTGCGCCGACGCGAGAGCAGCGCGTAGGCGACGCCGTAGAGCGCGATGCTCGCGATGTTCGTCCACTGCAGCAGCGGCGCCTCGAGCAGCCAGAACATGACGAAGAACACCGCGTCGACCGCCGCCGCCGCAATGACGGTGCGGCGGAGGTACGACCAGAACGCACCGCCCGCGAAGCGATGGCTCGTGCCGGGCGGCGGGTCGAGGGGGAGGGTCGAGGCGGTCGAGGCAGGCATCGATGTCCGGAAGGACGCCATTCGGCTCCGGTGCCGGCGATGCTACCGACCGGACGGGACCGGTCCGCGGGCCAGCGCGCGGACGGGCAGGCAGACACGACCAGCGGCGGCGCGCGTGCGCGGCCCGCGCCGGGCGGCTGGCCCCGCGCGGCCGGGCGGGCGCGCGGCGCGGCGGGCCCGCGGCCCGCCGCTCGGTGCGTCAGCGCACCGAAGCGACCACGCCCGCGACCGCGGCGGTCAGCCGCTTGCCCGCGTCGATGTGCAGGAACTCGTTCGGGCCGTGCGCGTTGGACTGCGGCCCGAGCACGCCGGTGATCATGAACTGCGCGTCCGGGAACCGCTCGCCCAGCATGTTCATGAACGGGATGGTTCCGCCCTCGCCGATCCAGGCCGCCGGCCGCCCCCAGGCGGCCATCGACGCGGCATCCGCGGCCTGCTTGAGCCACGGGGCGGTGGGCGGCGCGTTCCAGCCGGTGGCGCCGTGCGCCTCCGAGAAGCTCACCCGCGCGTTGTACGGCGGATCGGCCTCGAGCACGCGCTTCATCAGCGCCGCGGCACGCTCGCCGTCGACGGTCGGCGGCAGCCGCAGCGACAGCTTCAGCGAGGTCTTCGGGCGCAGCACGTTGCCGGCCGACGCGATGCCCGGCAGGTGCTCGGCGCCGGTCACCGACAGCGCGGGCCGCCAGGTGCGGTTCAGGATCGCCTCGACCGGATCGGTGGTCGTCGGCATGGAATGCGCATGCGCGTCCGGGCCGTGGTTGCAGCCGACCCACGGGAACTGCTTCCATACGATGTCGCCGAGGATCGCGCCGGCGGCGTGCGCCTGCTCGATGCGCTCCTGGGGGATCGGGGCGTGCAGCGCCTCGGGAAGGAGGCGTCCGGTGTCGACGTCGTCGAGCCGGTTCAGCAGCTTGCGGGCGATCCGGAACGACGAGGGCACGAGGCCGCTCGCGTTGCCCGAGTGCACGCCCTCCTGCAGCACCTCGACGGTCAGCACGCCGCCCACCAGGCCGCGCAGGGACGTGGTGACCCAGAGCTGCTCGTAGTTGCCGCAGCCCGAGTCCAGGCCGGCGACGAGCTGCACCTCGCCGAAGCGCGGCGCGAGCTTGGCGAGGTAGTCGGGCAGGTCCGGGCTGCCGCTCTCCTCGCAGGTCTCGATCAGGCCGACGCAGCGCGGACGCGCGACACGGCGGGCATCGAGCGCCTGGATGACGGTCAGCGCCGAGTACAGCGCGTAACCGTCGTCGGCCGCGCCGCGCCCGTACAGGCGGCCGTTCTCGATCACCGGCTTCCAGGGGCCGAGGTCCTCGCGCCAGCCGGTCATCTCGGGCTGCTTGTCGAGGTGACCGTAGAACAGCACCGTGCGGTCCTCGCCGAGGCCGTGGGTGGCCGGGACGTCGAAGAAGATGCACGGGGTGCGGCCGTCGATCGAGATCACCTCGACCTTCAGGCCGGCGATCGGCTGCGCGCGCGCCCAGGTGGCGGCGGCTTCGATGGCGGCGGCGATGTGGCCGTGGGCGGCCCAGCTCGCGTCGAAGGCCGGCGACTTGGCCGGCAGCTTCACGTACTCGACCAGGCGGGGCACGAGGTCCACGTCCCACTTGGCGTCGATGATCGGGCGGAGGTCGGACAGGTTCATCTCGGAGGGCTCCAGGTCGGTCGGTCGATGATAGCGGCAATCCCGGACCGCACGGCCGGCGCCCGACGAGCGCGCGCCGGGGGGCCCGCCTATACTCGGCGCGGTCACGCCGACACCGATCTCGGCGTGGTCACGCCGACACCAATGAGCCCCCGCCGCCTACGCCCGCCCCGCATCGCCCCCGGTCTCGCCCGGGCCGGCGGGGTGCTGCTCGGCGCCGCCGCCCTGATCGCCGCGGTCGCCTCGCTGCTCGGCTGGCCGCACCGAGAGCGCGCGCCGCGCCCGGTCGCGGCGAGCGCCGCCGCGGACCCGCCCGGGACCGGGGCCGAGCATCCGGCGCTGGCCCGCCTGCGCGCGCACTCGCGCGAGTTCGAGCCGACGCTGCTGAAGGTGGTCGACGGGGTGCACGTCGCCGTCGGCGACGGCCTCGCCAACTCGATCCTGATCGAAGGCACCGACGCCGCGATCGTCGTCGACACGATGGAGAGCGCCGAGGCCGCGACCAAGGTGCTCGCACGCTTTCGCACCGTCACCGGCAAGCCGGTGCGCACCCTCGTCTACACCCACTTCCATCCCGACCACACCTTCGGCGCCTCGGTGTTCGCCGAGGGCCGCCCGGTGGAGGTGATCGCGCACGAGCGCACCGACGCGCTGCTCGACGAGGTGATGGACCTCGTGTCGCCGACGATCTATCCGCGCAGCATGCGGCAGTTCGGCACGCACCTGTCGCCGGACAAGGTGCCGAACGCCGGCATCGGGCCGCGCCTGGACTACGTCGAGGGCCGCAACCGGATCGCCCTGATGCGCCCGAACCGCACGTTCGCCGAGTCGCTCGACCTCGAGGTCGCGGGCGTGCGCATGCAGCTGCGCCACGCGCCCGGCGAGACCGAGGACCAGCTCTTCGTGTGGCTGCCCGATTCGCGCGTGCTGCTCGCGGCCGACAACCTGTACCGCTCGTTCCCGAACCTGTACGCGATCCGGGGCACGCCCTACCGCGACGTGCGCCGCTGGATCGCGAGCCTCGACGCGATGCGCGCGCTGCGGCCCGCGCACCTGGTGCCGAGCCACACGCGCCCGATCTCCGGCGAGGCCGAGGTCATGCGCGTGCTGACCGACTACCGCGACGCGATCCAGTTCGTCCACGACCAGACGATCCGCTGGATGAACGCCGGCCTGTCGCCCGACGAGATCGTCTCGCGCGTGAAGCTGCCGCCCCATCTCGCCGCGAGCCCCTGGCTCGCCGAGCATTACGGACGCGTCGACTGGAGCGTGCGCTCGATCCATGCCGGCCAGGTGGGATGGTTCGACGGCAACGCCGCACGGCTGTTCCCGCTGCCGCCCGAGGACCGCGCGCGCCGGCTGCAGGCGCTGGCCGGCAGCGGCCGCACGCTCGCCCAGGAGGCCGAGCGCGCGCTGGCCGCGGGCGAGCTGCAGTGGGCCGCCGAGATGTCCGACGCGGCGCTGCGCCTCGCCCCGGGCGATGCCGGCCCGCGCGCGACGCAGGCCCGTGCGCTCGCCGCGATGGCCGACCGCCAGGAGAGCGCCAACGCGCGCAACTACCTGCTGACCGCCGCCGGCGAGCTCAGGGGCGAGATCGCGATCGCGCGGCGCGACCCGACGAAGCTGCCGCTCGAGCAGCTGCACGCCTTCCCGATCGGCGGCTTCATGCGCGGCATGACGGTGCGCCTGCGAGCCGAGGAGGCGCTCGAGACCGAGCGCACGATCGGCTTCGAGTTCACCGACATCGGCCGCCACTGGACGCTCGCCGTGCGGCGCGGCGTCGCCGAGGTCCGCGAGGGCCGCGCCGAGCAGGCCGACGCGCGGCTCACGCTGAGCGCCGACCGCTGGAAGGAGATCGCCGCGGGCGTGCGCGGTCTGCCGGCGGCGCTCGCCACCGGCGAGGCCAGGCTCGAAGGCTCGCCCATCGCGCTGATCGCG
>JBIIPQ010000054.1:0-17549 GCA_044342535.1 Burkholderiaceae bacterium
AAGACGAAGTCGGCGGTGGCGACCGTCTCGTCGAGCGTCGCCCACCGGGCGTTCGCGGGCAGCGGCGCCGAGCGCTGGCGGTCGTGCACGAGGGTCTCGCAGTCGAAGCCCGCGAGCTTGCGCGCGATCGCCCGGCCGACCGCACCGCCGCCGAGCACGCCGATCCGCGAGCCGTCGATCGAGCGGCCGTAGAGCACCGGGCGCCAGCCCTCGAAGCCGCCGCCGCGGACCCGGGCGTCGCCGGGCAGCACGAAGCGGCCGAGTCCGATCATCAGGCCCACGGTGAGCTCGGCGGTGGGCTCGGTCAGCAGGTCCGGTACGATGGCGAGCCACACGCCGCGCTCGGCGCAGGCCTCGACGTCGAAGTTGTCGTACCCCTTGAGCGCGCAGGCGACGACCCGCAGCTTCGGGCAGGCGGCGAGGAACGCCCGGTCCACCGAGTCGGGCATGAAGGCGAGCAGCGCGTCGGCGTCGCGGCAGACATCGAGCACCCGCGCGGCGGGCCACGGCGCTTCGCCGTCGTTGGAGAGGACCTCGCCGTGCGCGCGCAGCGCGTCCAGGGTCTCGGGGAAGGTCCGGCAGGTGACGACGATCTTGGGCACGCTGATCCGTTCTCGGCTGCCGATTTGCGGATCGTAAATCATCAATGTGACGAATTGGCTTAGGTAATACATTTGACGTATTCGACCCGCATGCTGTTCACCATGGAAGCTCCGATCGATGCGGGCGGCGCGGTGCTGCTCAGGCTGAACGACGCGTCGGTCGTCTATCCGGACGGCACCGTGGGCCTCGCGCGAACGACGACCGGGTTCGCCGCCGGTGCGTTCTGCGTGCTGCTCGGCCCGTCCGGCGCGGGCAAGTCGACGCTGCTGCGCAGCCTCAACGGGCTCGTGCCGCTGAGCACGGGCACCGTCTGGGCCGAGGGCATCGGCCCGCTCGCCGGCCCCGCCGATTGGCGGCTGCACCGGCGCCGCACCGGCATGGTCTTCCAGCAGCACCAGCTGATCGGGCGGCTCTCCGTGCTGCGCAACGTGCTCACCGGCCGGATCGCGTTCTCCTCGACCCTGCGCTCGCTGTGGCCCGCGTCGGTCGCCGACCGGCGCATCGCGCTGCACGCGCTCGACCGGGTCGGGCTGCTCGATGCCGCGCTGCGCCGCGCCGACCAGCTCTCGGGCGGCCAGCAGCAGCGCGTCGGCATCGCCCGCGCGCTCGCGCAGCAGCCACGGTTGCTGATCGCGGACGAGCCGGTCGCCAGCCTCGACCCGGCCACCGCCGCGCGCGTGCTCGAGCTGCTGCGCGACATCTGCCGCGACGCCGGCATCGCGGTCGTGGTGAGCCTGCATCAGGTCGACCTGGCCCGGCGCTTCGCCGACCGCGTGATCGGCGTGTCCGCCGGCCGCATCGTCTTCGACGGCCCGCCGTCCGCGCTCGACGAGCGCGCGCTGCAGGCCATCTACGGGCCGGGGCTCGACCTCGCCCGCAATGAACCCGCCGCCTCGCCGAGCGAGCGGTCCGCCTTCGACGACACCGGCCCGCTGTCGGTCGCCGTCTGACCCCACGAGGAGCTTCACCATGGATCGACGTACCTTCACCGCCGGCGCACTGCTCGCCGGCCTGCTGCCCCTGCACGCCCGCGCGCAGGGCACCGACCCGAAGACGCTGCGCGTGGCGCTGCTGCCCGACGAGAACGCCTCGACGATCATCCAGAACGCGCAGCCGCTGAAGGCACACCTCGAGCGCGTCGTCGGCAGGCCGGTCGAGATGATCGTCACCACCGATTACTCGTCGATGATCGAGGCGACCCGCTTCGGGCGCATCGACGTCGCCTACTTCGGGCCCCTGTCGTACGTGCTCGCACGCTCGAAGGCCGACATCGAGGCGTTCGCGGTCGGGGTCTCGCGCGGCTCGCCGACCTACACCAGCGTGGTGATCGTGCCGGCGGCCTCGACGCTGAAGACGGTCGCCGAGCTCAAGGGCCGCACGGTGGCCTACGGCGACCAGGCCTCCACCTCGTCGCACCTCGTGCCGCGCGCGATGCTGCAGGACGCCGGCCTGGTCGCCAACACCGACTACAAGACCGTCTACCTCGGCGCGCACGACGCCGTCGCCCGCTCGGTCGAGACCGGCAAGGTGGATGCGGGCGCGCTGTCGCGGCCGATCTTCGACTCGCTGGTCAAGGCCGGCAAGATCGACGGCGCGAAGGTCCGCGTGCTCGCCGAGACGAAGGCGATCCCGAACTACCCGATGGCGATGCAATCGAAGCTCGCGCCCGAGCTCAAGGCGAAGATCCGCAGCGCCTTCCTCGACCTGAAGGATGCGGACCTGCTCAAGAGCTTCCGAGCGGAGGGCTTCGCCGCCACCGACGATCGCGCGTACGACGTGCTGCGCGACACGGCGAAGGTGCTGAACCTGGACCTCACGAAGTTCCAGTGAGCGCGATCCGGTCGAACGCCGCCGGGCCCGCGGCCGACCCGCGCCACGACGCGCTGCTGGCCGGCAGCGACGCGGCCACGCGTGCGGCCGTGGCGAGGGTCGTGGCGCTGCTCGCGGTCGTCGTCGCGGCGCTCGCGTTCACCGGCGCCTTCGACCGCGATCGGCTGGTCGACGGGCTGCCCGCGCTCGCGCAGATCGGCTCGGAGATGCTGCCGCCCGACTTTGCCCGCTGGCGCTTCTGGATGCGTCCGCTGCTCGATACGCTCGCGATGAGCGTGGCCGGCACCGCGCTCTCGGTGGTGCTCGCGCTGCCGGTGGCGCTGCTCGCCGCGCCCAACACCACGCCGAACCGCGTCGTGCAGCAGGCGGCGCGCACGCTGCTCAACCTGCTGCGCTCGATCCCCGAGCTGATCATGGGCATCCTGTTCGTCGCGGCGGTCGGCTTCGGCGCGCTGCCCGGCGTGCTCGCGCTCGCCCTGCACTCGGTCGGCATGGTGGGCAAGTTCTTCGCCGAGGCGATCGAGCATGCCGATGCGCGTCCGATCGAGGCCGCGCGGGCCGCGGGCGGCAGCCGGCTGCAGGTGATCTGGCACGCGGTGCTGCCGCAGGTGATGCCGCAGATGGCCGACACCACGATCTATCGCTGGGAGTACAACTTCCGCGCTTCGACGGTGATGGGGGCGGTCGGGGCCGGCGGCATCGGCACCGAGCTGATGGGCTCGCTGCGGCTGATGGACTACCCGCAGGTCGGCGCGATCCTGCTCTGCATCCTGGTGTGCGTGACCGCGGTCGACGGGATCGGGCAGCGGATCAGGCGGCGGCTGGCGTGAGGCGCATGGCCAGGGCCGACGTTCAGCCGGCGTCCCGCGCGAGCAGCCCGCGCCAGCCGGCGTGCCCGAGCGCCCTCAGCGCCTCGACGTTGCGGTTGTAGATCGCTTCGGCGTCCGGGTACGCGGCCACCGCGCGGTCGATGCTGGCCTCGCGCAGCAGGTGCAGCATCGGATGCGGCGAGCGGTTCGTGCAGTTCGCGGGGTCGTCGGGCGCGGCGTCGGCGAACGCGTAGTCCGGATGGAAGCTCGCGAGCTGCAGGACGCCCTCGTACCCGAGCTTTCTCAGCGCGCGGTTCGCGTCGTCGAGGAAGAAGCGGTAGTCGATGAAGTCGGTGAGCGCGCGCGGATGGATCAGCAGCGTGGTGTCGACGAGCGCGGGGTCCGCGTCGGCCAGCCGCGCGAGCTCGCCGCGCAGCTCCGCGAGCAGCGTGCCCGCGTCCGAGGTCGCGGTGACCGCCCAGCGGATCTGCCGCTTCACGTGCACGGCCTTGGCGAACGGGCACAGGTTCAGGCCGATGACGGCCGCCTCGAGCCAGTACCGCGTGGCGTCGACCGCGGCCAGGGCCTCGGCCTCGTCGTCGAAGGGGGTCAGGACGTCGGTCATCGCGGGGCGAGGAAGGGGTCCGCGCATCATGCCATCGGGTCCGACCCCCGGATCGCGCATGGCATGATCGCGGCGCCATGTTCGACATCCGCCCCGCCGCCGTGCCGCATGACCTGCCCGCCGTGCGCGCGCTCTTTCGCGAGTACGTCGACGGCCTGGGCGTCGACCTGTCCTTCCAGGACGTCGAGGCCGAGCTGGCCGGCCTGCCCGGCCGCTACGCCGCGCCCTCGGGGCGGCTGCTGCTGGCGTGGCGCGGCGACGCGCCGATCGGCTGCGTGGCGCTGCGCGCGCTCGACGGCGGCGACTGCGAGATGAAGCGGCTGTACGTCCGCCCGCGGGGCCGCGGCCTGAAGCTCGGCCGCGCGCTGGCCGAGCGCATCGTGGCCGAGGCCCGCGCGGCCGGCTACGCGCGCATCCGCCTCGACACGCTGCCGAGCATGGGCACGGCGCAGGCGCTGTACGGCGCGCTCGGCTTCGTGCCGACCGAGCCGTACGGGTTCAATCCGATCGCGGGGACGCGGTTCCTGGCGCTGGACCTGCGGCCGGGCCGACCTACATCCTGAACACGCCGAACTTCGTTTCCGGGATCGGCTGGTTCAGGCTCGCCGACATTCCGAGCGCCAGCACGCGGCGCGTGTCGGCCGGGTCGATGACACCGTCGTCCCAGAGGCGGGCGCTCGCGTAGTACGGATGGCCCTCGCGCTCGTACTGCGTGAGCAGCGGTGCCTTGAAGGCGGCCTCGTCCTCGGCGCTCCAGGCGCCGCCGCGCGCCTCGATGCCGTCGCGCCGCACGGTGGCCAGCACCGAGGCGGCCTGCTCGCCGCCCATCACGCTGATCCGCGCGTTCGGCCACATCCACAGGAAGCGCGGCGAGTAGGCCCGGCCGCACATGCCGTAGTTCCCGGCGCCGAAGCTGCCGCCGATGATCACGGTGAACTTGGGCACCTGCGCGCAGGCGACGGCGGTGACGAGCTTGGCGCCGTTGCGCGCGATGCCCTCGTTCTCGTACTTGCGGCCCACCATGAAGCCGGAGATGTTCTGCAGGAACAGCAGCGGGATCTTGCGCTGGCAGCACAGCTCGATGAAGTGCGCGCCCTTGAGCGCCGACTCGGAGAACAGGATGCCGTTGTTCGCGACGATGCCCACCGGCATGCCGTGCACGTGCGCGAAGCCGGTGATCAGCGTGGTGGCGTAGCGCGCCTTCCACTCGTCGAGCTCGGAGCCGTCGACGATCCGCGCGATCACCTCGCGCACGTCGTAGGGCTTGCGGGTGTCGGTGGGCAGCACGCCCCAGAGCTCGGACGGGTCGTAGAGCGGCTCGCGCGGCTCGGCGCGCACGAGCTGGTCGGGCTTCTTCCAGTTGAGGTTGCCGACGATCTTGCGCGCGAGCGCGAGCGCATGGGTGTCGTCCTGCGCGAGCCAGTCGGAGACGCCCGACAGCCGCGTGTGCACGTCGCCGCCGCCCAGGTCCTCGGGGGTGACCACCTCGCCGGTGGCGGCCTTCACCAGCGGCGGGCCGCCGAGGAAGATGGTGCCCTGGTTCTTCACGATGACCGACTCGTCGCTCATCGCCGGCACGTAGGCGCCGCCCGCGGTGCACGAGCCCATCACGACGGCGATCTGCGGGATGCCCGCGGCCGACAGGTTGGCCTGATTGAAGAAGATCCGCCCGAAGTGCTCGCGGTCGGGGAAGACCTCGTCCTGGTTCGGCAGGTTGGCACCGCCCGAGTCGACCAGGTAGATGCAGGGCAGGCGGTTCTCGCGGGCGATCTCCTGCGCGCGCAGGTGCTTCTTGACCGTCACCGGGTAGTAGGTGCCGCCCTTGACGGTGGCGTCGTTGCACACGATCAGGCACTCGATGCCGGCCACGCGTCCGATGCCGGTGATGATGCCCGCGCAGGGCGCGTCGCCGCCGTACATCTCGTGGGCGGCGAGCGGCGAGAGCTCGAGGAAGGGCGTGCCGGGGTCGAGCAGGCCGTCGACGCGGTCGCGCGGCAGCAGCTTGCCGCGCGAGACGTGGCGCGCGCGCGCGACATCGCCGCCGCCAGCCGCGGCGATCGCGAGCTTCGCGCGCAGGTCCTCGACCAGCGCGGCCATCGCACGGGTGTTGGCCTTGAACTCGTCCGAGCGGACGTCGAGCTTGGTCTGGATCGGGTGCATGGCGCTCAGGGGGCGATGAATCAGGGGGGGGGGGCGGACGGCGGGACGCGACAGATCAGGGCGCGACGAGGGCCGGCAGCCGCCGCATGTCGTCGAAGACGGCATGGGCGCCGGCGGCGAGCAGCGCGCGGGCATCGGTGTGGGCGCAGTAGCCGAGCACGAGGCTGCCGGCGGCCACGCCCGCGGCGGTGCCGGTCGGCGTGTCCTCGACGACCGCGCAGCGCGCCGGGTCGACGCCGAGCGCGCGCGCGGCGAGCAGGTAGACGTCGGGCGCGGGCTTGGCACGCTCGACCATGTCGGCGCCGAAGAGCCGCGAGCCCGCCACGATGCCGGCGAACTGAGCTGCGACCTGCGCGGCGCTGCCCGGGGGCGCGGCCGCGACGATGCGCGCGCCGGGCGTCTCGAAGCGTTCGAGCAGGCCGGTGGCGCCGAGCGTCACGCGCATCTTCGAGCGGTCCGCGCCCGAGGCCACCGCATGCGGCAGGCCGGCGGCCACCAGCGCATCGATCACGTCCTCGATATGCGGCACCGCCTTCACCTCGCGGGCGAGCACCTCGTCGCGCCGCCGCGCGAAGCCCGCGTACCAGTCGGGCGGAAGCTTCCGGCCGGCGAGCGACTCGATGATCGACAGCTCCTCGCGAAGCGCCTTGCCCATGAAGGTGCGCATCGTCTGCTCGACGGTGAACGCCAGGCCCAGCTCGTTGAGCATCACCGTCAGCACGCCGTTGGTGATCGGCTCGCTGTCGACCAGCACGCCGTCGCAGTCGAAGATCACCGCGTCGATGCGCACGGCCTCAGCCCTTCGCGGGCAGCGGATGCCCGGGCATCAGCGCGTACGGATGTTTCCAGCCCGGCAGCGCCTCCAGGCGCCGCAGCCAGGCGCCGACTGCCGGATAGGTCTTCCAGTCGACGCCGAACTCCTCGTTGAACCACAGGTAGCCGCACAGCGACAGGTCGGCGATCGAGGGCTTGTCGAGCGCCACCCATTCGCGGCCGGTGAGCTGCGTGTCGAGCACCCTGATCGCGGTCAGCGCACGGGCGCGGAAGGTCTCGACGACCGCCGGGTTCGGGTCCTTCGACAGCGCCATCAGGAAGCGCAGCGTCGCGGTGTAGCTGGTGAGCTTGTGGTTGTCCCAGAGCAGCCAGCGCAGCACCTCGCGCCGCTCTTCCTCGCCCTCCCAGTCGAAGCGACCGAGCGTGTGCGCGAGGTAGTCGAGGATCACGCCCGACTGCGACAGGCGCCGGCCGCGGTGCTCGAGCACCGGCACCTCGCCCATCACGTTGGTCGCGCGGTACGCGTCGGTGCGCGTCTCGCCGTTGAAGAAGTCCACGAAGCGCGGCGTCCAGTCGGCGCCGCACAGGTTCAGCATCAGCGCGGCCTTGTAGGCGTTGCCGGACTGGGCGAAGCAGTAGAGGGTGAATTCGGCGGCCATCGTCGGTTCTCCGGCGGGCCCCGGGGCCCGCGAGCTCGGTGCTGCTTCAGTCCTGCATCACGCGGTCGAGCCCGCGCACCACGCCCGTCAGCCCCGCGACGCGGCGGATCGCGAGCAGCGCCCCCGGCACGTAGGGCTCGGCGCTGGCGCCGGCCTCGTGGCGCAGGTGCAGCCGCTGGTCGGCGGCGCCGAAGATGACCTCCACGCCGAGCACGAAGCCCGGCACGCGGATCGCGTGCACTGGGATGCCGGACATCTCGGCGCCGCGCGTCTCGACCGGTCCGCGCAGCTGCGCGAGCGGCAGCGCGGACGACCGTGCATCGCCGCGCGCCGCGCCCAGGCGCACGCTCAGCTCGCGCACCGTGCCCGAGGGCACGTCGGCCTTGCCGGCCTTGGCGTAGTCGATCAGCTCGACGTCGGGCAGCCACTTCACCGCCATCTCGGCGAACTTCTGCAGCAGCACCGCGGTGATCGCGAAGTTGCCGCAGGCGAGCACGCCGCGTCCGGCGGCGCGTGCGGCGGCGTCGATGCGCGCGTACTCCTCGTCGGACAGCCCCGATGTGCCGACCACCACGTGTGCGCCGGCCTGCACGGCGGCCAGCACGTTGACGATCGCGATGTCGGGCTTGCTGTACTCGAAGAACACGTCGACGCCCTGCGCGAGCGCCTCGGCGGCGGTGGCCACGACCGGAGCCGCGCAGTCGATGCCGAGCGCGTCGCCGACCGACTTGCCGACGGCGCGCCGCGCGATGCCGGCGACCAGGTGCAGGTCGGGGGTGGCGACGATGCCGCGCGCCAGGGGGGCGCCGGCCCAGCCGGTGACGCCGGCGAGTGCGACGCGGATGCGGGGGGAGGTGTCGGTCATTGGGCGAGGTGCTGTCGGAAGAAGGCGAGGGTGCGCGCGAGCGCGGTGTCGGCCGAGTCGGCGTGCCAGTCGGGGTGGCCGAAGCGGTTGAAGCCGTGGCCGGCCGGATAGACGTGGCAGGGCAGGTCGGGATGCGTGCTGCTGATGCGCCGCACGGTGTCCATCGTGATGAGCGTGTCGTGTTCGCCGAAGTGCAGCATCGCCGGCGCCTGCAGCCGCTCGTGCAGGTAGGGCGCGGTGCGCCCGCCGTAGTAGCCGACCGCGGGCAGCCCGAGCCGCGTCGCCGCCAGGTAGGCGACCGTGCCGCCCCAGCAGTAGCCGACCACGCCGGTGGGCAGCCCCTGGCCGACCTGCAGCGCCGCCGCGCGGATGTCGCGCAGCGGCGCGTCCAGGCCGAGCGCGTCGACCAGCGCGCGGCCGCGCGCCGTGCCCTCGGGCGTGTAGCCGAGCTCGACGTCCGGCTCGATCCGGTCGAAGAAGGCGGGCGCGACCGCGAGGTAGCCGGCCCGCGCGTACTGCTCGGCGATCACCCAGCGGATGTGGTCGTTGACCCCGAAGATCTCCTGCGCGACCACCACGCAGCCCTTCGGATCGCCGTCGGGGCGCGCAACGAAGGCACGTACCTCGTGGCCGTCGATCGCCTGCAGCATCACGGTGTCCATGTCTGTGTCAGCCCTCGTTGGCGAGCGCGCGCCCGATGAGAATCTTCTGGATGTCGCTGGTGCCTTCGTAGATCTGGCAGACGCGCACGTCGCGCCAGATCCGCTCGACCGGGAAGTCCGACACGTAGCCGTAGCCGCCGTGCACCTGGATGGCGTCGGAGCAGACCCGCTCGGCCATCTCGGAGGCGAAGAGCTTGGCCATCGCGGCCTCCTTCAGGCAGGGCTGGCCGGCGTCCTTCAGGGCCGCGGCGTGCAGGATGAGCTGGCGCGCGGCCTCGATCGAGGTGGCCATGTCGGCGAGCCGGAACTGCACCGCCTGGTGCTGGAAGATCGGCGCACCGAACGCCTCGCGCTCCCGGGCGTAGCGCAGCGCCGCCTCGAAGGCCGCGCGCGCCATGCCCACCGACTGCGAGGCGATGCCGATGCGCCCGCCCTCCAGGCCGGACAGCGCGATCCGGTAGCCCTGACCCTCCTCGCCCAGCAGGTTGGCCGCCGGCACGCGGCAGTTCTCGAAGCGGATCTGCGCGGTGTCGGAGGCGTGCTGGCCGACCTTGTCCTCGAGCCGGGCGACAACGTAGCCGGGCGTGGCGGTGGGCACCAGGAACGCCGAGATGCCGCGCTTGCCGGCGGCCTTGTCCGTCACCGCCATCACGATCGCGACGTCGGCGTGCTTGCCCGAGGTGATGAACTGCTTGACCCCGTCGATCACGTACTCGACGCGGCCGTCGGGGCCGGTCTCTCGGCGCGCGGTGGTACGCAGCGCCGACGCGTCGGAGCCTACGTGCGGCTCGGTCAGGCAGAAGGCGCCGAGCATCTCGCCGCGCGCCAGCGGCACCAGCCAGCGGTCCTTCTGCGCGTCGTCGGCGAAGGCCATCAGGATCGAGCAGACCGGGCAGTTGTTGACCGACACCACGGTGGAGGTGGCGCCGTCGCCGGCTGCGATCTCCTCGAGGATCACCGCCAGCGCGGTGTAGTCGAGGCCCGCGCCGCCCCAGCGCTCGGGCACCGCCACGCCGTAGCAGCCGAGCGCGGCCAGTCCGCGCAGCGCCTCGGCGGGGAAGGTGGCCTCGCGGTCCCAGCGGGCCGCGTGCGGCGCCACCTGCTCGCTCACGTAGCTGCGGACCGCGTCGCGGACCATGGTCAGCGATTCGTTCAGGATCATCGTCGTCTCCTCAATCCCCGGGCGAGCGTCGCCCCGACTTGCTTCGCCCCCGCCATGCCCGCTCAGAAGCCTTCTCAGGCGCCCGGCTGCGGGCCCCAGTCTCGCTCGGGTGGGGCGTCGGTCGCGGGCACGCGCGCGTCGACCTCGATCTCGATCTTGATCCGCGGATCGACCAGGCCGACGATCATCGCGGTGGCCGCCGGCCGCGCCCGCGCGAACGCCTCGCCGAACAGGGGCGCGGCGCGCTCGAAGAAGGCCGCGTCGGTGAACAGGTAGCGCACGCGCACCACATCGTCGAGCGTGCAGCCGGCCTGCGCGAGGGCGTCGGCGATGTTGGCCAGGCACTGCCGGGTCTGCACCAGCAGGTCCTCGTCGATGGTCATCGTCGTGTAGTCGAAGCCGGTGGTGCCCGCGACGTGCACGTCCCGGCCGTCGACCACCGCGCGCGAATAGCCGGCCAGCCGCTCGAAGGACGAGCCGGAGGAGATCAGCCGGCGCGCGCTCACCATGCGATGGGCTGGCCGCGCCAGTCGAAGAAGCCGCCGCTCGGGAACGCGGCGCGGTCGGCCAGCACGCTGCGCAGGCCGGCGACGCTGTCGTCGACCGCGACCTCGGCGTTCGGGCCGCCCATGTCGGTGCGGACCCAGCCCGGATGCAGCGACAGCACCCGCACGCCCATCGGCGAGTAGTCGCTGTGCGCCATCTTGGCCACCATGTTCACCGCCGCCTTGGAGACCCGGTAGAGCATGCCGTAGCTCGCCTGCGCCTCGGCGATGGAGCCCATCTTGCTCGAGACGAAGGCGAGCGTGCCCCGCGCGGGCGCCAGCAGCGGCGCGAGCAGCGGCATCAGCCGCATCGCGCCGAGCACGTTGGTGCGCATCACCAGGTCGAACTGCTCGTCGGAGGGCGGCGACTGGACGCTGCTGGTGCGCAGCCCGTAGACGCCCGCGTTGACCACCGCCACGTCGAGCCGCTCGCCGTCGAGCTGCCAGCCGATGCCGGCGATGTCCTCGACGCGCTGCACGTCGAGCTTGAGCGTGTGCGCGCCGAGGTCGCGCAGGCGGACCCGGTCGTCCTCGCTCCGGAAGGTGGCGAAGACGGTCCAGCCCGCCTCGCGGTACTGGCGCACGAACTCGAGGCCGATGCCCCGCGACGCGCCTAGGATGAGCGCGGTCGGCATCAGGGACGCCCGCGCTCCGTCGCCCCGCCGATCACATCAGCTCCACGGCGACAGCGGTGGCTTCGCCGCCGCCGATGCACAGCGAGGCCACGCCGCGCTTGCCGCCGGTCTTGCGCAGGCCGCCGATGAGGGAGACGATCAGCCGCGCGCCGGAGGCGCCGATCGGGTGGCCGAGGGCCACCGCGCCGCCGTGCAGGTTGACCTTCTCGTGCGGCAGGCCGTGCTCCTTCATCGCGGCCATCGCGACCACCGCGAACGCCTCGTTGATCTCGTACAGGTCCACGTTCGCGGTCGACCAGCCGGTCTTGGCGTAGAGCTTGGCGATCGCGCCGACCGGCGCGGTGGTGAACCACTGCGGCTCCTGCGAGTGCGTCGCGTGCGCGACGAGCCGCGCGATCGGCTCGAGGCCGAGCTTCTCGGCGGTGGACGCGCGCATCATCACCAGCGCGGCCGCGCCGTCGGAGATCGACGACGAGGTGGCGGCGGTCACGGTGCCGTCCTTGCGGAACGCGGGCTTGAGCGTCGGGATCTTCTCGGGGTTGGCCTTGAACGGGCTCTCGTCCTTGTCGATCACGACGTCGCCCTTGCGGCCGGCGACGGTGATGCCGGCGATCTCCCAGGCGAACGAGCCGTCGGTGTTGGCGGTCTTGGCGCGCTCGGTGGAGGTGATCGCATAGCGGTCCTGTTCCTCGCGAGTGAAGGTGTACTTGCCCGCGCAGTCCTCGGCGAACTGGCCCATCGACTTGCCGCCGCCGTTGGGGGTCTTCTCGTAGGCATCCTCGAGGCCGTCGAGCGCCATGTGGTCGAACAGCGTGCCGTGGCCGTAGCGGTAGCCGCCGCGGCCCTTGAGCATGAGGTACGGCGCGTTCGACATGCTCTCCATGCCGCCGGCGACGACCACGTCCTGGCTGCCGACGGCGAGCAGGTCGTGCGCGAGCATCGCGGCCTTCATGCCGGAGCCGCAGACCTTGTTGATCGTGGTGGCGCCTACCGACATCGGGAGGCCCGCGCCGAGCGTGGCCTGGCGGGCCGGGGCCTGGCCCTGACCGGCGGGCAGCACGCAGCCCATGATCACTTCCTGCACCTGCTCGGGCGACAGCCCGGCGCGCTGCACCGCCGCCTTGATGGCGTGGGCGCCGAGCTGGTGGCCGGCGAAGGACGACAGTTCGCCCATCATGGCACCGATGGGGGTGCGGGCGACGGAAACGATGACGACGGGATCGGCCATGACGGGTCTCCTGGGGTTCAGGCTCTGGCGTGGGGCTCGGGCGCGGCGGCGCCCGCAGCCGGTGGTGCGGGGTCGCCCGTCGGGGCGGCCTCCAGCTGATCATAGCGGTTCCGGAATCGGACCGACTCCGGGTAGGGGAAGACGTCGTCGAAGCGGCCGGCGCGCACGTGGGCCTGCTTGCGCTGCCAGAAGGCCGCGTCGAGCAGGTCGCCGTGGTGGTGCTCGAAGATCCGCCTCACGCGCGGGTCGCCGAGCAGGAAGGTGCCGAACTCCTCGGGGAACACGTCGTGCGGCCCGACCCGGTACCAGGGCTCGGAGGCCATCTCCTCCTCGGGCGTGCGCGGCTCGGGGATCCGGCGGAACACGCAGTCGGTCACGTAGGCCACCTCGTCGTAGTCGTAGAAGACCACGCGGCCCTGGCGGGTGACGCCGAAGTTCTTGTAGAGCATGTCGCCGGGGAAGATGTCGGCGGCGACCATCTGCTTGATCGCATCGCCGTACTCGATCAGCGCATGCTCGCGCTCGGCGTCGTTGCAGCGCTCGAGGTACATGTTGAGCGGGATCATCCGGCGCTCGATGTACAGGTGCTTGATGACCAGCGTGTCGGCGTCCTCCTCGATGATCGAGGGCGCGGTGGCGCGCAGCTCGTCGATCAGCGCGGGGTCGAAGCGGGCCTTCGGGAACGGCACGTCCGAGTACTCCCAGGTGTCGGCCATGCGCCCGACGCGATCGTGCATCTTCACGCGCTGGTATTGCGACTGGATGAACTCGCGGCTGACGTCCTTCTTGCGGTTGTCCTTGATGATCTTGAACACGTACGGGAACGAGGGCAGCGTGAACACGCCCATCACCAGCCCCTTGATGCCCGGCGCGATGACGAACTTGTCGTGCGAGTGCTTCAGGTGCGCGAGCATGTCGCGGTAGAACGCGGTCTTGCCCTGCTTGTGCAGCCCGAGCATCGTGTAGAGCTCGGACTCGGGCTTGGTCGGCATCAGCGACCTGAGGAAGCGCACGTAGGCCGAGGGCACCTCCATGTCGACCATGAAGTACGCGCGCGAGAAGTTGAACAGCGTCTCGATGCGATCGGCGCCGTGCAGCAGCGTGTCGAGGAAGAGTCGCCCGCGCCCGTCCTGCAGGATCGGGATCGCGAAGGGCGTGACCTCGCCGTCGGCCACGTAGCGCCCGATCAGGTAGGCGCCCTTGTTCCGGTAGAACAGCGTGCGCAGCACGTTGAGCTGGCAGTCGGTCGCCGGCGCGGCGTCCTCGGGCGCGAACTCGCGCATCGCGGCAGTCACCAGCGCGAGGTCGCGGTCGATGTCGACGAACGGGCAGGCCAGGCCCAGGTCGACGATCATCTGGCGCAGCGTGCGGCGCAGGCCGAGACCGGCCGGGTAGTAGGCGCGAAAGCTCGGCGGATCGCCGTCGAGGTAGTCGGTGGCCACCGCCGGGCGCACGAAGATGAAGTCGTTGTGGAAGTAGGTGCGGTGCAGCAGCTTGGCGCACACCGAGTTGAAGAAGGTCTCGGCGAGCTCGGGCTGGCGGTGCTCGGAGAGCAGCGCGACGTAGTGGCGCTTGACCTGCGCCCAGTTGCCGGCCGCGAGGTCGGTCGCGCCGAAGACGTCCTCGATGCGGGCCACGGCCTCGCGCACGCGCTCGTCGTAGAAGGCGATCCGCTCGCGGGCGAGCTGGCGGATGGCGTGCCAGTCGGCCGCCTCGTAGCGGGACTTCGCCTGCTGTGCGTTGTAGCGGAAGAGCGCGTAGTGGCGGTCGAAGCCGGCGAGGATCGCCTGCGCGATCGCAAGGGCCTGGTCGGAGGTGCGCTGCGGCATCGCGGCGTGTCCGTCAGGCTGTCTCGGCGAACAGCTCGCGGCCGATCAGCATGCGGCGGATCTCGGAGGTGCCCGCGCCGATCTCGTAGAGCTTGGCGTCGCGCCAGAGCCGGCCGGTGGGGTAGTCGTTGATGTAGCCGTTGCCGCCCAGGCACTGGATCGCCTCGCCGGCCATCCAGGTCGCCTTCTCGGCCGAGTACAGGATCGCGGCGGCCGCGTCCTTGCGCAGCGAGCGCACGTCGATCTTCCCGCGCTGCGCGCGGTCGCACTGCTTGCCGACCTCGTACACGTAGGCGCGGCAGGCCATCATCGTGCTGTACATGTCGGCGAGCTTGCCCTGCATGAGCTGGAACTCGCCGATCGGCTGGCCGAACTGCTTGCGCTCGTGCAGGTAGGGCACGACCACGTCCATGCACGCGCTCATGATGCCGAGCGGCCCGCCCGAGAGCACCGCGCGCTCGAAGTCGAGCCCGCTCATCAGCACGTTGGCGCCGCGGCCCACGCCCTTGAGGTCGTCGCCGTCGATGCCGCCCAGCACGTTCTCGGCCGGTACCTCGCAGTCCTGGAACACCAGCTCGCCGGTGTGGCTGCCGCGCATGCCCAGCTTGTCGAGCTTCTGCGCGACCGAGAAGCCCTTGAAGGTCTTCTCGACGAGGAAGGCGGTGATGCCGCGCGGCCCGGCCTCGAGATCGTTCTTGGCGTAGATCACCATCACGTCGGCGTCGGGGCCGTTGGTGATCCACATCTTCGAGCCGTTGAGCACCCAGCGGTCGCCGCGGAAGTCGGCGCGCAGCTTCATCGACACGACGTCGGAGCCGGCGTTCGGCTCGCTCATCGCGAGCGCGCCGACCCATTCGCCCGAGACCAGCTTCGGCAGGTACTTCTCCTTCTGCCAGGTGGTGCCGTTGCGGTTGATCTGGTTCACGCAGAGGTTGGAGTGCGCGCCGAACGACAGGCCGACCGAGGCCGAGCCGCGCGAGATCTCCTCCATCGCGACGATGTGGGCGAGGTAGCCCATGTCGGTGCCGCCGTACTGCTCGGGCACGGTCATGCCGTGCACGCCGAGCTCGCCGAGCTTGCGCCACAGGTCCATCGGGAACTGGTCGCTGCGGTCGATCTCGGCGGCGCGCGGCGTGATCTCGGCGGCGGTGAACTGCTGCAGCGAGTCGCGCAGCATGGCGACGTCCTCGCCGAGGTCGAACTGCAATCCGGGAAGGTTCAGCATCCGGGGTCCCTGCGTTGCGTCGGGTGGGGCGGGCTCAGTGCCGGACGTCGTCGCGGCCCTGTACCGTCATCATGGTGGCCTGCATCGTGGCGATGGTCCTGGCGCGGCCGTCGGCGACGGCGATCGCGTCGCCGTCCACGAATGTTACCGTCCGGCCGGTGCGCCGCACACGGCCGGTGAAGCGGAAGCGCTCGCCCGCGCCCGGTGCGAGGAAGTTGATCTTGAACTCGATGGTCAGCACGCCCGCGTCGGCGGGCATCAGCGTGGACGCCGCGAAGCCGCAGGCCGCGTCGAGCACCGAGGCGATCGCGCCGCCGTGCAGGAAGCCGTGCTGCTGCGTGAGCTCGACGTCGAAGGGCAGGTCGATCGACACCTCGCCCGGTGCGACGCGGGTCATCTCCGCACCCATCCTCGACATGAAGGGCTGCCGGTCGAACGACGCGCGCACCCGCGCCTCGTAGCCCGGGTCTTGAGGCGGCCGCAGCGTCGCGTCGGGGGTCGGCGTGTCGGGCATGGCGGTGGGGGCCGGGGAGGGACCGGGGAGGGGCCGGGAGGGGCCGGGAGGGGCCGGCCGCTGGCGAGCCGTAGGAGGTTAGTTGACGTTGACGTCAACGTCAACGCTCGCCCGTGCCGTGCACCGAGGCCCAGGGTTGTGCTCGTGTCAGCGCTGCGGTTAGCATCGAGTGAGATTCACCCGACACACGCGGCGCAACGACGCCGCCCGGAGGAGACCCCCCATGCGCAGCATCCTGTTCGCCGCCGCGGCCGTCGTCGCGTCGGTCGTCGCCGGTCCCGTCCTCGCCCAGGGCAAGGAACTGAAGATCGGCGTCATCTACGACCTGACCGGCGCCTTCGCGGCCGGCGGCTCGAACGCCAGCTACCTCGGCACCAAGTACGCGATCGACATGATCAACGAGCGCGGCGGGGTCGAGGGCTACCGGATCAAGCCGGTCTACGCCGATGCGCAGAGCAAGGCCGACGTCGCCATCAACGAGGCCGAGCGGCTCCTGAACCAGGAGAAGGTCGACATGCTGATGGGCGTGTTCTCGTCCGCCCACTGCGTGCCGATGGCCCAGAAGGCCGACCAGTCCAAGCGCTTCATGTGGGCCAACGTCTGCGTCGCCTCGGCGGTGCTCAAGGACAAGAACCTGCGCTACGTGTTCCGCGCGCAGGTGCACTCCGACCAGTTCGGCGCGGCCTCATGCGACTTCCTCAAGGAGCAGGCCAAGGCGCGCCTGGGCAAGGAGCCCAAGGATCTGAAGGTCGCGATCATCTACGAGGACGGCCCGTACGGCGCGGGTGTCGCATCGGGGAACGAAGCCACCTGCAAGCAGAACGGCATCCAGATCGCGCTCAAGGAAGGCTACGCGGCGACCTCGCCCGACCTCTCGCCGCTGGTGACCAAGCTCAAGCGTGCGCGGCCGGACGTGATCCTGCACACCGGCTACAACCCGGACATCACGCTGTTCCTGCGGCAGTCCCGCGAGCAGGGCCTGAAGTGGGGGGCGCTGATCGGCCACGGCGCGGGCTACGGCCAGTTCGACAAGCTCTACGCCACCTTCAAGGAAGACGCGAACTTCATCTACAACGTCGACCCGGTGGCCGCGCAGCTCCTCGATCCGAAGTCGCTCGCGCCCGGCCTGGGCGCGGTGACCGCCGAGATGATCAAGCGCTACAAGGCCGACGTGAAGTCCGACGAGGTACCGCCGCACGTGTCGATGGGCTTCAACCAGTCGTGGATCTTCTTCACCGACGTGCTGCCGCGGGCGATCAAGAAGTTCGGCGGCGTCGATGCCGAGGCGCTGCGCCAGGCCGCGCTCGAGACGGACATCCCGGTGGGCGGCACCATCCAGGGCTACGGCGTGAAGTTCTTCCCGCCGGGCACGCCGATGGCCGGCCAGAACGAGCGCTCCTCGCCGGTCGTGATGCAGTACGCGG
>JBIIPQ010000264.1:0-6074 GCA_044342535.1 Burkholderiaceae bacterium
GCACGAGCTCGAGGTGGTCCGCGCGGAGCTGCCCAGGCAGATGGCGGGCGTGCTGCCGCTGGCCGTGCCGCTGCTGGCCGAGGTGGGGGCGGGCCCGAACTGGGAGCAGGCGCACTGAGCCGAGGCTTGACCCCGGGCTCGCGTCACACGTAGGCGATCAGCCGTCCCGCGACCACCACCGCCGCCCACAGCAACAGCGACAGGGCGCCGGCCACGCGCATCGTGACGGTGGGCGCGCCGGTCGACTGCAGCGCGTCCTTCGCTGCGCTCGCGTGGAACCAGGCAGCGTTCAGCCCGGCGAACATCAGCAGCACCACCTTGATCGTGAACGCGCGGTTGGCGAGCAGCTCGCCCGCATTCGCGACGAACAGCAGCGTGCCGGTGGCGACCGCGCCGCAGAAGCCGGCGAGCGAGACCGGCAGCGCGCTGCGCATCAGCGCCGCCGAGGCCTGGTGACGCAGCAGGCCCATCAGCCGCAGGTCGACCACCGCGATCGAGCCCACCAGCAGCGCGATCGACAGGAGGTGCGCCGACTCGACCATCGGGTACACCCAGCCGGTCTGCAGCCAGCGCGCGAGCGCGGTCTCGGCGAGGGGGGCGGCGAGGGCGGCGGCGGTGCTCACGGCACGGACGGGGCGCCGCGTCCGGGCACGATGTCGCGAGCGGGGAGGTCGCTGCGACCCGCCGCCGCGCTGCGGGCTGCGAAGATCGACGCGAGCGCGCGCCAGCGCGGCAGCGCGGCCAGCCCCTCGAGCGGCACCGGCAGCTTCTGGCGCCAGTTCGGCGGCACGTCGGGCGTGCCCGGCAGGTTCGGCTGGCGCACCAGGCCGGCCACGTCCTCGAGCTGGACGATCGCCAGGCGCGCCGTCGACGCGGCGAGCCAGCGGTGCAGCCGCTCGACGAGGTCCGCGCCCGCGATGCCGGCCGCCGCGAGCCCGGCCTCGATCCGCTCGAGGTCCTCGCGCCGCTCGGCGCGCTGGCGCGCGGCCGCGTCCGCATCCAGCAGCCCGAGCGACTCGCGCTCGTCGATCTCGCGGCCGCAGGCCCAGCCGTCGATGGTCGGCAGGTCGTGGGTGCTGGCGCAGACGGCGGCCAGCGGCGGCAGCGTGCGCGGATCCACCAGCCGGCCCTTCGCGTCGCGCTCGAACCAGGCGACCTTGTACGACAGGATGCCGGCGCGCGCGAGCCGCTCGCGCAGGCCGGGGCGTACGGTGCCCAGGTCCTCGCCGATCACCATCGTGCGATGGCGCACGCTCTCGGTCGCGACCACGTCGAGCATCGCCTCGAGCGGATAGCCGACGTAGGCGCCGTCGGCCGGGCGGCGGCCGAGCGGCACCCAGAACAGCCGCTCGAGCGCCATCACATGGTCGATCCGCAGGCCGCCGGCGCCGGCCATCGTCGCGCGCAGCAGCTGCGCGATGGGCTCGAAGCCGGCCTCGACGAGCGCCTCGGGACGCCACGGCGGCAGCCCCCAGGCCTGGCCGTCGGGGCCGAGCGGATCGGGCGGCGCGCCGATCTCGTTCGCCTCGTCGACGAGCCCGGGGCCCGACCAGGCGTCGGCGCCCGCCGGGTCGGCGCCGACCGCGAGATCGGCGATCGGACCGATCGCGGCGCCCGCCGCCCGGGCGGCCTCGCCCGCGGCGCGCCACTGGCGCTCTGCGAGCCACTGCACGAACGCATGGAAGGCCACGCGCTCCGGATGCGCACGCTCGAAGGCCCGGACCGCGTCGGTGTCGGGATGCTCGAAGCCCGCGGGCCAGGCGCGCCGGTCTGCCGCGCCGTGGTGCTCGGCGAGTGCCTCGAACAGCAGGTGGGCGCGCAGCCGCGTCCGGGCCTCGCCCAGCCAGGCGTCGAAGTCGCGCGCGGCCTCGCGGGTCAGCGCGGTGTCGCGCGTGGCGCGGAAGTCGACCCACAGGCGCTCGAGGCCCTGGCGCTTGAGCGCGTTGACCGCGGGCCAGTCGACCGAGGGGCCGGCGCGCAGCGCGTCGATGGCCGCGCGTGTGTCAGGGCGCGCGACCCAGGTGTCGAAGAGCGGCGTCGCGAATCCTTCGGCGGCACGCGGCACCGACACGAACATCGGATTCAGGGCGAGTCGGCTCGACGGGGAGTAGGGCGAGCCGCGGTCGGGCCAGCCGAGCGAGGGCGCATGCACCGGCGAGACCAGCACCCCGGCCGCACCGATGAGGCCGGCGAGCGCGCCCAGCGCGGCCAGGTCGTCGAAGTCGCCGATGCCCCAGCTGCGCGCCGAGTGCAGGCCGTAGAGCTGCACCGACAGCGACCACGCGCCCTCGGCGCGACGCAGCTCGGGCGGCAGCCAGCAGTGCGGTGCGCGGGCCACGACGCGGCCTTCGGCACGGGGCGCAGGCAGCGCAGGCAGGGCAGGCAGCGCACGCAGGTCAACACCGGGCACGGCGTCGTCCGCCGGTGCGCGCCCGGCACCGCGCTGCCCGCTCGGGCGCAGCCGCGCGCCCACGGTCCCGACCGGCAGCGGCCCGCCGAGCGGCACCCGCCACCGCACCCGGCGCCGGCCGCCGTCCAGGCAGGCTTCGACGCGCTCGGCCGCCGGACCCGGGATCGCGAGCCGCCGCACCGGGCTCGTGTCCAGAACGAGTTCGAGCGGCGCGTCGCCCTCGGCGAGGACGAGTTCGATCGCACCCTGCGCATCGTCCGCCGGCACGAAGGCCGCCGCAGGCACGCCGGGCCGCCAGCGCGCCCGCTCGGCGTCGGCGATCGCGCCCGCGCAGCAGATCGCCACCGCCGGCCCGTCCAGCGCGAGCGTGCCGTCGCCATCAGGCTCGAGCGACACGGCTTCGGCGCCGGTGTCGAGCACGCGGACCCAGCCGCCATCGTGCGGCAGCAGCGGCAGCCTGAACTGGGCGATGCCCTCGCCGGCATGGAACGCGATCCAGACGCGATCGTGCGGTGCGCCGGGGCGCGGCACGCCCGCGTCGAGCTGCAGCGCGAGCGTGTGACGTGCGTCGTCGTGCCAGTCGTGGTGCTGCATCGGCTCGCCGTCGGGGCGCAGCCAGGCGAGATCGGGCAGCGACTCGGCGTCGTGCGAGCGTGCCCCGTGCAGGAACCACTCGCCGCGCAGGCACGGCCAGGCGGCCCGCAGCCGTGCGAGCGTCGCGACGAGCGGGCGCAGATCGGCCGCGGCGCCGGTCAGTCCGGCGTCCGCGCGGGCATCGGCACGGACGCCGCTTCGCTGCGGTGCTCCGCCCGGCCAGCGCAGCCAGGTCGTCGGACCGTCCTGGCAGTAGGCGTTGTTGTTGCCGCCCTGGCTCGCGCCGAACTCGTCGCCGGCCCGCAGCATCGGCACCCCGCGCGAGCACATCAGCGTGGCGAGCATCGCGCACGCACGGCGGGCGCGGCGTCTGCGCACCACGGGGTCGTCGGTGGGGCCCTCCGCGCCGCCGCCGTCGGCGACCTCGTTCGAATGGCCGTCGCGGTTGTCCTCGCCGTTCGCATGGTTGCGGCGGTGCCGGTACGAGACCGTGTCGGCGAGCGTGAAGCCGTCGTGCGCGGTGATGAAGTCGATGCTGGCGGCCGGGCCGCGGCCGTCGCGGTCGAACAGGTCGCTCGAGCCGGCGAGCCGCGTGGCCAGGCCGCCGACGCCGTGCCCCGGTCCGCGCCCCGGTCCCAGCCAGAAGCGGCGCACGTCGTCGCGGTAGCGGTCGTTCCACTCGGCCCACCCGGGCGGAAAGCCGCCGACGTAGTGGCCCTCGCAGTCCCAGCCCTCGGCGACGAGCTTGCAGCGGGCGAGCACCGGGTCCTCGCGCAGCGCGCGCAGCCAGGGCAGCGACGTGTCGAAGCGGCCGTGCGCGTCGCGGGCGATCGCGCTCGCCAGGTCGAAGCGGAAGCCGTCGACGCCGACGTCGTCGGCCCAGAAGCGCAGCGTGTCGACGATCAGCTCGCCGACCGCCGGCTGGTGCGCGGCCAGCGTATTGCCGCAGCCCGAGAGGTTGCGATAGCCGCCGGGCCGGTGTGCGTCCGGCAGGTAGTAGGTGGCGTTGTCCAGGCCGCGCAGCGACAGCGTCGGGCCGCGCTCGTCGCCCTCGGCGGTGTGGTTGAACACCACGTCGAGGATCACCTCGATGCCGCGTGCATGCAGCGCGTCGACCGCATCGCGCATCGCGGCGATGCCGCGCGGTCCGGCGAGCGCGGGCTGCATCGCGCCGAATGCGATCGGGTTGTAGCCCCAGTAGTTCGACAGGCCGCGCTGCACCAGGTGCAGCTCGTCGAGCCAGGCAGCCACCGGCAGCAGCTCGACCGCGGTCACGCCGAGCCGCTCGAGGTGAGCGATCGAGGCGGGGTGCGCGAGGCCTTCGATCGTGCCGCGCAGCGCTTCGGGCACCTCGGGGTTCGCCATCGAGAAGCCCTTGACGTGCAGCTCGTAGAGCACCGTCTCGCCCCAGGGGCGGCCCGGCTTGGGCGGCCGGTCTGCGGCACGCGCGGCCGGGGCGGCGACGCGCGCCTTCGGCACGCAGGGCGCGCTGTCGCGCTCGTCGAACGAGTCGCAGCCGTCGGGGTGGCCCGAGGCGTAGCCGAGCACCGACGCGTCCCATCGGAATGCGCCGACGAGCTCGCGCGCGTACGGGTCGACCAGCAGCTTGTTCGGGTTGAAGCGGTGGCCGTCGCGCGGTGCGTACGGTCCGTGTGCGCGCAGCCCGTAGACGAGGCCCGCACCCGCGCCCGGCAGCCGGCCGTGGAAGACCTCGCCGGTCTGGCCGGGCAGCGCGGCGCGCGCGAGCTCGCGCCCGCCGTCGGCGTCGAACACGCAGAGCTCGATGCGCGTGGCGTGCCGCGAGCGGACCGCGAAGGCGACGCCGTCGCCGTCGACGTGCGCACCGAGCGGGCCCGGTCGGCCGGGCTCGAGGACGAGCGGCGACGTCACTTCGAGGATCCGTCGCGCGTCGTCGTCACGCCGTGCGCGGGGCCGATCGCACCGGACGCGCGCGGGCACATCGCCACCACCGACAGTGGCGGCAGCGTCAGCGACACCGACCACGGCCGTCCGTGGGCCGGACTCGCCTCGGCCTCCATGCCGCCGAGGTTGCCCAGGCCCGAGCCGCCGTAGGCGGCGGCGTCGGTGTTGATCAGCTCGTCCCAGCGCCCGCCCGCGGGCAGCCCGAGCCGGTAGCCGGTGCGCGGCACCGGCGTGAAGTTGCAGGCCACCATCGTCGCATCCCCGTCGCGCTCGCCGAAGCGCAGCCAGGCGATCACGCTCTGGGCCGCGTCCTGGCAGTCGATCCACTCGAAGCCGCTCGCCTCGCAGTCCCGTGCATGCAGCGAGGGCTGGCTCGCGTAGAGCCGGTTCAGGTCGCCGACCAGCGCCTGCAGCCCGCGGTGCAGCCCGCCGTTGACCGGATCGGCGAGCAGCCCCCAGTCGAGCTCGCGATCGTGGTGCCACTCGCGCCACTGCCCGAACTCGCCGCCCATGAACAGCAGCTTCTTGCCGGGCTGCGTCCACATGAAGGCCAGGTACGCGCGCAGGTTCGCGAAGCGTTGCCAGTCGTCGCCGGGCATCTTGCCGAGCAGCGAGCCCTTGCCGTGCACCACCTCGTCGTGCGAGAGCGGCAGCACGAAGTTCTCGGCGAACGCGTACATCAGGCCGAAGGTCAGGCGACCGTGATGCCAGGGGCGGTGCACCGGGATCTCGTGGAAATAGGCGAGCGTGTCGTTCATCCAGCCCATGTTCCACTTGTAGCCGAAGCCCAGGCCGCCGAGCCAGGTCGGCCGCGACACGCCGGGCCAGGCGGTGGATTCCTCGGCGATGGTGATCGCGCCGGGCACCTCCTCGTAGACCTTCTCGTTGAGCCGCTTGACGAAGGCGACCGCCTCGAGGTTCTCGCGACCGCCGTGCACGTTCGGGCGCCAGGTGCCGGGCGCGCGGCTGTAGTCGAGGTGCAGCATCGAGGCCACCGCATCGACGCGCAGGCCGTCGATGTGGAACTCGTGCAGCCAGTACAGGGCGTTGGCGATCAGGTAGTTCGCCACCTCCGGCCGCCCGAAGTCGTAGATCAGCGTGCCCCAGTCGGCGTGCCGTCCGAGGCTCGGGTCGGCATGTTCGTAGA
>JBIIPQ010000265.1:0-6035 GCA_044342535.1 Burkholderiaceae bacterium
GCATGCCGCCGCGCGTCGAGAGGTACCGCATGGGTCGGTGGGTCCGGTCTGGTCGCCGCGGGCGGGCCCGCGGCGGGAGGTGTCGGGATACCGGCTCGGGCCGGTCAGTTCAGGTCTTCGAGGCGGATCCGGGTGACCTTCGACACCACCGTGGACAGCGCCTCCATCCGGCGGATCGCATCGTCGCACCGGTGCTCGATGGTGACGTGGGTCAGCAGGATCAGGTCGGTCTGGCGCTCGCCCTCGGCCGGCTCGCGCTGCAGCACGGCGTCGATCGAGATCCGGGCATCGGCGAGGATGCGCGTGATGTCGGCGAGCACGCCCGGCTCGTCTGCGACGCGCAGCCGCAGGTAGTACGCGCTCTCGATCTCGGTGATCGGCAGGATCGGCAGGTCGGCCATCGCGTCCGGCTGGAACGCGAGGTGCGGCACCCGGTTGCCCGGGTCCACGGTGAGCGTTCGTACCACGTCGACCAGGTCGGCGACGACCGCGCTGGCCGTCGGTTCGGCGCCCGCGCCCTTGCCGTAGTACATGGTATGACCGACGGCGTCCCCCTTGACCCAGACCGCGTTCATCGCGCCCTCGACGTTGGCGATCAGCCGCTTGGCCGGGATCAGTGTCGGGTGCACCCGCAGCTCGATGCCGTGTTCGCGACGCCGCGTGATGCCGAGCAGCTTGATCCGGTAGCCGAGCTTCTCGGCGTAGCGGATGTCCTCGGCCTGCAGCGACGAGATGCCCTCGACGTGCGCGCGTTCGAACTGCACCGGGATGCCGAAGGCGATCGCGGACATGATCGTGACCTTGTGCGCGGCGTCCACGCCCTCGATGTCGAAGGTGGGATCGGCCTCGGCATAGCCCAGGCGCTGCGCCTCCGCGAGCACGACGTCGAAGGGCAGGCCCTTGTCGCGCATCTCGGAGAGGATGAAGTTGGTCGTGCCGTTGATGATCCCGGCGATCCATTCGATGCGGTTGGCCGTCAGGCCCTCGCGCAGCGCCTTGATGATCGGGATGCCGCCGGCCACCGCCGGCTCGAAGGCGACGGTCACGCCCCGCTCGCGAGCGGCCGCGAAGATCTCGTTGCCGTGCACCGCGAGCAGTGCCTTGTTGGCGGTCACGACATGCTTGCCGTGCCCGATGGCCTCGAGCACGAGCTGGCGCGCGATGCCGTAGCCGCCGATCAGCTCGACGACGACCTCGATCGAGGGATCGCGCACGACCGAGAACGCGTCGTCGGTGACGCGCGCGGCCTCGCCGACCAGCGAGCGGGCGCGGGTCACGTCGAGATCCGCGACCGCGGCGATCTCGATGCCGCGGCCGGCGCGGCGCGTGATCTCCTGCTGGTTGCGGGTCAGCACCGCGAAGGTGCCGGCACCGACGGTACCGATGCCGAGCAGGCCGACACGGACGGGGGCGAGCTTCAGGACAGCCATGCGCCCTCCCCGCTCACGCCGCCACCCGGGGCATCAGGCCGTCCTTGCGGAACATCTCCTTGATGCCGCGGACGGCCTGCCGTGTGCGCTGTTCGTTCTCGATCAGTGCGAAGCGGACGTGGCCGTCGCCATAGTCCCCGAAGCCGATGCCGGGCGACACCGCGACCTTGGCCTCGGCGAGCAGCCGCTTGGCGAACTCCAGCGAGCCCGCCGCCTTGTAGGGCTCGGGGATCTCGGCCCAGATGTACATCGACGCGCGCGGCACCTCGACCATCCAGCCGGCCTCGTGCAGGCCCTTGGCGAGCACATCGCGGCGCCTCTGGTACTGCATGCGGATCTCCTCGACGCAGTCCTGCGGGCCGTCGAGCGCGGCGATCGAGGCGACCTGGATCGGCGTGAAGGTGCCGTAGTCGTGGTAGCTCTTGATGCGGGCGAGCGCGTTCACCAGCTCCTTGTTGCCGACCATGAAGCCGATCCGCCAGCCGGCCATGTTGTAGCTCTTGCTCATCGTGAAGAACTCGACCGCGACCTCGCGCGCACCGGGCACCTGCATGATGGACGGCGCGACGAAGCCGTCGAAGGTGATGTCGGCGTAGGCGAGGTCGTGAACCACGAGGATGTCGTGCTGGCGCGCGAGCGCGATCACGCGCTCGAAGAAGCCGAGGTCCACGCACATCGCGGTCGGGTTGCTCGGGAAGCCCAGGATCATCATCTTGGGCTTGGGGATCGACTCGCGGATCGCGCGCTCGAGCTCGACGAAGAAGTCGGTGCCCGGGGTCATCCGCACAGAACGGATGTCGGCGCCGGCGATGACCGCGCCGTAGATGTGGATCGGGTAGCTCGGGTTCGGCACCAGCACGGTGTCGCCGCGGTCGAGCGTGGCGAGCATCAGGTGGGCCAGGCCCTCCTTGGAGCCGATGGTGACGATCGCCTCGGAGTCGGGGTCGATGTCGACCGCGAAGCGCCGCTTGTACCAGTCGGAGATCGCGCGGCGCAGCCGCGGGATGCCCTTGGACACCGAGTAGCCGTGCGTGTCGGGGCGCATGGACGCCTCGACCAGCTTGTCGACGATGTGCTGCGGGGTCTGCCCGTCGGGGTTGCCCATGCTCATGTCGATGATGTCCTCGCCGCGCCGCCGGGCGGCCATCTTCAGCTCGGCGGTGATGTTGAAGACGTACGGGGGCAGTCGACGGATGCGGGAGAAGTCGCGCGGCGCGCTCATGTAGGATCCCTGCTCGGGCGGCGTCGAACGGTGCGACGCGGCCGTCATCATTAAACCGATAATGTAGCATTTTCAAGCAGTTGCCGGCCGCGCCCGGCCTGCCGACACCCTCACATCATGAAGCTCCACGCGAACCGGGACCCCGCCCTCAACACCGTCACCGCCTATGGCCCGGGCTGGCTCGAGATCAACGCCCGACGCTACGACCATGCGCTGCTCGTTCAGCCCGAGGCGCCGCTCGAGCCCTGGGGGCCGTCCCGCTTCGACGAGCTCGCCGCCGAGCACTTCGAGGCCCTCCTCGCGCACGCGCCCGAGGTGGTGCTGCTCGGCACCGGCCCCGCGCAGCGCTTCCCGCATCCGAGCCTGACCGCGGCGCTGACTGCGCGCCGCATCGGCGTCGAGGCGATGGACACCGGCGCGGCCTGCCGCACCTACAACATCCTGATGGCCGAGGGCCGCAAGGTGCTCGCGGCGCTGCTTCCCGCCTGAACGCCCGCCCCGGCGGGCCTTCTTGCGGGCTGTGCTATCGTCGATTCGTCGTTTCCACGGAGTCTGCGAATCGTGACGGTCAGCGTCGGCAACAAGGTCCCCGATTTCTCCTCCGAGGCCACCGGCGGCCCGTTCCGCCTGACGGGCGTAGACGGCACGCTGGTGCTGTACTTCTATCCGAAGGACAACACCCCGGGCTGCACGACCGAAACCGCCGCGTTCGGCGCCGCGCACCCGGACTTCCGCGAGGCCGGCGCGTCGGTCTTCGGCATCTCGCGCGACAGCCTGCGTTCGCACGAGGGCTTCAAGTCGAAGCTGGGCATCCCGTTCGAGCTGATCTCCGACCCGGACGAGGCCGTCTGCGCGCTCTTCGACGTGATGAAGATGAAGAACATGTACGGCAAGCAGGTCCGCGGCGTCGAGCGCTCGACCTTCGTGATCGGCGCCGACCGGACGCTGCTGCGCGAATGGCGCGGCGTCAAGGTGCCCGGCCATGTCGACGAGGTCCTGCAGTTCGTCCGATCGCTCTGACCCCACCGCCCCGCCCGGATCCCGCTCGATGCCCCTGCCCAAGGCTCCGACCAAGCCCGCCACCCTCCTCGACCTGAGCACCGCCGTACTGGCCCGCCCGCCCCGCCCGAAAGGCCGCGGAGCGGAGGCAGTCGTGGCCATCGCAGCCGTCGAGGCGGAACCGCAGATCGACGAGGCCGAGCGCCGCCCGGTACGGGCGGGCGCCGAGCCCGCCTCCCGGGCAGTCGCCGCGCCTGCGGTCTTTGCCGGGGCCGGGTCGGCGACACCCGAGGGCGCCGCCCTGCTCCGCCCTCCGATGCGCCCGGCGCAGAAGGCGCCGGCTTCCCGGGCCGCGCCCGTGGAACCCGCCGACGCCCCGACACCCCGATCTGAAGCCGTCGAGGCCCGCAGCGTGGCGCCCGCGTCTCCGGCAGCCCCGGCGGCCCGGGGCCCTGCGGTCACCCCGGCGACCCCGCCGCGCGCACCGTCCCGTACCGGCGCGGTGTCTCCGATGCCGACTTCCGGCGCGACCGGCCGCGGCGGACGGCGCGCGGCCAACGAGCAGTCCAAGCTCTTCGTGCTCGACACCAACGTGCTGATGCACGACCCGTCGAGCCTGTTCCGCTTCGCCGAGCACGACGTCTTCCTGCCGATCGTCACGCTCGAGGAGCTGGACGACCACAAGAAGGGCATGTCCGAGGTGGCCCGCAACGCGCGCCAGGTCAGCCGCTCGCTCGACGCGTTGGTGGCCGACGTCGAGGACGGCATCGAGCAGGGCATCCCGCTGGCCAAGCTCGGCAACCGCGAGGCCACCGGCCGGATGTTCCTGCAGACGCAGGCGCTGACCTCGTCGCTGCCCGAGACGCTCGCGATGGGCAAGGCCGACAACCAGATCCTCGGCGTCGTCCGCGCGCTCAAGCACAAGTATCCCGACCGGCAGGTCGTGCTGGTGTCCAAGGACATCAACATGCGGATCAAGGCCCGCGCCCTCGGGCTGCCGGCCGAGGACTATCACAGCGACCAGGTCGTCGACGATCTGGACATGCTGTACGCCGGCACCCTCGCGCTGCCCGCAGACTTCTGGGACCGCCACAGCAAGGGCATGGAGTCCTGGCAGCAGGGCGGCTCCAACTGGTACCGCATCACCGGCCCGGCCGTGCCGGGGCTGATGCTCAACCAGTTCGTCTACCTCGACGGCGAGATGCCGCTGGCCGCCCAGGTCAAGGAACGCAACGGCAAGAGCGCGGTGCTGCAGACGCTGCGTGACTTCAGCCACCTGAAGAACGCCGTCTGGGGCGTGACCGCGCGCAACCGCGAGCAGAACTTCGCGCTCAACCTGCTGACCAACCCCGAGATCGACTTCGTCACGCTGCTCGGCCAGGCGGGCACCGGCAAGACGCTGCTGGCGCTCGCCGCGGGCCTCGCGCAGACGCTCGAGCAGAAGCGCTACACCGAGATCATCGTGACCCGCGCGACCGTGCCGGTCGGCGAGGACATCGGCTACCTCCCGGGCACCGAGGAGGAGAAGATGCAGCCGTGGATGGGCGCGCTCGAGGACAACCTCGAGGTGCTGACCCAGGGCAACGGCGCGGGCGGCGAGTGGGGCCGCGCGGCGGCCACCGACCTGATCCGCTCGCGGATCAAGGTCAAGGCGCTGTCGTTCATGCGCGGGCGCACCTTCATGAACAAGTACCTGATCATCGACGAGGCGCAGAACCTCACGCCCAAGCAGATGAAGACGCTGGTCACGCGCGCGGGCCCCGGCACCAAGGTCGTGTGCCTGGGCAACATCGCGCAGATCGACACGCCCTACCTCACCGAGGGCTCGTCGGGCCTGACCTACGTGGTCGACCGCTTCAAGGGCTGGGGTCATGCGGGCCACGTGACGCTGCAGCGCGGCGAGCGCTCGCGGCTGGCGGACTTCGCGGCCGACGCGCTGTAGCGGCGCGCGCTCCCCGTGGCGTCTCGTGCCGCGGGGACGCGCTCAGACGAGCGCCGCGAGCAGCTTGCGGAACAGCTGACCGATCGGCACCTCGATCGCGAGCACCGCGACCATCGGCAGGGCCGCGGGCACGAGCACCGCGGCCAGCGCCGCCGGACCCAGCGGCAGCGGCCGCATCCGGCCCACCGCCTCGTAGAGCGCGGCCGCGTCGGCGGCCGAACCGATCTCGGGGGCCTCGAGCAGCGGGTCGTCGACCTTCACGCCGTCGATCCAGCGGCGGTGCAGCGCGTCCGCATGACGCGCGACGAGCTCGCCATACTCCAGGCGAGCCCGCTTGCGCGCACGGCCCATCGGCCCGACCAGCACTGCGAGCGGCGCGAGGAAGATCGCGGCCAGCACCAGCACCGCCGCGACCATCTGGATGCGCAGGGTCGCGACCGTC
>JBIIPQ010000266.1:0-6026 GCA_044342535.1 Burkholderiaceae bacterium
GAAAGTGAACATCGCGAGGGCGGCCCCGATCTGCAGCATGCGGTCGACGGTGGCGTGGTCGATCACGTACTGATCGAAGATCGGATCCTTGACGATCATCCCGGCGCCGGTCAGCGCGAGGATCGAGGCGCCGACTGCGGCCATCAGCGGCCAGCGGTCCATCAACTTCGTCACGAAGCCGCTGCCCCACACGACCAGCGGGATCGTGACCAGCAGGCCGATGATCACCAGGTCCCAGCGGCCGTGCGCGGCGCCGCCGATGGCGAGCACGTTGTCCACGCCCATCAGCGCGTCGGCGATGATGATGGTCTTCATCGCGCCCCAGAAGCTGTCCGGGGCGTCATGCCCGTGTTCACCGCCGCCTTCCGAGGGCACGGCGAGCTTGTAGGCGATCGGCAGCAGCAGGGCGCCGCCGATCAGCAGCAGGCCGGGGATCTTCAGCAGCCAGACCACCACCAGCGTGAGCGCGGTGCGAACGGCGATCGCGCCGATCGCGCCGAAGACGATCGCCTTGCGGCGCAGGTCGGGACGCAGACGGCTGGCCGCGATGCCGATGACCAGCGCGTTGTCGCCGGCGAGGACGAGGTCGATGACGATGATGGTGGCGAGGGCCGTCCACCAGGCGGTGTCGAAGAGTTCCATGGGGTCCCGTGCAGAGCCGATCGGCTGGTCTCGCTCGCAGGCCCGACGGACTGCCGGCATCTCCGGGGAAGCGCTCGGCCGCCCGGCTTGACGAAGATGTCGCCGACGCCCGATGCGCCGGGTGCTACTCCCCAGGCGGCCGACATTACGTGATTGAAAGGTGAGGCGTCTACAAGAAACCTCACCAACGGCGAGGGTTCGGATCCGCGCCCTGCGAGGCGCGCGACCGTGACCTGGGAGTGAATGTGAGCGCCCGCTTTGTTCGAGCGATCGGTCGGTCTCGGTGCTACGTCTGAATCAGCGTCCGATGACGGTGGATGCTCATCAGCATCCCGGCGCCGATGCCGAGCGTGACCATGGCGGTACCGCCGTACGACATCCAGGGCAGCGGCACCCCGACCACCGGCAGCACGCCGATGACCATGCCCATGTTGACGAAGCAGTAGGTGAAGAAGCTCATCGTGATCGAGCCGGCCAGCAGCCGCCCGAACATGGTGGCGCCGCTGCCGGCGATCACCAGCCCGCGCGAGATGATCGCCAGGTACAGCAGCATCAGCACGCCGACGCCGAGCATCCCGAACTCCTCGGAGTAGACCGCGAGGATGAAGTCGCTGGTGCGCTCGGGGATGAACTCGAGGTGGGTCTGCGTCCCCAGCATCCATCCCTTGCCGGTCAGGCCGCCCGAGCCCACCGCGATGGTCGACTGGATGATGTGGAAGCCCTTGCCCAGGGGGTCGGAGGTCGGATCGATCAGGGTCAGCACGCGCTGGCGCTGGTAGTCGTGCAGGACCGACCAGAGCACCGGCAGCGCCGAGATCCCGGCGACGACCAGCCCGATGATGATCTTCCAGCTCAGGCCGGCGAAGAAGATCACGTAGACGCCTGCGGCCAGCACCAGGATCGAGGTACCCAGGTCGGGCTGCTTGGCGATCAGGCCGACCGGCACGGCCAGCATCAGCGTCGCGACCAGGAAGTCGCCCCAGCGCAGCTGGCCCTCGCGCTGGTTGAAGTACCACGCGAGCATCAGCGGCGTGGCGATCTTCAGCAGTTCGGACGGCTGGATCCGGGTGACGCCGATGTCGAGCCAGCGCTGCGCGCCCTTGTTGATGATGCCGAACACGTCGACCGCGACGAGCAGTGCGATGCCGATCAGGTACAGCGGCACGGCGAGCCGCATCAGCACCGCGGGCGGGACGATCGCGGCCACCCACATCACCGCGAACGCGATGCCGAGGTTGCGGAAATGCCCGGTGAAGCGGCCCGGGAAGTCGAAGGCCGCGGAGTACATCGTCGCGACGCTGATCAGCACGACCAGCCCCATCGCGACCAGCAGCGTGCCGTCGAACACCAGCACGTACTTGCGCACCACCTCCCAGGGCGAGCGGCGCTCCATCGAGGCGGCGGAGGTGCCGATCAATTGCGCGCCGCCTGTGCGGGGGTGAGCGGCTCGGGCTCGATGCTCTCGGGCACGTCGCGCATCTCGGAGTCGTCGATCTCGGGACGGACCGGGAACGGCGGGGGCGTGTCCTTCGGCAGCTTGCCGAGCAGCACGTAGTCGAACACCTTGCGGGCGATCGGCGCGGCGGCCTGCGCGCCGAAGCCGCCGTTCTCGACGATCAGCGCGAGCGCGACCTTCGGATTGTCGGCCGGCGCGAACGCCATGAACAGCGAGTGGTCGCGGTAGCGCTCGGCAATCTTCTTCGCGTCGTACTTCTCGCCTTGCTTGATGCCGATGACCTGCGCGGTGCCGGTCTTGCCGGCGGTGACGTACTCGGCGCCGGCGAAGGCGATGCGGCCGGTGCCGACCTTGTTCACCTCGATCATGCCCTGCTTGACCAGCGCGAGGTACTCGGGCTTGAGCGCGATGCGGGAGCTCTCCACGGGGAGGGTGAGCGCCTTGCTGCCGTCGCGCGGATCGGTGATCGACTTGACCACGTGCGGGCGCATCACGGTGCCGCCGGCGGCCAGCGTCGCGGTCGCATGCGCGAGCTGCAGGATCGTGAACGAGTTGTAGCCCTGGCCGATGCCGATCGACGGCGTCTCGCCCGGCAGCCACTTCTGCTTGTAGCGCTTCATCTTCCAGGCCGACGACGGCAGGATGCCCGCCACCTCGTTCTGGATGTCGATGCCGGTGATCTGGCCGAAGCCCCAGGGCTTCATGAAGTCGTGGATCTTGTCCACGCCCATGTCGTAGGCGGCGCTGTAGTAGTACGTATCCGACGAGACGACGATCGACTTCTTCAGGTCGACGATGCCGTGCCCGGTCGGCTTGGAGTCGCGGAACCGATGGCCGCCGAGCAGGAAGTAGCCCGGGTCGCTGATGGTGGCGTTCGGCGTGCGCGTGCCCGATTCCAGGGTCGCCAGCGCCATGAACGGCTTGTAGGTCGAACCGGGCGGGTAGGTGCCGCGCAGGGGGCGGTTCAGCAGCGGCTTGTCCTGGTCGTCGTTCAGCTCCTTCCACGAGACCGGATCGATGCCGTCGATGAACAGGTTCGGGTCGTAGGTGGGCTTGGAGACGAAGGCGAGCACGTCGCCCGTGGCCGGCTCGATCGCCACCATCGCGCCCTTGCGGTCGCCGTACCATTCCTCGACGAGCTTCTGCAGCCGCACGTCGATCGACAGGATCAGGTTCTTGCCGGGGGTGGCCGGATTGCGCGACAGCGAGCGCACCGCCCGGCCGCCGGCCGACACCTCGACCTCGTCGAAGCCGGTCTCGCCGTGCAGCATCGCCTCGTAGCTGAGCTCGACGCCGACCTTGCCGATGTGCGTGGAACCGGCGTAGAGCGAGCCGTTTCCGCTGTCGTCGATCTTGCGCTTCTCGTCGGGCGAGATGCGGCCGATGAAGCCGATCACGTGCGAGGCGGTCTCGCCGAGCGGGTAGTTGCGGAACAGCCGGGCCTTCACGTCGACCCCCTCGAAGCGGTACCGGTTCGCGGCGATCTTGGCGACCTCCTCGTCGGTCAGCCGCGTCTTGAGCGGCAGCCACTCGGAATTCTTGGTGTCGTCGTACAGGCGCTTGAAGCGGCGGCGTTCGCGCGGGCCGATGTCGATGATCTGCGCGAGCTCCTCGATGGTCTTCTCGATGTTGGCGATCTGGCGCGGCGCGAGCTCGAGCGTGTAGGCCGAGACGTTCTCGGCGAGCAGCACCCCGTTGCGGTCATAGATCAGGCCGCGCGCCGGCGGGACCGGCACGACCGCGATCCGGTTGTCCTCGGCCTGCGCGTGGAACTCGGCGTGGCGGTAGACCTGCAGCCAGACGAAGCGCGCGGCCAGCGCGCCGAACAGCACGGTCACGAACATGATCGCGAACACGAGCCGCCATCGCAGGCGTGCGAGCTCGGCTTCCGAGTTGCGGATCTCGACCATCAGATCGGCCGGTTGTCGTCGCGGTCGACGGCGCTGCGCTGCGGGGCGAGCAGCAGCACCTCGGCCAGCGGCCACAGCAGCGTCGACGACAGGCTCTGCAGGAAGTAGCCGATGCCGGGGAACGGGCCGCCCACCGCCATGCGCACCGCGATCACCACCAGTTGCGCGAGCAGGAACAGCGGCAGCACGTGCAGCATCTGGCCGCCGAGGCGGAACCACGGCACGCGCCGGTGCATCGACATCGCGCCGTACGACAGCAGGCTGTAGGCGAGCGCGCGCTCGCCGAACAGCGCCGAGGCGTGCACGTCCATCAGCAGGCCGACCAGGAAGGCGATGCCGATGCCGACCTTGCGCGGCTGGTGGATGTTCCAGAACACCAGCACGATCGCGAGGAAGTCGGGCACGCCGTAGGTGCGGCCCCACGGCAGGATGTTGAGCACGAACGCGACCAGGATCGTGAACGCGATGAAGGCCCGGCTCGCCGGCAGCAGCAGGTATTCGGGGCGCATCTGCATGAAATGGGTCCTCGGCTCAGTCGCGCTTGACGATGCGCTTGCCGCGTGCATCGGCGCTCGCCTCGGGGGCGGTGGGCACCGGCGGCAGGCCGGTCCGGTCGACCAGCAGCACCAGCAGCATCCGGCTCTGGTCGACGCCTGCGATCGGGTCGACGAGCACGCGGGCGAAGTTGCCGGTGCGCCCGCGATCCACCGACACGATGCGCCCGACCGGCAGCCCGGCCGGATACAGGCTGTCGAGTCCGGAGGTGACGACCACGTCGCCTTCCTTCAGGTCGGCGTTGACCGACATGAAGCGCAGCTCCATGCGGCCGGGCTCGGCACCGCCGAAGGCGATGGCGCGCATGCCGCTGCGCTGAACCTGCACCGGGATCGTCATGTTGCGGTCGGTGATCAGCGTGAGCTCGGCGGACAGCGGGAAGACGCGGGTGATCTGCCCGACGACGCCGTTCGCGTCGACCACCGGCTGGCCGCTCGCCACGCCCTGCTGCAGCCCCTTGTCGAGCACCAGCTTTCGGGTGAACGGATCGCGGGTGTCGTAGAGCACCTCGGCCACCACGCTCCTGACCGCGCTGCGGTCGCGGGCGCCGGTCAGCTCGCGCAGCTGGCGGTTCTCCTGGGCGAGCTGCTCGACCTGCAGCAGCATCCGCGCGTTGGCGGTCTCGATGCGGCGCAGCTCGGCGTTCTCGGAGCGCAGCCGATGGACCTCGCCGAAGTAGTCGGACGACAGCGAGAACGCATCGCGGGGCACGAGCAGCGTGCGCTGCAGCGGGTACAGCACCGTGCCGATGCCCTGGCGCATCGCGTTGAGCATGCCCGTCCGCGAGTCGATCACCAGCAACGCGATGCCGAGCAGCGCGAAGAAGGCGAGGCGGGCGTTGGCGGACGGGCCCTGCTTGAAGAACGGCGGCGGGCTGCGGTCCATGACCCCGCTCTCAGGCGGTCATTCGCTCGTGAAGATCGTTCCGAGCTTGTCCATCCGCTCCAGCGCCATCCCGCATCCGCGCACCACGCAGGTGAGCGGATCGTCGGCCACCAGCACCGGCAGCCCGGTCTCTTCCATCAGCAGCCGGTCGAGGTCGCGCAGCAGCGCGCCCCCGCCGGTCAGCATCATCCCGCGCTCGGCGATGTCGGCGCCCAGCTCGGGGGGCGTCTGCTCGAGCGCGATCTTGACCGCGGACACGATGTTGTTGAGCGGGTCGGTCAGCGCCTCGAGGATCTCGTTGGAGGAGACCGTGAAGGCGCGCGGGATGCCCTCGGAGAGGTTGCGGCCCTTGACCTCCATTTCCTTGACCTCGGAGCCCGGGAAGGCCGAGCCGATCTCCTTCTTGATCGCCTCGGCGGTCGTCTCGCCGATCAGCATCCCGTAGTTGCGGCGGATGTAGTTGATGATCGCTTCGTCGAACTTGTCGCCGCCGACTCGCACCGAGCCGGAATAGACCATGCCGCCGAGCGAGATCACGCCGACCTCGGTGGTGCCGCCGCCGATGTCGACCACCATCG
>JBIIPQ010000267.1:0-6024 GCA_044342535.1 Burkholderiaceae bacterium
TGCGCACGAAGCCGCATCCGTTGACCGAGAGCTGCCAGGCGTCGAGCCGCTCGGCGCGTGCCTGGCGCAGGAACTCGGCGCTGTAGTCCGAGCTGTGCGAATCGCCGACGAGCAGCACGCGGCGTGCCCCCGGCCCGCCGTCGTGGACATGGCACGGGCCCGCACCGTCGGTCGCGCAGCGCGCGCCCCCCACGGCGAGCGGCTCGGTGAACGGCGACGCGGCCTTCTCGTGGTAGTCCGCGGGCAGGTGCGGCGGCGGCGTGCGGCCCGCGATGCCGCGGGTCGCATGACCGTAGAGCCCGACCGCGACCAGCAGCAGGGCCGCCGCCGCGAGCAGGCCGACGAAGCGGGCACGCGGCCAGCGCACCACATCGCGCAGAGGGCGCTCGACCCAGCGCAGGCTGAGCCAGCCGAGCACGACGGCGGACGCGGCCAGCATCGCCATGACCGCGCCCGGGAGCGGCTCGGGGCTGCGGTGCCGGGCCAGCGCAAACAGCGGCTGGTGCCACAGGTACACGCCGTAGCTGACGGCGCCCAGCCACGCCAATGCGGGACGCCCGAGCAGGCGGCCGACCGCCGTCGACCCGCTCGCCGATGCGATCACCAGCGCCGTGCCCAGCGTGGGCAGCAGCATCGGCACGCCGGGCACCGGCGTGTCGGCGTCGAAGGCCAGCACCGCGCCGACGATCATCACGAGGCCCGCGGCGGCGAGCGCCTCCCGCACCGCACCGGGCACCGGCGACGGCAACGTGCCGCCCGGCAGCGCCAGCGCGAGCACCGCCCCGAGCAGCAGCTCCCAGGCCCGGGTGGGCAGCAAGTAGAACGCGAAGGCCGGATCGGTGACGGCGGTGGCCTGCGCGAGCAGAAAGCTCGCCAGCGCGATCACCGACAATGCCACCGCGGCCGATGCGCGCCCGAAGCGCCACAGCAGCGCCAGCACGATCGGAAAGACGAGGTAGAACTGCTCCTCGACGCCCAGGCTCCACGCATGGAGCATCGGCTTGAGCTCCGAGGCCGCGTCGAAATAGCCGCTCTTGAGCCAGAAGTAGACGTTCGCCGACAGTGCCGGCACCGCCACCAGGCTCTGGGCATGGACCCGCAGGTCGTCGGGCGGCAGCCACATCCAGGCGAGCGGCAGCGTCGCGAGCATCACCACGAACAGCGCGGGCAGTATGCGGCGGGCCCGGCGCTCGAAGAATGCGCCGAACGAGAAGCGGTGCGCATCGCGCTCGGCGGCGACGATCGAGGTGATGAGGAAGCCGCTGATCACGAAGAACACGTCGACGCCGACGAAGCCGCCGGACAGCCCGGGCATGCCCGCATGGAAGGCGACGACGGGCGCGATCGCGAGCGCGCGCAGCCCGTCGATCTCGGGCCGGTGGCGCATCAGCCCGCGCTCTGGACGAAGCCGGCGAGCACCGCCAGCCCGACGGCTCCGCTCTTCTCGGGATGGAACTGGCAGCCCGTCACCGCGCCCTCGCCGACCACCGCCGCCACCCGATGCCCGCCGACCTCGCACTCGGCGATGCGATGCACCGGCCGCGTCGGCACCGCTTGGAAGGAGTGCACGAAGTAGACGGCCGCCCCCTGAGCGACCCCCGCGAGCGTCGTGCCCGACCAGTCGGCCCGCCCCTCGGGCCGGAGCAGCTCGTTCCAGCCCACGCGCGGCACCTTGATCCGGCCGCCGTCGGGCGAGCGGTCCGGCAGCGGCACGACCTCGCCCGGCAGCAGCCCCAGCCCTTCGTGTCGGCCGAACTCGGTGCTCGTCTCGAACAGCATCTGCATGCCCAGGCAGATGCCGAGCAGCGGCCGCCCCGAGCGCGCATGGCGGCGCAGCGGCTCGACCAGGCCGCGCTCGTGCAGACACCGCATGCCGGCGCCGAACGCGCCCACGCCGGGCAGCACCAGCGCGTCCGACGCATCGATGCCCTCGGCCGAGTCGACGAAGCGCGCCGACGCACCGCAGTGTTCGAGCGCACGCGCCACGCTGTAGAGATTGCCGACGCCGTAGTCGACCATCGAGACCGTCCTCAAGGGAACGCCCTCACGTCCAGTCCGCCCGCGCGCGCGGCGCTCCGCAGCGCCGGCAGCGTGGTGCGTTGGTAATGCAGTCCGTCCGCGATCGCCACCGCATCGGCGCCGCCCCGTCCGATGACGTCCAGCAGGTGGGCGGTCTCGCCGTAGCCGCCGCTCGCGATCACCGGCACCGACACCGTGTCGCAGACAGCACGGGTCAGCGCCACGTCGAACCCCTTGCGCGTGCCTTCCCGGTCGATCGAGGTCAGCAGGATCTCGCCGGCACCCAGCGCCACGCCGCGGCGGCACCACTCGATCGCATCGAGCCCGCTGCGCTCGCGCCCGCATTCGGTGAAGACTTCCCAGTGTCCTTCGGACACGCAGCGTGCCTCGACCGACAGCACCATGCACTGCGAGCCGAAGCGCCGCGCGACTTCGGAGACGAGTTCGGGCCGTTGCACCGCGGCGGTGTTGATGGCGACCTTGTCGGCGCCCGCGCGCAGCAGGTCCTGGACGTCGTCGACGGACCGGATGCCGCCGCCCACCGTCATCGGCACGAACACCTCGCGCGCGGCGTGCTTCACGATCGAGGTGAGCTTGTTGCGACCGTACAGGCTGGCGACCGCATCGATGTAGAGCAGCTCGTCCGCACCCTGCTCGTAGTAGCCGCGCGCATGCGCCTGCGGATCGCCGATGACGCGCAGCCCCTCGAGGTGGATCCCCTTGATGAGGTTGGCACCCTTGATGTCGAGCCGCGCGATCAGCCGGGTCCGCGACGCGTTCATGTCGCGGCGCTCACCTCGGCACCGGCCCACTCCGGATGCCAGACCGCATGACGCAGCGCCCAGCCATCGGTCCTGCGTTCCCACAGGTGCGGCGAGCGGAAGCGATCGACGCAGGCGTGGAACGCCTCCTCGGTCATCGACACGTACTCGAGGAAGTCGGCGAAGTACTTTCGCGGAAACTCCTGGTCGTACTTGCGGACCAGCGCGACGCCCTCGTCACGATCGATCTTGCCGTTGCGGATCTCCTGCGCGGCGTCGTAGGTCGCACGACCGATGCCGAACTTGATCAGCGTCGTGTAGTAGTGAAACATGTCAATGCGGTCGTCGATGCTGCTGTACTTCGAGTAGGTCCCCTCGGTGCGCTCGGTGTTCGCCTGGAAGCCGGTGTGCTCCGACGCGTAGTAGTAGCACTCCTGCGGGTCCCACTTGAGGTAGTAGCCGAGGTAGTGCACCTCGACGCCCTTCGACTCCAGGTGCTCGGCGCTCGGCGGCAGGTAGGGCGCGAAGTCGTTGAGCGTGAAGTCCGTGGTCTCGATGATCCGGCGGATCGGCTCGCCGCCGAGCACCATGTCGAGCGGATCGGCCGCCGAGAAGAAGCGCCGGTCCATCGTCGACCGGAAGTTCTCGTCCGGATCGTTGCCGTACTCCGCCTGGTTCTCCCCGTACATCACCAGCCGCACGCCGAACTTGGCCGCCATGGCCGGGCCGATGATCCGCTGACCGACGATGAAGGGCTGGAACGGATGCAGCAGGTTCGTGAAGGCGCTGCGCGTCAGGTGCCGGTGCAGGCGGCCGTTCGGGGTGAACAGGATGTTGTCGAGTCCGCCGACATGCATCCAGCGCTCGAAGTTGCTCCAGCCGATGTCGGTGTAGCGGTGCGGCGCCCAAGTGACGGTCAGCGGGTTCATGCCGTAGCGGTACTTCAGGACATGCGAGGTGAACGCGCTGTCCTTGCCGCCGCTGCCAGGCACGATGACGTCGTAGCCGCCGTCGCCCCGCCGGTGCTGATCGAGCAGCGCGACGAGCGCATCCTCGCGCCGCTTCCAGTCGATGCGGGACGCCTTCGTGTCCTGATACCTGCACGCGTCGCAGACCCCGTCGCCGTCGAAGCCGATCGTCGCCTTGCGCTCCTCGCGGGTGTGGAGGAACTCGACGGTCGAGTTGGGCCGCTGGTTCGAGATCACGCAACGCCGGCAGAACCGGACGGTCGAGGGCAGGCCGAAATAGGCTTCATGCATCTGAATGCTCCCGGGCCTTTCGGCCCACGTAGAAGAACTCCGTGGCTTGCAGTACGCCGTTGCTGCACAGCACTCGGTCCATCTCCCGGAGATACCAGGCAAGGCGAGCGTTCGCTTGCTCGTCGAATCGCAGGCCACCGATGTGCTCGTGAAAGAATGCGTAGCGCCACTCGAACACGAGTTCGGCGAACCGTGCGTCCAGCGCAGGTCGCATCTGCGCGTACCCTGCCTCGTTGTCGTTGATCGACTGGACGTTCCCGCCGCCTTCGGATTCGTAGCGCAATTCGTCGAATACCTCGGCGATCTCCCGATCCAGAGTGGCCCGATCGGAGGGCGGCGGACGGCTGGCATGAAACCCGCCGCCGGCCGCCAGCACCACGCGTAACAGGTGTACGAAGGCTGCACTTCCATGCGTGACCCGATCGCGCACAGGCTCGTGGACGACTACGATGCCACCGGGCGCCAGAAGTCCCGACACGCGCGCCAGTGCACCCTGCGTGTCCGGGAAATGATGGAGCGCGCCGAGAAAGACGACCGCGTCGAAGCTGGCATCGGAAAACGTCGGCTCGCCGAACAGGTCCCCTGCGACGTAGCACAGCGGACCGCGAGCCGCACGCCACGGATCTTCTTCGGCGATCCGACGGGCTACTTCGACGCAGCGCAAGGACAGATCGAGCCCGGTGACGTCGAAGCCGGATCGGGCGAGCTCGAGCGACAGGTAGCCCGGACCGCAGCCGACTTCGAGAATGCGGACGGGCCTGCCCTCTGTGTCGCAGTGTCTTTCGATCGCGTCCCGGATGAGACGGAACTGCTCGCCGAAGTCGAGCTCGACGTAGGCGGGCCTTCGCCAGGAATTGTTCCTGAACCAGTCGCATGCGACCGCGCGCCGGAGGTCCGGTACGTGACCATTCTCGATTCGCTCGTCGATCTGGTGGTCGAACGCACGCGATTCCGCGGCGAGGCGGTGATCGGAACGACTCGATATTGGCTCAGACGGCTGCGGCATGGATTCTGGCTCCGGAGTCGATGTCGACGAAGTGCTTCTGGGTCCCCGCTCCCCAGAACGCGTCCTGCTGCAGCACGCCGAGAAATCGGGCGGCGCTGTCGCCATTGCCGAACAGCGCGGATGCGACGCGTGGGATCGACCCGACGGTATCGATTGCGGCGCGCAGCGATCGGGGCTGGGCCTCAACGTGCAAGACCGACTCGCATCGGACCCGGTTGGTCTGACGGCTGCCCACGTTGATCGCGGGGACACCGAAATGCGGTGCCTCGCGAACGCCCGCGCTCGAATTGCCGACGATGAAGTCGGCGTGTTTGAGAAGCGTGAGGAAGGCCTCGAAGCGCACCGACGGGAACACCCGGAATCGCGGAGACTCCGACAGCCGGCGCAACTCGGCCAGGATCAGGTCCGTGCCCGGATCGTTGTTCGGGTAGACGACCACGTAGTTCCGACCCGATTCGAGCAGTTCGTCGACCAGTACGCGCGCCTGCCGGCCGAGGTCGTCGAGCTCAGTGGTCACCGGATGGAACGCGGCAATCGCGTACCGCTCGAACCCGATGTCGTAGTGGCTGAACACGTCGCCGAGCGCGGGCAACGTGCCGGAGTTCATCGCATCGACGTCGGGCGAGCCGATCACGTGGACCGTCCCGGGTCGCTCGCCGAGCTGGACGAGGCGGTCTCGAGCCTGCGCGTTCGCGACGAAGTGCACGTGCGACAGCTTGGTCACCGCATGCCGGATCAACTCGTCGACGGTTCCAGACACCTCCCCACCTTCGATATGCCCGGTTCGGACATTGTTCAACGAGCCGACGGTCGCTCCAGCGAGTGCTTCTACCCGGTCGCCGTGGACCACGAGCAGGTCGGGCACGATCTCGCGCACGTAGTCCGACAGCCCGAGAACGGTCTTGGCCAGTACGTGATCCATGCGGTCGGCGGCGTTCTGGTTGATGAACCGGTAGACGTTGCGGAAGCGCTCGCGATC
>JBIIPQ010000055.1:0-17445 GCA_044342535.1 Burkholderiaceae bacterium
CTCCTGATGGTCGCCGCCGCGACCCTGCTCGCCGCCCAGCCGCTGGCGCACGCCTGCTCGCGCGTGCTCTGGTCGGCCCCCGACGGTCAGGTGTTCGTCGGACGGACCCAGGACTGGACCGAGAAGGCCGACTCCGCGTTCCGTGTCCATCCGCGCGGCACCGAACGCAAGGGCGCCGTGGCCACGAACCCGTATCGCTGGACGTCGAAGTACGGCAGCCTGGTTCTGTCGGCCTATGACATGGGCACGCACGAGGGCGTCAACGAGCGGGGCCTCGCCGCCCACGCGCTGTACCTCGCGGGCGAGACGGACTTCGGCAAGCGCGACCCGGCCCGCAAGGCCATCGGCGTCATGCAGTGGGTCCAGTACTACCTCGACAACTTCGCCACGGTGGCCGAGGCCGTCGAGGCGCAGAAGAGCATTCCGTTCCAGATCGAGCCGCTCATCCTTCCCAACGGGTTCCCGACGCTGGTCCACGTGTCCATCTCGGACAAGTCCGGCGATTCGGCGGTCATCGAGTACATCGGCGGCACGGCGAGGATCCATCACGACCGGCGCTTCACCGTGATGACCAACGAGCCGACCTACGACAAGCAGATCGAGAACCTGAAGCAGTACCGCACGTTCGGGGGCGACAAGCCGCTGCCGGGCGAGCGCACGCCGTCGGACCGGTTCGTACGGGCGGCCTACTACGCCAGCGGCCTGCCGCAGCCGGCCAATCGGGGCGAAGGGGCGGCCTACATGTTCAGCGTCATCCGGAACGTCTCGGTGCCCTTCGGCACGGGCGACCCCGACAAGCCGAACATCGCGAGCACCATCTTCCGGACGGTGATCGACCTCACCGGCGGGCGCTACTACTTCGAGAGCACCTACGCGCCGAACGTCGTCTGGATCGACTACTCGAAGCTGGACTTCGGCAAGGGCACCGGACAGCGGGCCCTGAAGGTCGAGAAGGAGATCTTCTCGCTCAATGGCGACGTGACCGCCCGGCTCGCGAAGGCGAAGCCGTTCGTGTTCGGCATGAACACGCGCTGAATCCCGCGGGCGCCCGAGTCGCCGCGCCGACTGCGGCCGGGGGCCGGCGGCCATCGATCAGCGACTTGCGGCGCCCGGCCGATCCGGCTAGAGTGCCTGCACCATGCCGCGCATCTGGTTCTACGCGTTCTTCTTTTTCGGCTTTCCGCCCGCTGGCGGACTGAGTCGGGAGCGCGCGCAAGCCTAGCAGCACACAGCACCCGAACAGAACCGCCAGCCCGAGAGGCCTGGCGGTTTTTCGTTTCTGGGGCCAATACCGAACGACACAGCGAACGACACAGTGAACGGGAACGAGGATCCACCGATGAACGCCCAGCACGCCACCGACGACGTCCGAATCCGCGCGATGAAGGAGCTCTCGCCGCCGTCGCACCTGATCCGCGAGTTCCCGCTGCGCGAACGTCCGGCGCAGCTCGTCTACGAGACCCGGCAGTCGATCCACCGGATCCTGCACGGCATGGACGACCGGCTGCTGGTGGTGGTCGGCCCGTGCTCGATCCACGACACGAAGGCCGCGATGGAGTATGCCCGCCGCCTGGCCGGCGAGCGCGAGCGCCTCAAGGACCGGCTCGAGATCGTGATGCGCGTGTACTTCGAGAAGCCGCGCACCACCGTCGGCTGGAAGGGCCTGATCAACGACCCCGGCCTGGACAACAGCTTCGACATCAATCGCGGCCTGCGCCTGGCGCGCGAGCTGCTGGTCGAGATCAACGAGCTCGACCTGCCCGCCGGCACCGAGTTCCTCGACATGATCACGCCGCAGTACGTCGCCGACCTGATCTCCTGGGGCGCGATCGGCGCTCGCACCACCGAGTCGCAGGTGCATCGCGAGCTGGCGTCGGGGCTGTCCTGTCCGGTCGGCTTCAAGAACGGCACAGACGGCAACGTGCGGATCGCGCTCGACGCGATCAAGGCCGCCTCCCAGCCGCACCACTTCCTGTCGGTCACCAAGGGCGGTCACTCGGCGATCGTCTCGACCAACGGCAACGAGGACTGCCACCTGATCCTGCGCGGCGGCAAGGCGCCGAACTACGACCGCGCCAGCATCGACGCGGCCTGCCGCGAGGCCGGCTCTGCGGCGCTCGCCTGCCGGCTGATGGTCGACGCGAGCCATGGCAACAGCCAGAAGAAGCACGAGAACCAGCTCGCGGTCGCGCGCGACCTCGCCGAGCAGCTGGCCGACGGCGAGTCGCGGATCTTCGGCGTGATGGTCGAGAGCCACCTGGTCGCCGGCCGCCAGGACCTGCAGATCGGGCGTGCGCTCGTCTACGGGCAGAGCGTCACCGATGCGTGCCTGGGCTGGGAAGACACGATCGCGGCGCTCGACACGCTCGCCGAGGGGGTGGCCGAGCGGCGGGTCGCGCTGGCGAACTGAAGCCTGCATCCGCCGTACGCGCCAGCGACGCCGTCACCGGTCGCCGCGGGCCCGTCGGGCGCGCTCGCCCATTCGTCGGATTGGCCGCCGCAGCCGACCGAATGGCGCATTTTGGACGGATCGGCTCCCCGACCGCCATGCTATAAACGACTCAAATCCACACGGAGGACGCCATGGAGGCATCCACGCCCAGGTCCCCCGCGGGCCCTGCCCGCCCTGAGACCGCGATCCGGCAGACGCCGCACGAGCGCCTGAGCGCCATCGGCCTGCGCCCGATCGGCCGGGCGAGCGAGTTCGCCGACGACATCCACGGGCTGATGGCCAAGACCCCGCTGTTCTCGGGCCTGGACCTCGAGGAGACCCGCAAGCTCGGGGCCTTCATGTACGTCTACGAGGCCCCGGCCGGCCTCACCATCATCTCCGAGGGCGAGTCCGGCGACTTCATGATGCTGCTGATGGGCGGCATGGTCGACGTGCTGCGCCGCAACCGCTACAACTTTCCGTCGCGCATCGCGGTCGCCCACTCGGGCCACGCGCTCGGCGAGATGTCGATGTTCGACGGCGAGCCGCGCTTCGCGTCGTGCGTGACGATCGAGCCTTCGCGCATCGCGGTCCTGACCCGCGACGCGATGCTGCTGGTGCTGCACGACGAGCCGCGGCTCGGCAGCAAGATCCTGCTGAAGCTGGTGCAGCTGCTCTCGGACCGGCTTCGCCAGACCAGCGCGAAGCTCGTGTCCTACCTCGAGGCGGCGCGCGAGACCTGAGCCCGCTCGACCTGCGGGTCGACCCTCGCCGGTGCCGGCGGGCGCACCAGCCGGCGGCGCGCACCGCCTCATCTCGGGGCGTCGTGGACACTTTGTTCACCCGGCATCGACTTTGCTTGGGGTCGGTCTCCCCCCCCGAGGAGACACGATGACCGAGCTCGCCCCGGCGCTCGACGCCGCCCCCGTCGACTGGCATCAGCAGGAGGTGCTGCTGATCCGCGAGGTCGGCAAGCTGCTCGGGCGCAGCGTCGAGCCCAACTTCGTGATCCGCCAGACGCTGCGCCTGCTGTCCGAATGGGTCGGCCTGAACCGGGGCCGGGTGCTGCTCTGGGACGCCGCAGACGAGTCGCTGCGGATCCGCCACTGGTACGGGCTGACCGCCGACGAGGCGGCGCGCGGCGTGTTCGCGCGAGGCGAGGGCGTCTGCGGCGGGGTGCTGCGCACCGGCATCGCCCGGGTGGTGCAGGACATCGACACCGAGCCCGACTTCCTCGGCCGCTCGGTCGAGCGCGCGCGGCTGCCGAAGGAGACGGTGTCCTTCATCGCGGTGCCGCTGCGCGAGGGCGACCGGGTCTGCGGCGTGCTGGCCGCGCACCGGCTGCGCCACCGCAAGCGCGCCATCAACGACGACCTCGAGCTGCTGCAGACCGTCGGCACGCTGCTCGGGCAGGTGATCCGCGTGAACGACGAGCTGCGCCGCCGCACCGAGCGCCTCGAGACCGAGAACCGCGACCTGCGCGAGCGCCTCGGGCACCAGCTGCCCAACTTCGGGATCCTCGGCGACTCGCCGGCGCTGCGCGGCGCGATCGCGCAGGCGCGCCGGCTCGCCACCGGCGAGCTCACCGTGCTGCTGCTCGGCGAGTCGGGGACCGGCAAGGAGCTGTTCGCGCGCGCCATCCACCAGGCGAGCCCGCGCGCGGCGCGCCCCTTCGTGAAGGTCAACTGTGCCGCGGTGCCGGAGTCGCTGTTCGAGTCGGAGTTCTTCGGCCACGAGCGCGGCGCCTTCACCGGCGCGGTGACCGCGCAGCCCGGGCGTTTCGAGCAGGCCGACGGCGGCACGTTGTTCCTGGACGAGGTCGGCGAGCTGCCGCTGGCGATGCAGGCCAAGCTGCTGCGGGTGCTGCAGGACCGGGTGGTGGTGCGCGTCGGCAGTCGCCGCGAGCTGCCGCTCGACGTGCGCGTGGTGGCCGCGACCAACCGCAACCTCGCGGCGGCGGTCGCCCGCGGCACCTTCCGGCTCGACCTGTACTACCGGCTCTCGGTGCTGCCGCTGCAGCTGCCGGCGCTGCGTGACCGCCTCCAGGACGTGCCGGTGCTGGTGCGCCACTACGCGCACGAGGCCTGCCTCGCCTGGTCGCGCGAACCGGTGCAGTTCAGCGAGCCGGCGATGAAGCTGATGCAGGCCCACCCGTGGCCGGGCAACGTGCGTCAGCTCCAGAGCGTCGCGATGCGGCTGGTGCTGATGACCCACGGCGCGCTGATCGACGCGGCGAGCGTCGCCGCGCAGCTGCTGGCCGAGCCCGACGTGTCGGCCGACCCGGCGCCCGAGGCGGATTCCCGCATCGTGCCCTCGGCGGCGTCGCTGCCATCGGCGACGGCCGCGCCCGTCGGCGCGGAACTGGTGCGGCCCTATGCGCCGGTCGTGGCCGGCGATGCCGAGCGGGTACGCGACGCGCTGATCCGGGCGGGCGGCAACCGCTCGCGGGCCGCGCAGATGCTCGGCATGACCCGCCGGCAGTTCACCTACCGGCTGGAGAAGCTGGCGCAGGCCGGCGACTGAGCGCGCGGCATCTGTCGACATTCCGTTCGCAGGCTGTCCAATTTGTGCGGCGCCCGGTCGGGTACGGCCGACCGTCCGTGTGCGCCCGCTGACGGCCGGCAGGCGCGCGAGGCCGACGCGGTGCGGATCTCGCACGCCGGGCAGGTGCCGGGCATGCAGGTGGCACGGCGATTGCAAAGGTGTGGCGATCCAACCCCACGCTAGGACGTTCGCCATGGCTGCAGTGCCGCAAACGGTGGTCGAGACCACCTGGGTCAAACCGATCGACGCGACCGGCCTCGCGGCCTTCGCCGAGCGGGGCCGCAACAACCCCGACTCTCGCGGCACGGTCAAGAGCCGCACGGTCTACGACGGCCAGTTCCGCTCGCTGACCTACGTCGGCGCGCACACCCCGGTGGTGGTCGACGAGCCGCCGCACCTGTTCGGCCAGGACACCGCGCCCGCGCCGTCCGAGATCCTGCTGTCGGCGCTCGGCGGCTGCCTGTGTGTCGGCATCCATGCCGTCGCCACGCACAAGGGCGTGAACATCTCGAGGATGGAGGTGCTGCTCGAGGGCGACATCGGCAATCCGGCCGCCTGGGGCGCGGGCGGCGCGCAGAAGGCGCCGCTCCAGATGGGCTTCCAGGCCGTGCGCGCCAAGGTGATCCTCGAGGCCGACGCGCCGCGCGAGCTGCTCGCCGAGATCGTCCGCGAGGCCGACTACGCGTCGCCGATGGCCAACTGCTTCCGCAACCCGATCCCGACCGACGTCGCGCTGGTCTGAGGACCGGGAAGGACACGCCATGGGTGCCATCGACACCGAACTCGCCTGCATCGACCCGGCGGCGCTGGCCGCCGCGGTCACGCGCGAGCTCGACCCGCTCGTCGGCCGCATCGACCGCGGCCTGTATCCCGGCAACGCGCTGCGTGCGCTCGGCGCGCAGGGTGCGTTCCGCCACCACCTCGCCACGCAGCGCCCCGACGGGCGCCGCGACGTGGCGGGCGCGATCGACGCGCTCGCCGCGATCGGCCGCAGCTGCGGCTCGAGCGCGTTCATGGGCTGGTGCCAGGACGCCTGTGCCTGGTATGTCGAGCAGGGCGCCTCCGACACGCTGCGGCGCGAGCTGCTGCCGCGGCTGGCGAGCGGCGAGGTGCTCGGCGGCACCGGCATGTCCAACCCGATGAAGTACTTCGCGTCGATCGAGCGGCTCGCGCTGCAGGGCACGCGGGTGCCCGGCGGCTGGCGGGTCTCCGGCCGGCTGCCCTGGGTGTCGAACCTCGGGCCCGGCCATGTGTTCGGCACCGCGTTCATGCCGCTGGGGCCGGACGGCGCGCCGCGCACCGGGGCCGGCGTCGAGGTGATGGCGCTGGTACGCTGCGACGGGCCCGGCGTGACGATGACCGAGGTGCCGCCCTTCCTCGCGATGGACGGCACCGGCACCTACGGGCTGGCCTTCGACGAGGTCTTCGTGCCGGACGACCATGTGCTGGCCGACCCGATCGGCCCGTGGTTGAAGCGCATCCGCAACGGCTTCGTGCTGATGCAGGTCGGCATCGGTGCCGGCATCGTCGAGGGCTGTGTCGAGCTGATGCGCGAGTCGAACCTGCGGCTCGGCCACGTCAATGCCTTCCTCGAGGACGGCCCCGACCAGATCGAGGACGAGCTCGGCGCGCTGCACGAGCGCGTCGCGGTGCTCGCCGAGGCGGTGCTCGATCCGGCGGATGCGCGCTTCGCCGAAGTGCTGACCGCACGGCTCATGGCTTCCGAGCTCACGCTGCGCGCCACGCAGTCCGCGATGCTGCACACCGGCGCCGGTGGCTACTCGCTCGCCTCGCCCGCGCAGCGCCGGCTGCGCGAGGGCTATTTCGTCGCGATCGTCACGCCCGCGATCAAGCACCTGCGCAAGGAACTCGACCGCCTGATGCGCGCGGGCGTGCGATGAGCCAGGCGGCGCGGGCGTTCGAGCGCTGGCTGTGCGAGGCCTGCGGGCTCGTCTACGACGAGGCCCGGGGCGACGCGGACAGCGGGCTGGCACCCGGCACGCGCTTCGAGGACATCCCCGAGGACTGGCGCTGCCCGGTCTGCGGCGTGACCAAGGCCGATTTCCGGCCGATCGAGCCGGCACCGCCGCGGCAGGGTGCCTTGGCCGCGGTACCGCGCGCCCGGCGGCCGTCCGGTGACGGCGTGGTGGTGGTCGGTGCGGGCACCGCGGGCTGGTCGGTCGCACGCGCGTTGCGCGAGGCCGGCTGGGGCGGCCCGATCACGCTCGTCACCGCCTGCGACGGCACGCTGTACGCCAAGCCGATGCTGTCGGTCGCGCTCGCGCGCGGGCTCGATGCGCAGGCACTGGCCGAGCGCACCGGTGCCGGGCTCGCCGACGAGCTCGGCGTGCGGCTGCTCGCACACGCCTGGGCGCTCGAGTTCGACGTCGCCCGCGGCCGGGTGCTCACCACCCGCGGCACGGTGCGCGGCGCACACGTCGTGCTGGCGACCGGTGCGCGCGCGCGCCGTCCGGCGCTGCCCGGTGCGGGCGCCTCACGCCTGCTTTCGGTCAACGACCTCGCCGCGTACGCACGGCTGCGCGAGGCCTTCGAGGCGGCCCGCGTGCGCGCGCTCGCCGAGCGGCGCATGCCGCGGCTGGTGATCGTCGGCGCGGGCCTGGTCGGCTGCGAGCTGGCCGACGACTTCGCGGGCGCCGGTGCCGAGGTGACGCTGATCGAAGCCCGCACGCTGCCGCTCGCCGAGCGCCTCGATGCCGACACCGGCGCGCGGCTGCGCGACGCGCTGGCCACGCGCGGCGTGCGCTTCTCGGGCGGCGCCGCGGTCCGCGAGGTGCTGGTGCCGAGCGCCGTGGCCGCCGACGATGCGCAGGTCGGCCTGGTCTGGGACGCGGGCGGCGCCTCGCACGCCGGGCGCTTCGATCTCGGGCTGGTCGCCGCCGGCATCGAGCCGGAGCTTCGGCTCGCGCGTCGGGCCGGCCTGCCGGTCGCACGCGGCGTCGTCGTCGACCCACGGACGCTGTCGTGTGCCGACGGCCGCGTCTTCGCGCTCGGCGACTGCGCCGAGGTCGACGGCCGGCTCGGCTGCACCGTCGAGCCGATCGGCCGCCAGGCACGGACCATCGCCGGTGCCATCGTCGGCCGGCCCGAGCCCTACGTCGCGCGCGACCCGGTGTGGGTCGTGAAGACGCCGAGCCTGCCGCTGACGATCCGCCCGGTGTTCGCCGACGCGCGGTCCGCGTGAGGTGGCACGCGACGGCGCGCAGCGCGAGCCGTCGTTCCTCGCGCTGAACCCCTCGGGCCTGGTGCCGATGCTGGAGGCGAGGACCGCGCGCTGAACTCGCGGCCGGCGGCCTGAATCGCGGCCGGCACCCCGCGCGGGCACCGGCCGCCCATCCCGCTCAGTTCGACGGGAACCCGCTCTCGATCGGCAGCCCCGGCTCGCGCGACCACTCGTTCCACGAGCCGAAGTACATCCGGACGTCCGAGAAGCCGGCTTCCTTCAGCGCAACGTAGGTGTTCGACGCACGCGCGCCCTTGAAGCAGTACAGGTAGACCGTGTCCTTCGGCGAGATGCCGGCGGTGCGGCAGTCGGCGAGGATCTCCGACGGGCTCTTGAAGATCGGGCCGGAGGCCGAGGGCTTCATGAAGCGGTACCACTCGATCCACTTGGCGCCGGGGATGCGGCCCTTGCGCGGAGCGAAGTCCGGGCCGTAGGGCGAAGAGCTGGTGCCGATCCACTCGTCGACGTCGCGCACGTCGAGCAGCACCACGTCGGTGTCGAGCGCGGCCAGCATCTCCGCCTTCGTCACCATCAGCGAGGCCATCGACTCGGGCAGCGGGAAGCTCGCCGGCGCGGGCGAGACCGGCGCGGTGTCGATCGGCAGGCCGGCAGCCTTCCAGCCCGCGAGGCCGCCGTGCAGGATGCGGACCTTCGGGTACCTGAGCCACGACAGCAGGAAATAGCCGCGGCACGACTGGCCGAAGCCGCTGTTCATCGACTCCTCGTACAGCACCGCGGTCTCGGTGCCCGACAGGCCGGCGGAGCCGAACGCGTCGGCGAAGGTCTGCCTGAGCTCGCCCAGGCCCTCGGCGGTCGAGGTCGCGAGGAAGGTGAAGATCTCGCGCAGGTTCACCGCGCCGGGAAGATGGCCGCAGGCGTAGGCCTCGGGGTCGCGCGTGTCGATGAGCACGACGCGTTCGGACGACATCAGCGCCGCGAGGTCGGTGGACGAGATCAGCACGGGATCGGACATGGCGCAGCTCCAGCGGAGGGGGAGGGGGTCCGCTCATGCGCAAGCCGCATGCCACGGTGCGCGGCGCACCGGGCGCGTCCTGCAGCGCGCGCGCCGTGCCCGACGCCGGTCCAGGCATCGACCCGCGCCGGTGCGACCGCGACAGGTCCGGACCGGCCCGGTGCGTGCGCCGCCCCGGCGCGGGGCCGATGCCCTTGTCGCGTGCGGGGCGATGTGCGGGCCCTGCGCCGCGCATCGTCGCGATCGTCCGTCCGTCGCTGCGCGCTGTGTGACCAATCGGTTCACATTGCGCGATCGCGACCGCATGGTGCCGTCGATCGGCGCCCGCAACCGCCGCGATGGCACGCCCCTTGCAAGAGAGGCGGACCTCCGACGGAACCCCTCCATGACCAACGTCTACCGCCCCTACGACGCCTATCGCCGCCTCGGTCACGCCTGCGGACGCTGCGGCACCGTGCACGCGCCCGGCGACTCGGATCCGCATGCCGCCGACGACGAGGCCGCGCTCGCGCAGTCGCGTGCGGTGGTCGACGCCGAGCGCCTGTCCAACGACGTGGTCGAGACCGCGCTGGTGCGCGCGCTGTTCCCGAACGACGCGCTGCGCCGCCGCTTCCTGCGCGCCGTCGGTGCCAACACCGCGCGCGCCGCGATCGCCTCGGTGCTGCCGCTGGGCGCGCTGCAGGCGATGGCGCAGGACAAGGGCAAGCTCGAGAAGACCGACCTGAAGATCGGCTTCATCCCGATCACCTGCGCGACGCCGCTGATCATGGCCGAGCCGCTCGGCTTCTACAAGCGCCAGGGCCTGACCGTCTCGCTGCAGAAGACCGCGGGCTGGGCGCTGATCCGCGACCGCATGATCAACAAGGAGTACGACGCCTCGCACTTCCTGTCGCCGATGCCGGTCGCGATCTCGATGGGCCTGGGCTCGGTCGCAGCGCCGATGCGCGTCGCGACCATCCAGAACATCAACGGCCAGGCGATCACGCTGTCGGTCAAGCACAAGGACAAGCGCGATCCGAAGGACTGGAAGGGCTTCCGGTTCGCGATCCCGTTCGAGTACTCGATCCACAACTTCCTGCTGCGCTACTACCTGGCCGAGAACGGCCTCGATCCGGACAAGGACGTGCAGCTGCGCGTGACGCCGCCGGCCGAGATGGTCGCCAACCTGCGGGCCGGCAACATCGACGGCTTCCTCGGGCCCGATCCGTTCAACCAGCGCGCGGTCTTCGACGAGGTCGGCTTCATCCACGTGCTGTCCAAGGACATCTGGGACGGGCACCCGTGCTGCGCGTTCGGCACCTCCGAGGGCTTCATCAAGGAGAACCCGAACACCTTCGCCGCGCTGTACCGCGCGGTGCTCGAGTCGGCCGCGATGGCGCGCGACCCGAAGAACCGGCCGCTGATCGCGAAGGTGATCTCGCCCGCCGCCTACCTCAACCAGCCCGAGATCATCGTCGAGCAGGTGCTGACCGGGCGCTTCGCGGACGGCCTGGGCGGCGTGAAGAACGTCCCGGACCGCACCGACTTCGACCCGATCCCGTGGTACTCGATGGCGGTCTGGATGCTGACCCAGATGAAGCGCTGGGGCTACGTCAAGGGCGACGTCGCGTACAGGCAGATCGCCGAGCAGGTGTTCCTGCTGACCGACGCGAGGAAGCGCATGAAGGAGCTCGACCAGAAGGCGCCGGACAACGGCTACCGGAAGTTCAAGGTGATGGGCCGCGAGTTCGATCCGGCGATGCCGCAGCAGTACGTCGACAGCTTCGCGATCAAGCGCAGCTGAGCCCGCGATGAACCCGGAACGTTCCCTCTCCCTGCGGGCCGCCGCGCTGTCGCTGCTCATCCTCTTCGTGTTGCTCGGCGCCTGGCACCTCGCCACCGCGCCGAGCGGCGCGGCGCCGAGCACTGCCGACGACGAGTACGCCAAGCTGATGGGCAAGGCCGCGAGCTCCGCCGTCAAGACCGACGGCCTGCCGACGCTCGTGCAGATGGCCGAGACCACGGCCAAGCACCTGTCGGCGCCGTTCTACGACAACGGCCCGAACGACAAGGGCATCGGCATCCAGCTCGGGCACTCGCTGCTGCGGGTGGGCGCGGGCTACCTGCTCGCCGCGCTGGTCGCGATCCCGGTCGGCTTCATGATCGGCATGTCGCCGCTGCTCTATCGGGCGCTCAACCCGTTCATCCAGGTCCTCAAGCCGATCTCGCCGCTCGCCTGGATGCCGATCGCGCTCTACACGATCAAGGACTCCTCGGCGTCGGGCATCTTCGTGATCTTCATCTGCTCGATCTGGCCGATGCTGATCAACACCGCATTCGGCGTGGCCTCGGTCAGACGCGACTGGCTCAACGTCGCGCGCACCCTCGAGGTCGGCCCGTTCCGGCGCGCCTTCGAGGTCATCCTGCCGGCGGCCGCGCCGACGATCCTCACCGGCATGCGCATCTCGATGGGCATCGCCTGGCTGGTCATCGTGGCGGCCGAGATGCTGGTCGGCGGCACCGGTATCGGCTACTTCGTCTGGAACGAGTGGAACAACCTGTCGCTGACCAACGTGATCTTCGCGATCCTGACGATCGGCGTCGTCGGCATGCTGCTCGACCTGGCGTTCGCGGGCCTGCAGCAATACGTGACCTGGAAGGAATGAACGTGAAGGACACCTTCCTGCGCGTCGAGGGGCTCGCCAAGCGCTTCCCCTCCTCGAAGGGCGATCTGACCGTCTTCGACAAGGTCGACTTCGGCATCGCCAAGGGCGAATTCGTCTGCATCATCGGCCACTCCGGCTGCGGCAAGACCACCATCCTCAACGTGCTCGCCGGCCTCGAGCAGCCCTCGGGCGGCTTCGTGTTCATGGACGGGCGCGAGGTCTCGGGCCCGGGGCTCGAGCGGGGCGTGGTGTTCCAGGGCCATGCGCTGATGCCCTGGATGACGGTGATGGGCAACGTCTCGTTCGCGGTGCGCTCGCGCTGGCCCTCGTGGAACCGCGCGAAGGTCGAGGCGCAGGCGCGCCGCTTCATCGATCTGGTCGGGCTGTCGGGCGCCGAGCACAAGAAGCCGGCCGAGCTGTCGGGCGGCATGAAGCAGCGCGTCGGCATCGCGCGCGCGTTCGCGATCGAGCCGAAGATGCTGCTGCTCGACGAGCCGTTCGGTGCGCTCGATGCGCTCACCCGAGGCGTGATCCAGGACGAGCTGCTGAAGATCTGCGCCAAGACGCATCAGACGGTGTTCATGATCACGCACGACGTCGACGAGGCGATCCTGCTCGCCGACCGGATCCTGCTGATGAGCAACGGACCGAACGCGCGGATCGCGGAGGTGGTGCGCAACACGCTGCCGCGCGACCGCACCCGCCTGACCATCCACCACGACCCGCAGTTCTACAAGATCCGCAACCACCTGGTGGACTTCCTCGTGCACCGCTCGAAGCTCATCCAGCAGGGCGGCGTCGACACCGCCGCCGGCGCCTCGGGCGGTCCGGTCGAGGTCTCGCCGGGGCTGGAGCCCGACCTGCCCGATCCGGTACCGACCGTGCCCGCCCCGAGGCTGCACGCGGTTCGCTGAACCCGTCGGCCGGGGATCCCGGCCGACCCCGACATCCCCCACGCATCCGACACTGGAGACCACAGACATGGATCGCAACGACGTCACCCGCAAGATCGTCGAGACGAAGGTCCGCAAGGGCATCAGATGGGCCGACGTGGCCAAGGCCGTCGGCGAGAGCAAGGAGTGGGTCACCGCCGGCTGCCTCGGCCAGATGACCTTCACCGCGAAGCAGGCCGAGACGGTCGGCGACATCTTCGGCCTCTCCGAGGACGACATCGCCTGGCTGCAGGTCGTGCCCTACAAGGGTTCGCTGCCGACCGCCGTGCCCACCGACCCGCTGATCTACCGCTGGTACGAGATCGTCAGCGTCTACGGCATGACCATCAAGGAGCTGATCCACGAGGAATTCGGCGACGGCATCATGTCGGCGATCGACTTCTCGATGGACATCACCCGCGAGCCGGACCCCAAGGGCGACCGCGTGCACGTGGTGCTGAGCGGCAAGTTCCTGCCGTACAAGACCTACTGATCACGCTGACGGCCCGGGCGGGGCGCTATGCTGCGACGCGCGCGGTCCGATGGGCCCGCGCCCACCGCCACCGCCGCCCGGGACCGACACGTGAGCACCCTGCTGCTGATCAATCCGAACACCTCCACCTCGGTCACCGACCTGATGGCCGGCGTGATGCGTCCGCTGCTGGGCGAGGACGTCGAACTGGTGACGGTGACCGCACGCTTCGGCGCCTCGTACATCGCCTCCGAGACCGCCTACGCGATCGCCGCGCATGCGGTGCTCGACGCCTGGGCCGCGTTCGTCGCGGGCGGTGGGCGCTGCGACGCGATCTGCATCGGCTGCTTCGGCGACCCCGGTGTGGCGGCGCTGCGCGAGGCGGCCGGCGTGCCGGTGATGGGGCTGGCCGAGGCGGCGCTGCGCGAGGCCGCCGAGCGTGGCCCGCACGGCATCGTGACCGGCGGCGCCGCATGGCGGCCGATGCTCGAGCGCTTCGCCGCGGCCAACGACCTGCAGCAGGGGCTCGAGGGCATCCACGTCGTCGAGAAGAGCGGCGTGGAGCTGATGCAGCAGCCCGACGGCGGCGCGGCCGAGATCCTCGGGGCGCTGCAGGCCGCGATCGGGCCGGGCACTGCGGCGCTGGTGATCGGCGGTGCGGCGCTCGGCGGCATCGCCAAGCAGGTCGCGCCGCGCGTGCCGGTGGCGGTGATCGACAGCGTGCAGGCGGGCGCGCGCTGGGCCGCCGCGGCGCTGTCCGGCGCCGATGCGCAGGCGGCCTCGCGCGATGCCGGCGTACGCTGGACCGGGCTGTCGGGCGAGCTGTCGGAGGTCCTCGGCCGCGCAGGCTGAGCGATCGGGATCCGTGCGCGTCGGCGCCGGGGCCTCGGGCGCCGCCTCAGCCCTTGGCGCGACCCTTCTCCCACAGCACGTCGCTGCCGCCCGCATGCCGGTTGAGCACCCGGGCGAGCACGAACATCAGGTCGGAGAGCCGGTTCAGGTACTGCCGGCACAGCGGGCGCACCGCTTCGGCATGACCGAGCGCCACGACCACGCGCTCGGCCCGGCGGCAGACGGTGCGCGCCACATGCGCGATCGCGGCTGCGCGCGAGCCGCCGGGCAGGATGAACTCCTGCAGCCGGGACAGCGTCGCGTTGTGCTGCGCGAGCAGATCGTCGAGCCGGGCGACCTGCGCCTCGGAGATGTTCTCGAAGCCGGGGATGCAGAGCTCGCCGCCGAGGTCGAAGAGGTCGTGCTGGATGTCGAGGAGCGCGGCGCGGACGTCGTCGGGCAGCGGCTCGCACAGCAGCACGCCGATCGTGGAGTTGAGCTCGTCGACGTCGCCCATCGCCTCGACGCGCAGGCTGTCCTTGGGGGTGCGGCTGCCGTCGCCGAGGCCGGTGGTGCCGTCGTCGCCGGTGCGGGTGGCGATCTGCGTGAGGCGGTGTCCCATGAGTGATCCGGTGCGTCGTGTGGTTCCGGATTCTAAGGGGCTTCCACCGGACCGCACCGAATGGTCCAGCTTGGAACGCATCTTGCCTTAATCTGCCGTCCGCACCGCGATCGGGCCGATGCACCGCTGCGGCGCGGGACGATACGTGCCCGTCCTTTCCTGTTCGAAGCTCACTCTTTCCGGAGAACCCCGATGAAACTCGCCTCCCTGGTCGCAGCCGGCCTGATCGCCGCGACCGGCAGCACCTTCGCCGCCGACTTCAGCGACACCTGGATCGGCTACCGGTACAGCAACGGCTACGCCGAGCCGGGCATCGCCGCCGATGTGCCGAAGAACATCTACACGCTGGCTCACTTCAGCGGGTACAAGTACGGCACGAACTTCTTCTCCCTCGACATCCTGCGCTCGCTCGAGAACGACCCGGCGAACCGCAACAGCACCAGCCAGGCGCAGGAACTCTACGTCGCGTACCGCAGCTCGGTCTCGTCGTCCAAGACCTTGGGCATGAAGTACGACCTGGGCCCGGTCCGCGACTTCTCGCTGACCTTCGGCTTCGATGCCGGCACCAAGGACACGGCCTTCGCGCCGAAGCCCCTGAAGCTGCTGATCGGCCCGACCGTGAACCTCAACATCCCGATGGGCTTCCTGGACCTGAGCCTGCTGGCGTACAACGAGACCAACAACAACGGCATCGTCGGCAAGAAGGTCCAGTTCGACACGACCTATCAGATCGGCGCGCTGTGGGGCATGTTCTTCAACCTCGGCACCCCGGCGAAGTTCACCGGCTTCATGGCGATCACCGGCGCGAAGGGCAAGGATGGCTTCGGCGTCGAGACCGAGACCGAGACGCTGATGCGCACCTCGGTCCAGTGGGACCTCGGCACGCTGGCCGGCCTGAACAAGGGCACGTTCTTCGCCGGCATCGGCTACGAGTACTGGAAGAACAAGTTCGGCAATCGGTCGGGCTCGACGGGTTCCAAGAACTCGGTGCCGGTCCTGGTCGCCGAATTCCACTTCTGATCGGCCGACGCGCGCTGCGGCGCGCGTCCGTTGCCCGGACACACAGGACGGCCCGCGCGAGCGGGCCGTTCGCATTTCACGACCGTTCGAGGACGAACCGGTGCGCTCAGCGCGCCGACCAGAACCCGTCGTGGACGGCCGCGGCCTCGTCCTCGAGCAGCGGCCCGAGCACGTCGACGCGGCGCTGGCCGCGGGCGAACACCTCGCGGCAGGGCAGGTCGAGGGTCGGGTTCTCGGGATGCGCACCGGTCAGCGTGCGCAGCCGTGTCTCCGACAGCCCGTAGACCACCTTCGACAGGCCCGCCCAGTACACCGCGCCGGCGCACATCGCGCAGGGCTCGGCGCTGGTGACCAGCGCGCCGCCGGCGAGCGCCGTGCCGCCGTGCGCGGCCGCGGCCTGCCGGATCGCGAGCGTCTCGGCGTGGGCCGTCGGATCCTCGCCGGTGGCGGACTCGTTGCCGGCGCGCGCGAGCACGCGGCCGTCGGCGGCGACGACCATCGCACCGAACGGATGGCGGCCCGCCGCGCGGGCCGCACGCGCCAGGTCGATCGCCTCTCGCAGCGCCGCGAGCTCGGCGGGGCCGGCGTCCTCGGCGTCCCGCTCGCCGCTCACGACGAATGCTGGCCGCGATGGGCCCATGCGGTCGTGTGGCGCTCGATGTACGAGAACAGCTCGTACATCGCCATCGCCATCGCGCCGATCACCACCAGCCCCGCGAAGGCGAGCGGCATGCGCGACTGCGAGCCGGCGGTCAGCAGCAGCTGGCCGATGCCCTCGTTCGAGGCGCTCATCTCCGAGACCGTCGTGCCCACGAACGCGAGCGTGATCGCGACCTTCAGCGACGCGAAGAAGTACGGCATCGAGCGCGGCAGGCCGACCTTCAGCAGCACGTCGAGCCGCTTGGCGCCGAGCACCCGCAGCACGTCCTCGAGCTCGGGTTCGAGCGTGGCCAGCCCGGTGGCGATGTTCACCATGATCGGGAAGAACGAGATCAGGAACGCGGTGAGGATCGCCGGCCCCGCGCCGATGCCGAACCAGACCACGAGGATCGGCACGAGCGCGGCCTTGGGCACCGCGTTGAACGCGGTCATCAGCGGGTACATCGCCGAGTAGGCGAACTTCGACGAGCCGATCAGGAAGCCGAGCGCCACGCCCACGACGATCGAGATCGCGAAGCCGATCATCGTCGTCCAGAAGGTGCGCCACGCGTTGGTCATGATCGGACCGGCGTACTCGACCAGCGCCACCATGATCGACGAGGGCGAGGGCAGGATGTAGTCGCTGATGTTCAGCCCGCGGCACAGCAGCTCCCAGACGATCAGGATCGCCAAGAGCAGCAGCAGCGGCGCAGCGCGCTCGGTGGGGGTGGGGGCGGCCATCGTCGGGTCCTCAGCTCTTGCGGATCGAGCCGATCCGCTCGCGCAGCTCGAGCACCAGCGCGGTGAACGGCTCGGTGTAGGTGATCTCGAGGTCGCGCGGGCGCGGCAGGTCGATCTGCCGGGTCGCCAGGATGCGGCCCGGGCGCTTGCTCATCACGTAGACGGTGTCGGCGAGATAGACCGCCTCGCGCAGGTCGTGCGTGACCAGGATCACGTTGAAGCGCTGCACGGTCCACAGGTCGCGCAGCACGTTCCAGAGCTCCTCGCGGGTGAACGCGTCGAGCGCACCGAACGGCTCGTCGAGCAGCAGCATCCGCGGCTCGTGGATCAGCGCGCGGCAGATCGACGCGCGCT
>JBIIPQ010000268.1:0-6018 GCA_044342535.1 Burkholderiaceae bacterium
GGAGCGAGGAAGCCGCTGCGGCGCTCGTCGCCGAGCGGGAACGACACGGCCGGCGCCTTGAAGACCGGCAGGTCCTTGACGTAGAGCGTGGCCCAGCGCGCGGAGCCCTCGTCGTTGGCGCGATCCAGGGTGAACGACTCGGCCCGCAGGTACCAGTCCGGATCGTCGGGCTTGCAGGTGGTGTAGGTCGCGTTGGTCATCGCGACCTCGCCGCGGCCGAGGAAGTCGGCCCGCTCGGCCTCGCCGCGGGCGCCTGTCGCGGGCACGTAGTACCGCGGGGAGGCGAACGAGCCTTCGTTGGCGTCGAGCTTGAGCGTGACCTCGGGACCGGTGAAGACCATGCCCTCGCGCGAGACGCGCACGTTGCCCACGGCGACCACCTCGTCGTCGGCCTCGTAGATCGTCAGCCGGTCCCCGCGGACCGTGGTGCCACCGCGCCGCACCTCCGCATTGCCCTCGAGGGTGGTCTCGCGGTTGGGGCGACCGTCGACCGAATCGCCGCGCGCGAAGGTCGGACGGGCCGCGTCGGCCTCGAGGTTCGACTCGCGCAGTTCGGTCTCGAGCCGCAGCCGGGCGCCGGCGCTCCCGTCCGGCCCGACGACGTCCTGCGCACGGACGCCCGGCATCGGCGCGGCGAGCATCGCGGCGAGCAGGAGCGGACCGGGAACGGAACAGGCGCGGCGCATTCGAGGCGGCTTCGGGGGCGCCCCGGGGCGCTGCAGTTCGATCCCGTATTATAGGGAGCCACCCGGATACGCATGGACACCCGACTCGAACTGCTCCGCGCCTGGCTCGAGGCGCTGCCGGCCGCCCACGGCCTGGACCTCGGCACGCTGCGGCCCGCCTCCGACGATGCGAGCTTCCGCAGGTATTTCCGCGTCGACGCGGGCGCCGCCTTCGGCGGCAGCCTGGTCGCGATGGATGCGCCGCCCCCCATGGAGGACTGCCGCCCGTTCGTGCACGCGGCCGAGGTCCTCGGACGCAGCGGCGTGAGCGTGCCGCGCATCGTCGAGGCCGACCTGCCCCGCGGCTTCCTGCTGCTCGAGGACTTCGGCTCGACCACCTACCTGTCCGTGCTCGACGACGCGACCGCGCCGGCGCTCTATGCCGACGCGATCGGCGCGCTGGTCACGATGCAGTCGGCCGGCGGCGCGGACGACTTCCCGCCCTACGATCGCGCGCTGCTGCTGCGCGAACTGCAGCTCTTCCCAGACTGGTACATCGAGCGCCACAAGGGCATCGTGCTCGCACCCGCCGAGCGTGCGGTGCTCGACCAGGCCTTCGAGGCGATCCTCGACGCCACGCTGTCGCAGTCGCGCGTCCACGTGCACCGCGACTACCACTCGCGCAACCTGATGCTGCTGCCGGGCACGCGCAATCCGGGCATCCTCGACTTCCAGGACGCGGTCTTCGGCCCGATCACCTACGACCTGGTCTCGCTGCTGCGCGATGCGTACGTGCGCTGGGAGGAGGAGCAGGTCCTCGACTGGACGATCCGCTACTGGGAGCGCGCCCGCGCCGCCGGCCTGCCGATGCCCGAGCAGTTCGGCGACTTCTACCGCGACGTCGAGTGGATGGGCCTGCAGCGGCACCTGAAGGTGCTCGGCATCTTCGCGCGGCTGTACCACCGCGACGGCAAGGACCGCTATCTCGCCGACCTGCCCCGGGTGCTGCGCTACGTGCGCGCCGTGGCCGTGCGCTACAACGGGCTCGGACCGCTCGCGCGTCTGATCGACCGGATCGAGGGCGACGCGCCCGGCGTCGGCTACACCTTCTGAGGCCGCCCCGCCGATGCGCGCGATGATCCTGGCCGCGGGCCGAGGCGAACGGATGCGGCCCCTGACCGACACCTGCCCCAAGCCACTGCTGCGCGCGGGCGGGCGGCCGCTGATCGTCTGGCACCTCGAGCGCCTCGCCGCGGCGGGCGTGCGCGAGGTGGTGATCAACCATGCCTGGCTCGGCCACGAGATCGAGCGCGTCCTGGGCGATGGCTCGGCCTGGGGCCTGTCGATCCGCTATTCGCCCGAGGGCCAGGCGCTCGAGACCGCGGGCGGCATCGCGAACGCGCTGCCGCTGCTGGGCGAGGCGCCGTTCCTGGTCGTCAACGGCGACGTCTGGTGCGACTGGGACCCCCGGCGTGCCGGCCCGATCGCCGCGCAGCTCGACGCCTGCGGCTGGGACGCCTGGTGCGTGCTCGTCGACAATCCCGAGCACAACCCGAACGGCGACTTCACGCTCGACTGCGGCCGGCTGACGGACACGCCCGGTTCGCCGCGGCTGACCTTCGCCGGCATCGGCCTGTACCGCCCCACCCTCTTCGCGGGCATCGCCCGCGGCGCCCCCGCGAAACTCGCCCCGCTGCTGCGCGGCGCGGCCGCCGCCCGGCGCGCCGGCGCCGAGCGCCACCTCGGCCGATGGGTCGACGTGGGCACGCCGCAGCGACTCGCCGACCTAGACGCCTCACTGGAACCCGCATGATGACCGACACTGCGTCCCCCACGCCCTTCAAGACGCGCCGGCAACGGCTGGCCGAATCGATGCGCGCCCGTGGCGGCGGCGTCGCCGTGATCGCGACCGCGCCCGAGGTGCCGCGCAACCGCGACACCGACTATCCGTATCGGCCCGACAGCTACTTCTACTACCTCAGCGGCTTCCCCGAGCCCGAGGCGGTGGTCGTCGTCGATGCGCGCGGCGCCACGCCACGCTCGATCCTGTTCTGCCGAGACAAGAACGAGGAACGCGAGATCTGGGACGGCTTCAGGCACGGCCCGGCGGCGGCCGCCGAGCGCTTCGGCTTCGACGAGGCACGCTCGTTCGCGAGCCTGGACGAGGCGATGCCCGGCCTGCTCGCCGATGCGCCCGCGGTCTTCTGCGCGCTCGCCGAATCGAGCGCCACCGACGCGCAGATGCAGCGCTGGCTGTCGGCGGTGCGCGGCCAGGCGCGGGCCGGCGTCGGCGCCCCGGGTGCGGCCTGGAACGTGCACGCGCTGCTCGACGAGATGCGCCTCGTCAAGGACGACACCGAGCTCGACACGATGCGTCGCGCCGCGCGGATCTCGGCGCACGCCCACGTCCGCGCGATGCGCGCGACCGCGCCCGGCCTGCGCGAGTTCGAGATCGAGGCCGAGCTGCTGCACGAGTTCCGCCGCAACGGCTCGCAGTTCCCGGCCTACGGCTCGATCGTTGCCGGCGGGCGCAACGCCTGCGTGCTGCACTACCGCGAGAACGACGCCGTGCTGCACGACGGCGAGCTGCTGCTGATCGACGCCGGCTGCGAGCTCGACGGCTACGCGTCCGACATCACCCGCACCTGGCCGGTCAACGGCCGCTTCAGCGGCCCGCAGCGCGAGCTCTACGACGTCGTGCTCGCCGCCCAGGCGGCCGCCATCGACGCGACCCGGCCCGGCGCGCGCTTCACCGACCCGCACGACGCGGCGGTGCGCGTGCTGGCGCAGGGCATGATCGACGCGAAGCTGCTCGCCGGCACGCTCGACGGCGTGCTCGAGAGCGGCGCCTACCGGCGCTTCTACATGCACCGCACCGGCCACTGGCTGGGCATGGACGTGCACGACTGCGGCGAGTACCGCGAGCCGGGCGAGCCGGCACCGGCCGGCGGCGACAAGCCCTGGCGGGTGCTGCGGCCCGGCATGGTGCTGACCGTCGAGCCGGGCCTCTACGTGCGCGCTGCAGACGACGTGCCCGAGGCCTATCGCGACATCGGCATCCGGATCGAGGACGATGCCGTGGTCACCGCCACCGGCTGCGAGATCATCACCGGCGACGTGCCCAAGGCCGCCGCCGACATCGAGGCGCTGATGCGGGCGCGATGAGCGCAGGCGCCACCCCGCCCCGGGCCGACCCCTGCTGGCACATCGCCGGCTCGGGGCCGGTCGCGCTGGCCTTCGCGCTCTTCCTCGTGCGCCGCGGCGTGCCGGCCGCGGGCCTCGCGCTCGACCCGCCGCCCGACGCGGACCTGGCGGTGCCCGCATCGCTCGCCGCGCGCACCCTCGCCATTTCCCAGGGGTCACGCCAGCTGCTCGAGCGCATCGTCGCGCTGCCGCCCGCCGGCCGCATCGACCGCGTCGAGGTGTCGCTGCGCGGACATGCCGGGCGCACGCGCATCGTCGCGGCCGACCTCGGGATGCCGGCGCTCGGGGCGGTGGTGCGCTACGGCCCGCTGACGCAGGCGCTGCGCGCAGCGGCCCGCGTGCACCGGTGGGCGCCGCCGCCCGCGGCGGACGCGCCCGCGGCGCTGCGGGTGCATGCCGAGGGCGACGCGGGCGAGGATGCGGACACCCGGGACTTCGGCCAGTCGGCGCTGCTCGGCGAGGTCTGCGCCCCGCAGGCGCCGCCCGCGCTGCACGGCACCGCCTTCGAGCGCTTCACGCCCGACGGCCCGCTCGCCCTGCTGCCGCTGCCCGAGCCGGGGCGCTGGACGATGGTCTGGTGCGACCGCGCCGAGCGCTGCGAGGCCCGTCGCGAGGCGGGGCCGGCCACGCTGTCGGGCGCGCTTCGCGAGCGCTTCGGCGAGGCGCTCGGCCCGCTCGCGGTCGAGGGACCGCTCGCGGTCGCACCGCTCGCGCGCCGGGCGCGACGCAGCGTGCTCGAGGGCGCCGATGTCTGGATCGGCAACGCCGCGCAGTCGCTGCATCCGGTTGCCGGCCAGGGGCTGAACCTCGGCCTGCGCGATGCGTTCGAGCTCGCCTGCGCGCTCGCGCCGGTGCGCCTGCGCGCGGCGCCCCTGCCGCAGGCTCTGGACGCCTGGCGCCGCGGCCGGCGTCTCGACCGCTCGGTCACGATCGGGCTGACCGACCTGATGGCGGCGAGCTTCACCTGGCCGCTCGCCCGCCCGCTGCAGTCGCCCCTGCTGGCGGCGCTCGACACGATCGGGACGCTGCGACGCCCGCTCGCGCTGCACCTGATGTTCGGGCACCGCTGAGACCGTCCGGAAGCCTCGCCGGGCGCGCGGCGCGGCACGGGCACCGCGGCGGCCCGCCACGATAGCGTCCGCTCACCCTCTCCGGCTTCGGAACGGGGTCGCACTGCCTGCTTCTTGTGCAGGCCGATTTTCGCTAGAATCCGCTCCCCCCTTGGCCCGTCCCCATCAAGCCGCGCGATCCGCCGCGAGGCCCGCCCGCCCTCCGCCATGTTCCTCGGCCCGTACCGGTTGCCCAACAACGTGTTCGTCGCGCCCATGGCCGGCGTCACGGACCGGCCGTTCAGGCAGCTGTGCCGGTCGCTGGGCGCGGGCTACGCGGTCTCGGAGATGGCCGCGTCGAACCCCCGGCTGTGGGCCTCGGTGAAGACCGCAAGGCGCCTGAACCATGACGGCGAGCCGGCGCCGAAGGCGGTGCAGATCGCCGGCGCCGACCCGTCGATGATGGCCGAGGCCGCCCGCTTCAACGTCGATCGCGGCGCCCAGGTGATCGACATCAACATGGGCTGTCCGGCCAAGAAGGTCTGCGACGTCGCCGCCGGCTCGGCACTGATGGCCGACGAGCCCCTGGCGATCGCGATCGTGGCCGCGGTCGCCGCGGCGGTCGACGTGCCGGTGACGGTGAAGCTGCGCACCGGCCCGTCGCCCGCGTGCCGCAACGCGGTGGCGCTGGCCCGCGCGCTGGAGTCGGCGGGCGCGGCGATGATCACCGTGCACGGGCGCACCCGGGCCTGCGCGTTCGGCGGCCAGGCCGAGTACGACACCATCGCCGAGGTCAAGCGTGCGGTCGGCGTACCGGTGGTGGCCAACGGCGACATCGACTCCCCGGCCAAGGCCGCGTTCGTGCTCGCGCGCACCGGCGCCGACGCGGTGATGATCGGCCGGGCCGCCCAGGGCCGGCCCTGGATCTTCCGCGAGATCGACCACTTCCTTCGGACGGGCGAGCGGCTCGCGCCGCCCGGGCTCGACGAGATCCGGACCGTGCTGCGCGGTCACCTGGTCGACCACTACGCGTTCTACGGCGAGCTGCAGGGCCCGCGGATCGCGCGCAAGCACATCGGCTGGTACATCGACGGCTGGTG
>JBIIPQ010000196.1:0-7996 GCA_044342535.1 Burkholderiaceae bacterium
CTTGCAGAAAGAAGTGGCGACCGCGCCGCTCACTCGCGCGGCATCACGGCACGCGACGCAGCTTCAGCAGCTTGGCGGGCAGCGCCATCCCGGCTGCAGCGCTGGTGCGCTAGCCCGTGGCGCGCGCCCCGGATGGCGCGCTTCTCGGCCGGCAGCGAACGCGTGGCTCGCGTGCCCCGCCTCGCTCGCCCGTCCCCCGGGACGGCGGCCGGGGGTCCAACCCCGGGTGGGTGAGGATCTTCTCGATCGCCGCAGGCTGCAGGATCGCCGCGATGATCTACAGCTCCCCGGCGCCGCAGCTCGTTCAGCGCCGCAGGTCGATGTCGAATGCGCGCTCGAGCAGCCGCGCCCAGCCCAGGTGCGTCGTCCCATCTCGCCACGGCGTCTCGAGCCTGAGCGCCACCTGCCCTGCCGAGTTCACCTGGATGCGCTCGTCCGACAGCGCCGGTCGCGTGATGGATCGGCAGAGCCGCTCCAGCCGCTTGTGATCGTGTGCTTCGATCCGCACCGAGGCGTGAAGGCCGAACCCATCGATGTCGGCGCACTGCCACTGGCGGGCTGCGGCCCCGCGCGGCATTGCCCCGCTCAGGGTCAGCGGCCTGCGTCCGGCGCGCGGGCTGAAGGCGATGCGATACGTCATCGCCCCTGCCTGCAGGGGTCGGAGCGTACGCGCCTCCCCTATGAAGTTTTGATCAGCTTTCTTACCGCTAAATCGCCTATCGGTGCTTAATAAGCATTATTCTGTCCGGCCCACTCAGGCTAAAGCCGATTCGTTGCACCATAACGATCATCATGCTTTCTGTTAAGTGTCATCAATCGTATTAAGAGACAGCGTGCTGGACTTCAGCTTTGCAACTGCCGATGAAATCGCCCAGGAATTGGCCCGCCGACTGAAGGCTGCCCGTCTGGCACAGGGGCTTCAGCAGTCGGAGTTGGCGCTGCGGGCCGGCGTGTCTGCGGGCACGGTCAAGGCGTTGGAGAAGAAGGGCCAGAGCACCGTGGGCTCGATGATTCGCGTGGTGCAGGCGCTAGGGCTGACCCAGGACCTGCAGCGAGCATTCGTGCTGGAGGTCCGCTCGATTGCTCAGATGGAGCAGGCCCAGCGCGCGCAGCGCCAGCGGGCGCCACGCAAGCCCAGGGCCACGGGTGGCGCCGGTGGCACTGGCGCCCCCAGTGCCGCCAGCGTGCGGAACACCAAGGCCTGACCCATGAAGAAGATTTCCGTCTGCTACGAAGGCTGGGGAGAGCGTTGGCTGCTGGGCACGCTGGCCGATGATGGTCAGCGTCTGCTCTTCGAGTATTCCGCGGAAGCGCTGCATAGAGGGTTGGAGCTGTCGCCCCGGAATCTCGCCCTGCGCGCACTGGCCTATGGCGACTTCCCCGCCCACCAGATGCGCCTGCCCGGGCTCGTGTCGGATGCTCTGCCCGATGGCTGGGGGCTGCTGTTGATGGACCGGCTGTTTCGCAAGAATGGCCGCGATCCCTCCAGCGTGTCACCGTTGGACCGGCTGGCGTTCATCAATGGCCGCGCGCTCGGGGCGCTGACCTTCGAGCCCTCGCAGAAGATGGATCTGCCGGCCGAGGACGTGCAGCTGCTGGAGTGGGCTCAGCAGGCCCGAGTCATCATTGCGGGCAGGGACACTGACGCGCTGCGGGCCCTGGCTGTGATGGGTGGCTCGCCCCATGGTGCGCGTCCCAAAGTCCTGGTGCACTACAACCCGGCCACTGGCTTCATGAGCACCACCCCGTTCGAGGGCTCCGCGGCATGGCTGGTGAAGTTCCAGGCCCAGGACGAGCACAAGGAGGTCTGCGCCATCGAGGCGCTGTATGCGGAACTCGCCGGCGCGATCGGCCTCGACATGCCAGCGACCCGCCACTTCGACCTGGACAAGAGGCTTGCGGGCTTCGGCATCGAGCGCTTCGACGTCGAAGACGGGATGCGCGTGCCGGTGCACACCCTCGCGGGGCTCATGCATGCGAACTTCCGCCTGCCCTCGTCGGTGGACTACCTCACCTTCCTGCGTGCGACGCGGTTCTTCACCCGCAGCCAGCTCGAGGTCGACAAGGCGTTCGAGCGCGCCGTGTTCAACGTCGTGTTCAACAACCGCGACGACCATGCGAAGAACCTCTCCTACCGGATGGGGCGGGACCGCGTCTGGCGGCTCGCGCCGTGCTACGACCTGACGTACTGCGAAGGGCCGGGTGGCGAGCATCAGATGGATGTCTGTGGCGAAGGCCGCAACATCACGCGCGCAAAAATGCTGGACCTTGCGCGGCAAGGTGGCGTTGATGCCGCGTTCGCACAGGCTGCGTTGGACCGGGCATTGGCCGTGGCGCAAACCTTTGTCGCGAGCGCGAAGCGCCATGCGATTCGGCCTGCGACGGTGAAGACCCTGCGTGCGGCCATCGAAGCGAACCAGCGACGCATGGCCTGAGCATGCTCGACGGTCCAAGGCCGCAGCATCGGGGCTGCTCGCCCCCAAGGCGCGGCGCAACACGCAGCGCTTGCGGGCTTGTTCCCTTACCTTGGGGCTCACGCGGATCGGAATTTCAAACGCCCTCACACATCGGCCGCGATGGGGTCGGAGATGCCGATGATCGGGTCTGTCGGTACCGATCCCGGAGCAACCCCAGGGCGGCCCGGGCGCATGTGTGCGGGCGGGGATGAATTCGCGCGTGCCCGGGTGCCCAGCGGGGAGGCAAGGGCCATCGCTCCGGGGGCGGCGGGGACACCCGGCCCGGGTGATCAGGGCGTCCATTACACTCGCGCGAACGCACTCGAGGAGGAGACCTTCATGGATCGTCGTTCTTTCCTGCAGGCCGGTTGCGCCGCTGCCGGACTCGCCGCCGCGCCCGTCGTGCGTGCGCAGGCGGCCTTCCCGAATGCCCCGGTCAGGCTGATCGTCACCTTTCCCGCGGGCGGGCCGACCGACGTGACCGCGCGCGCGCTGGCCGAGGCCACTTCGAAGCATCTCGGGCAGGCGGTGGTCGTCGAGAACCGTCCGGGCGCGGCCGGCACGCTCGGCTACGCGGCGCTCGCCACCGCGCGCCCCGATGGCTATACGGTCGCGATGACCCCGGTCACCGGGCTGCGCGTCTCGCAGATGGAGGCCACCTCCTGGAACCCGCTGCGGGACGTGCAGTACGTGATCGGCCTCACCGGATACGTGTTCGCGGTCGTGGTGAAGGCCGATGCACCGTGGAAGACCCTGCGCGAGCTCGCCGCGCACATCGCCGCCAACCCGGGCAAGGTCACCTACGGCTCGCACGGTGTCGGCAGCTCGGTGCACATGGCGATGGAGGAACTGGCCGGCACGCAGAAGTGGTCACTGACGCACGTGCCGTTCAAGGGCAGCGCCGACATGCTGGCAGCGCTGATCGGCGGTCATGTCGATGTCGCGATGGACTCGACCGGTGCGGTGCCGATGGCCGAAGCCGGGCGCGTGCGCATCCTGGCGACCTTCACCGAGCAGCGCACCGCGGTCTGGCCCGACGCTCCGACGCTCAGGGAACTCGGGTACGGGATCGCGGCGACCGGCCCCTACGGCATCGGCGCGCCGGCCGGCACGCCGCCCGCGCTCGTCAGGGTGCTGCACGACGCCTTCAGGAAGGGGCTCGAGGACCCCGCCCACCTGAAGGCGCTCGAACGCTACAACCAGCCGGTCTGGTACCAGTCTTCCGAGGACTACACGGCCTGGATCCGCGCCCAGCACGAGGTTGAGCGCCGGACGCTGGAGCGGCTGGGCCTGCTCAGGAAGTGAGCGATCCGCGGGATCGGTCGCAACCGCCGGATGCGCACCGTCAGCACCGCGGTGGCGGCATTCGACGATGTCTTCGGTACCGGCTCGCCGTACATGGGCTCGCTGGTGTGGATCCTGCGGTGTTTCGGCTGGGCAGACCGGATGCCGTCGGCCCTGGCCTTCGCCTCCGACACGCCCTGTCGCATCCAGCAGGTGACGCTCGAGCACGCGCTGCACCGCGCCCGGCACCGGCGTGACGAGCTCGGGCGCAGATAGGAACTTCAAGCGCCGTCAATAGGCCCGTCAGGGGCAGCAGCCGGACCCCGAGCAGCCGGCCCCTGCGGTACCACCTGTGCGAACACCTCGGCGGTACGGCGGCGGATGCCGCTGGTCGCGCCGGTGACGATGCAGACCTTGTCCTTCAGTCGGGCCATGGGGGCCTCCTCGCTGCGGGTGGATGTCGGGCGGCGACGATAGGCAGGCCGTGGCGTGACCGGGGCCGCGACGCCGTTCCGGTTCCGGCCCGCCGCGCCGCCCGCGCGCGGGTCGTGCACCGCGTGCGGGGAAAATCCGCCCGATGCGCATCGACACGCGCGCGGCCGGCATCGCGGCCGCGGTCGCGTCCGTCCTGATCTGGACCGCCTTCATCGTCGTTGCCCGCGCAATGGCGCTGAAGTCGCTGACTCCCTGGGACATCGTCGCCCTCCGGATCGCCGGCGCGGCGCTGGTGCTCGTGCCGTGGGGCGTGTGGCTCGTGCGGCGCCGTCGAGCGCAGGGCCGCGACGACGCCTCCTGGCTTGGCATGTCGCCGCTCGGCGCGCGCGTCACCGGGCCCTGCGGCCTGTTCGGCGGCATCGGCTAAGCGGTATTCGCCTCCGCGGGCTTCGTGCACGCGCCGGCCGCGCACGGCTCGGCGCTGCTGCCCGGCATGCTGCCGATGTGGACCGCGCTGCTGTCGGTGCTCGTGCTGCACGAGCGCCTGTCCGCCGCGCGGCTCGGCGCGCTTGCGCTGATCCTCGCCGGCGGCGCGCTGGTCGGCGGGGCCTCGCTGCTCGTCGCTTTCGACTGCAGCGACGTCTGGAAGGGCGATCTGATGTTCCTGGTCGCGTCGGCGAGCTGGTCGACTTATGCCGTGCTGATGCGCCGCGAGCGGCTCGATCCGGTCGAGGCGACGATCGCGACCACCGCGTACGCCGCGCTCGCCTAACTGCCTGCCTGGATCGCGCTCGGCGCCGCGGGGTGGATCGAGACCCGCATCGCGACCGCGCCGCTCGGCGAGATCGCTTTCCGGGCCCTGTGGCAGGGCGTGGGCTCGGTCGTCGTCTCGGGCATCACCTTCGCGACGATGATCCGCGCGTTCGGCCCGGTGCGCTCGACGATGCTCACCGCGCTGGTGCCCGGCCTGTCGGCCACCGGCGCGGTGATCTTCCTCGGCGAGCCGCTCGGGCTGAACCTGGTCGCCGGCCTCGCGCTGGTGACGATCGGCATCCTCGTCGGCGTGCGCGCCGCGGCTCGGGGCGGGCCGCCGGCCGCGGCCGCTGATACGCCCGACTCGAGCAGCGGTCCGGCGAGCGTCGCGACGCCGGGCGGCACGAAGCAGTCGATCGCCCGGAAGGCGGGTGGCGCGGGCGCTGCGATCCGCTCGCCAGGTACCGCCTGTGGGGCACACCACGTCCGCGGCGACCACGCGCACGACACCGTCCAAGCCCGTCTATACTGTGTTTCCCTGAATCGACAGCGAGAATCCGTATCGTGCCATACCCTTCGGTGCTCAAGTCGATCGCGCGCAGCATGCCGGTGATGGGCTGGGTCGTCGACGAGCGCGACCGGCTTCGGGGCGAGGTCCAGCGCCTCGCGGAGCAGCGCGACGCGCTCGGCCAGAGGCTGGCCCGCCTCGAGCAGGAGCACGACGCGCTGCTGCGCCGGTTCGGTGAACTGGAAGTCGATCGCGACTACCGTGCCAAGCTCGAGCGCGAGATCGAGATTTTCAAGGACTTGGATGTACACGCACTGCCGCCGATCTTCCACTACTGGTCGAACACCCACCTAAGGCCGCTGTTCGACGAGTGCGGCATCCACGACATCGACGGATTCTTCGCGGAGCACCTGTTCGAGTCGGCCCGGCGTTGCGACGTTCCGGCGCGCTTCGTCAGCATCGGCTCGGGCAACTGCGACCTCGAGGTGCGGGTTGCGACGCGTCTGCGAGCGATGGGCCTGCAGTCCTTCACCCTCGAGTGCCTCGAGCTCAATCCGCACATGCTGGCCCGCGGGCGCGAACACGCCGCCGCGGCCGGCGTGACCGACCTCGTCGAGTTCGTCGAGGGCGACTTCAACGCGTGGCGCCCGCACGGCGCCTACTCCGCCGCGATGGCGAGTCACTCGTTGCACCACGTCGTCAATCTCGAGGGCCTGTTCGACGGGATCAAGGCCTCGCTGCCCGAAGGCGGGCGATTCGTCGTCTCCGACATCATCGGCCGCAACGGCCATCAGCGGTGGCCCGAGGCCCTCGAACGGGTGCAGGCGCTCTGGCGCGAGTTGCCGGAGCGCTGCCGCTACAACGTCCTATTGAGTCGGCACGAGCCCGAGTACGTGAACCACGACTGTTCCACCGAAGGCTTCGAGGGCATCCGCGCGCAGGACATCCTGCCGCTGCTCGTCGAGCGGTTCGACTTCCCGTTGTTCGTCGCGTTCGCCAACGTGATCGCGCCGTTCGTCGATCGTGCGTTCGGGCACCACTTCGATCCGCAGTCGGCGTCCGACCGTGCGTTCATCGACCGCGTCCACGCGATCGACGAGGAGGGCTTCCAGTCGGGCGCGCTGAAGCCGGGGCAGATCATCGCCGTGATGAGCCCGTCTCCGGTCGCGACGCACCGGGTCGCGCGGGGCCTCACCCCGCAGCGTTCGATCCGGCGGCCCGACTGACGCGGCAGTCGAGCCGCGCGCCGCTTGTATGTTCAGGCCAGACCAGCGCGGTAAAGTCTGATCACCGAAGAGGTGACCGGACCGGACCGTGCAGCCTGATTGCCGCTGGAGCCGACGGCGAAGCCGTCGAGTTCGTGCCTGAGTACATTGCGCACGGCCCCCGTGCTGGTCTTCCCGATGCCCGAACAGTTAGCGGAGCCGCGCCTTGGCGTGAGTTCGCATTCACAAGCAGGGGTTAAGAAGACCATGTCTGGATCATCCGTGATGGTGGGTATCGACGTCGCAAGCACGCACGTCGATGTGGCGGCGATCGGCATCGAACTGCCGAGCGCCTTGGCTCAGGTTCCCAACGACGCCGACGGCCACAGCGCGCTGGCCGACGGGCTGGCGCGCCTGGCCCCGGGGCTGGTGCTGATGGAGGCCACCGGTGGCTACGAGGCGGCACTCGCCTGTGCGCTGCAGGCGGCCGGCCTGCGGGTTGCGGTGATCAACCCGCGCATGGCGCGCGACTTCGCACGTGCCATGCAACGGTTGGCCAAGACTGACCGGATCGACGCGGCCACGCTGGCCGAGTTCGCCTGCGTGCTCGCCCGCAGGCCCGATTGCGAGCGCTTCATCCGCCCGCTCTCCGAGCCCGAGCAGCAGGATCTGGCCGCGCTCGTCACGCGCCGGCGCCAGCTGGTCGCCATGCAGCTCTCCGAGCGCCAGCGGCTGCGCCTGGCGCGGCCCGTTGCGCGCCCCAGCATCGAGGCGATGATCGAGGCGATCAAACGCCAGCTCGACGACCTCGAGGCCGAGATGGCCCGTCACGTCGAGGCGCACCATGCACAGATGGCGAGACTGCTCCAGGGAGTGGCTGGCATCGGAAAGGTTGCCGCCGCTACGCTGATCGCCGAGCTGCCCGAGTTGGGGCGGCTCAACCGGCGCGAGATCAGCGCGCTGGTCGGTGTGGCGCCCTACGCCCGAGACTCGGGTCAGAGCCGCGGGCGACGACGCATCAGCGGCGGGCGCTTCGAGGTCCGCCGGGCGCTGTACATGGCCACCCTCACCGCCACCCGCCATAACGCACCGATCCGCGCGTTCTACGAGCGCCTGGTGGCCGCCGGCAAGCCTAAAAAGGTGGCCCTGATCGCCTGCATGCGCAAGCTGATCACCCACCTCAATGCCATCGCCCGTGACCATCTGATCGATCATCCCAAACCCACTATCGCTTGACAGGAGACACAGTTACTCAGGCCCGCCTCGCCTCGGCGCAGGCCCGCGTGCAGTCGGCGCAGGCGCAGCTCCAGTCGCAGGACCTGCGGCTGCGGATGACGCAGGTGCTGGCGCCCGAC
>JBIIPQ010000160.1:0-9418 GCA_044342535.1 Burkholderiaceae bacterium
TATCGCTTGACAGGAGACACAGTTACTCAGGCCTTCGTCGAGGAGCCGCCGCGCAGCTTCTGCACTGCGTAGAGCAGCACCACCGCGCCGATCACCGACGCGATCCAGCCGGCCCCCTGGCCCGCCCGGTACCAGCCGAGCGACTGGCCGGCGAAGCTGGCGACGAACGAGCCGCCGATGCCGAGCAGGATCGTCATGATCCAGCCCATCTTCTGCTCGCCGGGCATCACGAGCCGGGCGATCGCGACGGCGTTCGGCGGCGCGTTCGAAGGTCGCGTCCATCATCCGACGCAGGTCGTCGAGCGCGAGGCAGCGCTCGCGCCGGCCGTCGGCGTCGACCCGGTCGCTCGCGACGTCCTCGAGCCGGTCGAGTTCCGCACGGACCACCCTCGCGTTCGCGTCGAGGATGCCGGAGCCGGCCCCCTTCTTGTCGAGCGGTCCGTCCCGCAGCGAATCGAGCCGCAGCCCGCCTGCGGCGTTGCGCGCGACGTCGAGCGCGCCCAGGCCATTGGCGATCAGCGCGATCGCGCAGATCGCGGCGCCCGGCAGGCGCGGCGAGCCGTCGCCCGCCTCGCCGACGCGCGCCACGACGTCGGCGATGTCGCCGAGCGGTGCTGTGCGGTCGGGCAGCAGGCCTTCACCGACGCGCGCCCGCAGGCGGATAGGAATGAGCTGCCCGCTGTTTTTCGTCTTCCAAGGGTCGATGGTTATCATCGAGGCTCGAAGGACGAGAAGTGAAGAAGATACCTAAGCAGGAGTACACGACCGAGTTCAAGGAACAGGCCGGCAAGCATGCGCAGGCGGTGGGCATTGTGTTGGCCGCCAAGGAGCTTGGCCTGGTTGAGCAGACGCTGCGCAACTGGGTGAAAGCATCGGCTGCCGGCAAGCTGACAGCGGCCGGTGCCAAGCCGGTGACGCCAGAACAGATGGAACTGTCCAGGCTGCGCGCGGAGAACGCGCGGCTGAAGATGCATGTCGACACCTTAAAAAAAGCGACGGCGGGTTCAACCGGTCGATGCAACAGCTTCGCTTAGTCTATACGCCGGTGTCTGAAACCCAAGCGTCTTTCGGGGTCGCTGATTCAGCCTGAGGGCGATCTTGTCGTGGCGCGGGTTCAGCAGTTCGACCAGCGTCTGGCGAAACATGTCCGAAACGCGCTCGCTCGTGTCCTTCGGGCCCATCGCTAACCGCGCCGGATCTGCAGGAAAACCAGGCGACATTTTTTCATTCCTGCAGATCCAGCGCACGCCTATCGCTTCGAAACCCGCATCAATGCTCGTTCTTCGGGTTGTTCAGGGCAACCCACCACCAGCAGCCGCTTCCCGCAACCGCGTTGCAGCTATCGAAGCATGAGTGCGTAAGTGCAATCCAAGTGCGTCGGGTCCCGCTGCCCTTGCAGCCACTGCAGTTGCGTAGGCGGGAATGCCTGTGAGGCCGGTCGGGTCAGGCAAGCCTGAGGTGTACGACTGCACCGGAATCGCAGCTTCGACTCCGTCAAGCGCTGCTGCTGCTGCTCTTGCTGCTGCTGCCTTCGCTTCCAATCGCTCGGCCTTTCCAAACGCCGCGCCCCACGAGCCGACAAACGAAAACACGCAGTTTATCAAACTCCCTGCCAAGTACACCTCGTGATGTCCCGGGTTGCCATCCATATATGCGGCCGCGCCCCCCGCGATGAATCCGACTACGCAACCTGTGATGGCCGCTGCCCAGGGCGCAACCGCTTCGGTCGCATAGACAGCGACTAATGCACTGCCCGCGAACGAAAATACTGTTCCCACCACAATTGCAGTCACTGTGCCCACCCAGGGGAACCCTTCCTTCTCAGCTGGTGCGGATGGGTCGGCTTCGACCTGGTTAAGCTTGCGGATATGGCGACCGCAGTTCACCGGATCGAGCGGCAGGCGGATGCTGGTCGTCCAGTTCGCAGAATTTGTCTGGTGGTTGATCTCGTTGAACTTGGCCGTGTAGTGAACCGCGTGACCGCCGGGATGGAAGTGTTTCCGGTGGTACGCATGATGATGCGCTTCCGCATGCTTCATGTCGGTATGACGCGAATCGATCGTCCTCGGGCGGAGCTGGCCTGGCCGCGCCGGATCCTTCTCGGTCCAATGCGTGACGAGATTCCGCTTGTGCGCTGCCGACAAGTTGCTGACGTGAATCCTCTTGGAAATCACACATTCGCTGCCGACCGCCTTCTCCATCGGGGCCGCGCTGCTCCCCGCGATCTCTTCCACCGCATCAGGAGCGTTCGACGCTTCATCTTCCATGGTGAATTCGGACGTCGTCCACTTCAACTGCGAGAGTTCAAGCCTTGCCGCGCCCGGGTCGACAGAGCTGGTGCTCTCCAAAGACTCCGCCTCGTTGAATGCGCCGCCGCATCCGGACACGAGCATCGCCACCGCGAGCACCGCGGCGGTCACCCTCTGGCCCAAGGGGCGCCTAGTGGCATTCTCTTCGTCCTTCAGTCCTGTCACCGTCCTCTCCTCGTAGGTTGTTCGATCCCGTCGTTGCCATCGCATCGATTGACCATCCGAGGAAGTTTGAGCGCGGCGCTGGCCGAAGGCTTGTCCCCCTCTCGCGGGACTTGCACGCCGGCGGGATCCATGGGTACGGCTCGAACGAGGAGGAGAAGCGCCCGCAGCTCGCGTGGCGCGAGGCCTCCCACGGGCGCAACGTTACGCAGGCGCGCGACGCGACGGTTCATGGCGCGTCCAGTCTCCGTCATGTTGTCAGCGAGGTCCCGACCTCGCGCCGGCCACGTGACGACAATTCGCTCTGGCGGAACACCTCACTTGAGCATCAGGGTGCGAATCGCTTCGGCCGCGATTGTGCGAGCGTCGTGTCACGGTATCGGGCCAGATGTGTCGGTGTAGCCGCCGACTCGGATCTCCTGGGCGCCGGTTGCTCCGGTCTCCGGCCGCTGCAAGCCGTCTTCGTAGTATCGGCGCGCTCCATAGCCCGCCGGAAGGCCGGCAGTTGGGTCGTGGCGATCTCCAGCCGTTTATGTGCCTCGATCACGTCCGGGTCAGCTTCCATGTTCGGTCTATTGTTCGGCGCAGCACGGTGTTTGGGGCGACGAAGGTGCTGACCCGTCTACGGGCAGGGGAGTGCACGACGCGAAGGCGCCCATTTGGACGCACCCGGGGGTCAACGCGGCCGGGCGGCGAGCGGCGGCGGGTCGCGATCCTGGCCTTGATCCCGGCTTCGGGGCTGATGCCGGACACGGCTCAAGTTCGAGAACCTCCAGTTCACCGCGTCCTTCAAGGAGCGCGGCGCCGCGAGCCTCACCGACTCCTGCCGCGTGTCGACAATGGCTGGTTCTTCGACAGCTGAGCGGCACGCGCTGCGCCGCCCCGGGGCGTCCCCGGGGCGGCGTCGCAGGGCCCGCTGCTAAGCTGCATCGATGGACCAGACCGTCACCCCGGAGGACATCGGGCGGGCCGCGGCGCGGCTTGCCGGGCGCGTCGTGCGCACCCCGTGTCTGCACAGCGAGACGCTGTCGGCGATCGCCGGCTGCGAGGTCTGGCTCAAGTTCGAGAACCTCCAGTTCACCGCGTCCTTCAAGGAGCGCGGCGCGCTCAACCGCCTCGCGCAGCTCACCGAGGCCGAGCGTGCCCGGGGCGTGCTCGCGGTGTCCGCCGGCAATCATGCGCAGGGCGTGGCGTTGCATGCACGCCGGCTCGGCATCCCGGCCACCCTCGTGATGCCGCGGCACACCCCGTCCGTGAAGGTCGAGGCCACGCGCGCGTTCGGCCCGCGCATCGTGCTCGACGGCGACACCCTCGAGGAGGCCCGCACGCGCGGCCTCGCGCTCGCCCGCGACGAGGGGCTGGTCTTCGTGCATCCGTACGACGACCCGCAGGTGATCGCCGGGCAGGGCACGATCGCGCTCGAGATGCTCGACGAGGTGCCGACGCTCGACGCGCTGGTGATCGCGGTGGGCGGCGGCGGCCTGCTCGCCGGCGTCGCGGTCGCGGCGCACGGCCGCCGGCCCGGCATCGAGGTGATCGGCGTGCAGACCGAGCGTTATCCGGCGATGTACGACGCCTTCCACGGGACCACGCACCCGCAGGGCTCCGGCACGATCGCCGAGGGCATCGCGGTCGGACTGCCGGGCACGATCACCTCGCGGATCGTCCGCGCGCATGCGGCCGACCTGCTGCTGGTCACCGAGGCACAGATCGAGCATGCGATCGTCACGCTGCTCGAGATCGAGAAGACCGTCGTCGAAGGCGCGGGCGCCGCGGGCCTCGCAGCGCTGCTCGCGCATCCGGCGCGTTTCGCGGGCCGCCGCGTGGGCCTGGTGCTGTGCGGCGGCAACATCGATCCGCTGCTGCTGGCGGCGATCGTGCGCCGCGAGATGGTCCGCAGCGGACGGCTCGCGCGCCTGCGCATCGAGGTGCGCGACCGGCCGGGCGCGCTCGCCGCGATGACCGCCGCGCTGGCCGCGGCCGGCGCCAACGTCGAGGAGATCCAGCACCAGCGGATCTTCGGTGCGCTGTCGGCCGAGCTGGCCGCGGTCGAGGTGGTGGTGCAGACGCGCGGCGAGGCGCATGTCGCCGAGGTGCTGGCGACGCTCGCAGCCGCCGGGTTCACCGGCACGCGGTTCTGACGGCGGCGCGGCTCGCCGGCGGCGCCGCGGTCGCCTGCGGCGCTGAGTGCGGTCAGCTCCGGTCGACGCGGACGAAAACCGCCGCCGGCACCTCGGGCTCGAATGCGACCTCGATCCGGTCGATGTGGCCCGCGTCGTCGGCGGCGAACGACAGGATCCGGTGGTCCGGGAAGCTCCGGTCCGCGTACCCGGGCAGCCGGAACACGTCGGCGCCCGCCTGTCGCAGGCGCTCCGACCAGCGGGCGAACGACCAGACGAGCGCGTCGCCGTCGACGGCCAGGTGCATCGTCCCGTAGCCGGCGTGTCGGTAGGCGCCCGCGTAGTCGCGCAGGGGGCGTGCGGTCTGCGCCGCCGCCGCGTCCTCGGCGTCGCGCGCGGCGGCCTCGCCCCGCGCGGCCGCCAGCGCCTTCTCGCGCAGCGGGGCGATCCGCCCGAACCAGTCGATCGGCTCCAGGCCGAGCACCGCGTCGTGGACCGCGTAGGCGAGCATGGCGGGCACCGGCGACGCGTTCCGGTTGCTCAGCACCACGACGCCGGTACGGTGGTCGGGCAGCATCGCGAGGATCGTGCTCCAGCCGACCCACGAGCCGGTGTGCTCCCACTGCCGCGCCCCGCGGTAGCCGTTGCGCCACAGGCCGAGGCCGTTGTGCAGCGCGTCGCCGAACTCGGGATGCAACGGCGGCTCGGCGTAGACCTGCGGCCTCGTCATTTCTTGCACTATCGCCGCGGGCAGCACTGCCGCGTCGCCGGCCCGCTCGGCCTCGAGCAGCAAGACCGCCCAGCGCGCGAGGTCGTCCACCGATGCGATGAGCCCGCCGGCGGGCGACGCGGCGATCGGCTCTCGCTGAGCGCGTACCGGCGCCTCGTCGACGACGACGTGCGGCCACGCGTCGTCGGCCGGGCGGTCGAACGCGAAGCTTGCGCCCGTCATGCCCGAGGGCCCGAGCAGCCGGTCGGCGACTTCGTCAACCCACGGCCGCCCGGCGAGCCGCTCGACGGCGAGCCCCGCGACCAGGTAGCCGAGGTTGCTGTACGCACAGCCGTCGCGGAACTCGCGGACCGGCGCCAGATGGGGCAGGGCGGCGAGCATCGCCGCCGGATCGCGGTCGCCCGCCGACCAGACGATGTCGTGCCGGCCGAGGCCGCTGCGGTGGAGCAGCAGGTCGCGCAGCGTGCAGCGCTCGGCCGCGACCGGGTCGGCGAGTCCGAACTCGGGCAGCACTTCGCGCACGCGCGTGTCCCAGCGCACGCGGCCCGCGTCGACCCACAGGCCGAGCGCGGCCGCGGCGAACGACTTGGTCAGCGAGCAGGCGGCAAAGCGGGTGGTCGGCGTGACCGGCTCCCCGGTCGCGATATCGCGCACGCCGAAGCCGCGCCGCAGCACGACCTCGCCGTCGCGCACCACGGCGATCGCGAGGCCGGGTATCCGGTAGAACGGCATCGTCTCGGCGGCGAGGCGCTCGAGGGTCGCTTCGAGGTCGGGCGTCATGGCCTCGGTTCTATGCCGTCCCACGGCCGCAGTCAAGCGTGCGACCCGGCGATGTCCGACCGGCTGCCGCGCAACGTGCCTCGGTCCGGTTTCGCTCCATTCGCGGGGCACAGCCGGAGCCGGTCCCGCGCGTATCATCCATGGACCCCGGCCCACGACCGCCTGCCGCCATGAACCATCCCTACGCCCTGACCTCCGCCCTCAAGCGCCCGCTGCCCGACGCCCTCGCCGAGCGCCTGCGCACCCGCTTCGGCGAGCGCTTCAGCACCGCGCTGGCGGTGCGCGATCACCACGGCCGCGACGAGTCGCCGTTTCCGGTCACGCCGCCCGATGCGGTGGTGTTCGCCGAGTCGACCGAGGACGTGGTCGAGGCGGTGCTCGCCTGCCGCGAGCACCGGTTCCCGATCATCCCGTTCGGTGTCGGCTCCTCGCTCGAGGGGCATCTGCTCGCGGTGCAGGGTGGGCTCACGATCGACGTCTCGCGCATGAACCGCGTGCTCGAGATCGCAGGCGAAGACCTGCTGTGTACGGTGCAGGCCGGCGTCACCCGCAAGCAGCTCAACGCCGAGATCAAGGACACCGGGCTCTTCTTCCCGGTCGACCCGGGCGCCGACGCGTCGCTCGGCGGCATGGCTGCGACGCGCGCCTCCGGCACCACGACAGTCCGCTACGGCACGATGCGCGAGAACGTGCTCGCGCTGACGGTCGTCACCGCCGAGGGCAAGGTGATCCGCACCGGCACGCGGGCCCGCAAGTCGTCGGCTGGGTACGACCTCACCCGGCTCTTCGTCGGCTCCGAGGGCACGCTCGGCATCGTCACCGAGGTGACGCTGCGGCTCTACCCGGTGCCCGAGGCGATGACCGCCGCGGTCTGCCACTTCCCCACGCTCGCCGACGCGGTGGCCGCGGTGATCGAGACGATCCAGCTTGGTGTGCCGGTGGCACGCTGCGACTTCGTCGACGACGTGATGATCCGCGCGATCAACGCGCACTCCAAGACGACGCTGCCCGAGGCGCCGACGGTGTTCTTCGAGTTCCACGGCTCGACGGCTTCGGCCCGCGAGCAGGCCGAGACGGTGCAGGAGGTGTCGCGCTCGCACGGCGGTCGCGACTTCGAGTGGGCGGACCGCCCCGAGGACCGCACCCGCCTCTGGAACGCGCGCCACAACGCCTACTTCGCGGCGCTGCAGATCCGCCCGGGCTGCCGCGCCGTGACCACCGACACCTGTGTGCCGATCAGCCGCCTGGCCGAGTCGATCGAGGGCGCGCGCGCGATCCTCGATCGCGCGCCGTGCCCGACTGCGATCGTCGGGCATGTCGGCGATGGCAACTTCCACGCCATTTTGCTGATCGACCCCGAGAATCCCGCCGAGATCGAGCTGGCCGAGGCGCTCAACGACGAGATCGTGCGGCTCGCGCTCGCGATGGGCGGTACCTGCACCGGCGAACACGGCATCGGCCTGCACAAGATCGGCTACCTCGTCGAGGAAGCGGGCGACGACGCGGTCGACCTGATGCGCCGGATCAAGCGGGCGCTCGACCCCGACGGGATCATGAATCCCGGCAAGATCTTCCGCGCCTGAGCCGCATGGCCGCCGTTCCCGCGACGCCGGCGCCGCGCCCCGCCGGCTGGCTCGCGCGACTGGCGCTGCGCTTCGAGGCGCGCGACGGCGCGACCCGCCTCGTGCACAACCGGCACGAGGGGCCGCTGCGGCTGATCAAGGCGCTGCCCCTGCCCGACGGCCGCGTCCAGGCGGTGATCGTGCATCCGCCGGGCGGGCTGGTGGGCGGCGACCGGCTCGAGCTCGACGTCGCGCTCGGTGCCGGCGCGCGCGTGCTCTGCACGACGCCCGGCGCGCAGAAGTGGTACCGCAGCCCGGCCGAGGCTGCGCTCGCGCAAACCCGGGTATCGGTGGGCGCGGGCGGCGCGCTGGAGTGGCTGCCGCAGCCCGCCATCGTGTACGACCGGGCACGTGTGCGGCAGTCGATCGACTTCACGCTCGCCGCCTGCGCCCGGATGATCGGCTGGGAGTGCCTGGTGCTCGGTCGTGCGGCGATGGGCGAGCGCTTCGCGACCGGCGCGCTGCACCAGCGTCTGTCGCTGTCGGTCGAGGGCGGCGCGCGCTGGGCCGAGCACACCGCCGCCGAGGCCGGCGACCGGCTGTTCGCCTCGCCACTGGGTTGGGGCGGGCGCACTGTGGCCTGCACGGTGTGGGCCGCGGCACCGGCCGATGCCATCGACGACGACCTGCGCGACGCCTGGCGTGCGCTGCTCGACGAGGCCTGCGCCTCGGAGGACGGGCGCGCCGCGCGCCTCGATGCCGGCGCGACCCGGCCCACGCCGGGCTTGCTCGGTGCCCGACTGCTCGCCGATGATTCGCAGGTTGCGATGCGTATCGCGCAGTCGCTGTGGGCGCGCGCGCGTCCGGCCGTCCTCGGCGCGGCGAGCGCGCCGCCCCGGATCTGGGCCACCTGACGGCCCGCACCCACCGGAACCACTGATGGACCTGTCGCCCCGAGAGAAGGACAAGCTGCTGATCTTCACCGCCGCACTGCTCGCCGAGCGCCGGCGTGCTCGCGGCCTGAAGCTCAACTACCCCGAGACGATCGCCTACATCACCGCGGCGGTCCTCGAGGGCGCTCGCGACGGGCGCTCGGTGGCCGACCTGATGCACTACGGGACCACGCTGCTCACCCGCGAGGACGTGATGGACGGCGTGCCGGAGATGATCCCGGACATCCAGGTCGAGGCGACCTTCCCGGACGGCACCAAGCTGGTGACCGTCCACCATCCCGTGGGCTGACCCGCCCATCCCGGGGTCCGGCGGTGCGCACCACGCACCGCGCCTGTGCGAGTTGCCATCGATATCGGTGGCACGGTTGTTGCGAATCCTGTCCCCCGAGTGCGGTCGCACCGCGCCGCCGACAGATCCACATCCCCCCGCTCACAGAAGGACCCCCGATGACCCAACGTCGCAGTTTCATCAAGGCCGCCACTGCTGGCGCCGCCGTCACGCTTCCGGGCTTGACCGCCTCGAACCTGGTGTTCGCCCAGGACAAGACCCCGATCAAGGTCGGCGTGCTGCACTCGCTGTCGGGCACGATGGCGATCTCCGAGACCGCGCTGAAGAACACCGTCCTCATGACCATCGAGGAGATGAACGCGAAGGGCGGCGTGATGGGCCGTCCGCTCGAGGCGGTGATCGTCGACCCGGCCTCGAACTGGCCGCTGTTCGCCGAGAAGGGCCGCCAGCTGCTGACCCAGGACAAGGTCGACGTGGTGTTCGGCTGCTGGACCAGCGTGTCGCGCAAATCCG